>NZ_CAUFLV010000012.1:0-60877 GCF_959026545.1 uncultured Collinsella sp.
GAGGCCGCTTAGCGGTTATGATTTATCGCGTCCAAGTTTCGGGGCGCAGTTCATACGCCGCCCCCTTCCCGGTAAAGACCACGGCGACGGTCTGCAGGATCAGCTTCAGGTCCGTCATCACGCCGCGGCGCGCGATGTAGCCAAGGTCCAGCCGCACCATGTCGTCGAAGTCCACGTCCGAGCGGCCGCCCACCTGCCAGGGGCCGGTGAGGCCCGGCTTCACGGCCAGGCGCTGCATGGCCCACTCGTCGTACTGCGCGACCTCGCGCGGAAGCGGCGGGCGCGGGCCCACCACGGACATGTCGCCCATGAACACGTTGAGGAACTGCGGGAACTCGTCGATGGAGTGCCTGCGGATGAAGCGGCCGATGCGCGTGACGCGCGGGTCGTCCCTCATCTTGAACATGGGGCCCTCGACCTCGTTCTCGGCCAGCAGGGCGTCCTTCATCTTGTCGGCGCCCTTCACCATGGAGCGGAACTTCCACATGGTGAACTCGCGGGGCCTGCCGTCCGCGCCGATGCGCCCCACGCGCCTCTGGCGGTACAGCGGGCATCCCGGGCTCTCGACGGCGATCGCGGCGCACAACACCGCGGACGGCACGAGGCCGACGGCGATCACGAGCGCGGAGAAGACGATGTCGAAGCCCCTCTTCACGAAGCGGTACCCCAGGCGCTCGCGGTCGAAGGCCTGGGCGCTGCGCATGAGCGTGAGTCGGCGCACCGAGCGCTCCTCCTCTCGTGCGCGATCACGCGTTCCAGCCACCGGCGTTCGAAGATCCGCAGGGACAACGTCCGCTTGTACCGCATCGGCAGCATTCACATCACCGGATGCGCTTGCACTGGGCACGTTGGCTGCCCCGGCTGCAGAAAACTCGGCAGTCGGCATCTCGCCAACCCCCTCGCCCTTCGTATTCGCTCCGCTCACATCAGCACAGCCTGCAATTGGCATTTGAGACTGTCCCCCCCCCCCGGCTCATGCCACACCTCGTTCCGGCGCGACATTGCGGGCTCCTTGCAAGTCCTTCATCAGCCATTTCTCCTTGGAAAGCACGCCCAGGCCCACGCGCGTGGACACTTTGCGGCCGCATACGTCGATCTCCAGCACCGCAGTGCTCTTGCGGCGCCAGATCTCCTTGACCATCGCCTCGTGCCCTACCAACGGACCGCCCGTTATCACCACGCGGTCGCCGTCTTTCACGCCCGTGCTCATGGGCACCACGCGGTTCCCAGGCTTGGTGAAGCCACCAATGATCTCGACCTCGTCGGGTGTCAGCGGTACAAACTCATTGCCTTGGGCCAGCAGCCTCGCGAATTCGTCCATATCGAGCAGCATGGCCTCGACCGCTTTGGGGTCATCGCAAATCGCGATGAGGTACCCCGGCAGCAAGGGCTTTTGCACGGGGACCCACCGGCCGCGAACCTTGATCTCGGTCTCGTATTTAGGTGAAAACACTTCTTGCAACAGGCACTTGGGCACCACGCGGCCAATGAGCGCGGCCATGGCGTCTTCGCGCCCTTTCATTACCTGAATCACATACCACTGCACGTACATCACCGCCTTAAGAACATTCCTATCGAGGGCGGGAAACGCAAAAGCGAACGCAGGTTGCGGCGAGCCCTGTGGCTACGCCCACCCGGTGCATGACCGACAAAACGTCCGCTATACATTCCCCAACCCACCGAGGTCTGCTCTTGGCACCACGTCGACAAGAGGGTATGGACACGCCGCCTATTGGCAACGGCAATTACCGATACCCCTCCCCCCTAAAATATGCGGACGGTGGATATCAGCTTATCGCTTGGTCAAGTTTACTATTAATAAACCCTTTAGGCGATTCTCTCCATAATATTTATTACTACTGAACTAATTACAGAAAACCCAGCAGTGTGTTTCCTATCGCTAAAACTGGAGGCACCAAATGGGTAAGCAAGACAAAACTGAGCGGGGTAAGACGCAACTTGCCCGACTGCGCAAAGCGCGTGGCCTTACGCAGACGGAAATCGCCTACGACCTTGGTGTAAGCAAAGCGACGTACAGTTCTTGGGAGAGCGGGCGCATTGAATTGGGGGCAGGGCGTATCACCGCCCTGGCCGAACGCCTTTGCTGCACGCCCAACGACATCCTCGGGTTTGCCTCCACCCCCGAGCATGACGAGCCCGCCCGTTACGAACCCCTCACCGAGGAGGAGCTTCACGCCATCAAACTGTTCCGTTCCTGCCCGCCCAATATCCGCCACAGCATCCTCGACATCATGCAAACCACCGTGAAAGGCTGGCGGATTGGATAGCGCGCCCCCACTCACTCCGTCATCGTTTATTTATTCCCTCACGTACCCTCCACAACAATGGGTTGACCTCAAGCGAGAAACCATTTCTCGCAGAACCAAATCTTGCAATCCTACATGGCAAGATTGATACGAATCTTGACACGCTGCGTTGCAAGATTTTGGAACCCAACGTTACCGCTCGGTCTCCTGCATGGCCTTCGTAATGAACTCGACCCCCCTGTCTACCATATAGAGCGGCAAGTTGAGCACCCCGTTGTTCAGCGTGAGATTGCGCTGCGAAAATCTCACCCTGAGCGGCGTTGAGTCTGCATGTTTTTTTTGCGTAGTACTTAAGGCTGGCAGAATGCACGACCTCGCCCGACTTGACCTCGACAGGCACCAGCTCGTTACCCACCTGAATCAGAAAGTCGACCTCATGCCTGGGTTTCTCGTTCGTCCAGTAACGAGGGCTCGCATCGAGCTGCGGAACCAGCGCCTGGGGCACGTAGTTCTCGGCAAATGCTCCTTTAAACTCCGCGAACAGCGCCGTCTTTTCCGAAAATGCCGTGGCATCCAAGCGAGACAGGCGCCGCAAGAGCCCAACGTCCAGACAATACACCTTGAACGCAGAGGGGCTGTCATAGGCCGAAACTGGCACACCCTTCGCGTCATTAAGCGGAATCTTTCGTATGAGACCGGCCTCTACCAGCCAAGAGACCGCGTCTTCATATTCGCGTGCGCGGGCTCCTTCACGCACCAACCCCCACATAAACTTCTTGTTCTCGCGCGCAAGCTGCGATGGTAGGGAGTTCCAAGCAAGGGAGATTTTGGCAAACTGGGCTGCCCCACCATGCTTGGCAAAATCATTGGTATACGAAACGAGCAGGTCCGAGAGGACGCCATCCACCTGTGCCACATCGCGCGTTGCCACCCAGCGATGCATAACTTCCGGCATGCCGCCCGTTACAAAGTACCTCTGGATCTGCTCATTCAGGCGATCGTTAAATTTGTGCTCGTGTACCTAGACGCAACCTGCTACTTTTCTATGGTGTACCCGACGCCCCAGATGTTCTTGATGAAGCGCGGGTTCTGGGCGTCGTCGCCCAGCTTCTCGCGCAGGTGCCGGATGTGCACCATGACGGTGTTGTTGGACCCTGCCATGAACTCCTCGTCCCACACGGCACGGAAGAGCTCCTCAACCGGCACCACGCTCCCGCGATGCTCGGCGAGATACAGCAAAATCGAGTACTCGAGGGGCGTGCAACGCACGGGCTTTTCGTCCACCGTCACCGTGCGAGCATCCTTGTTGATGGAGAGCCCGTTGAACGAGATGATGGGCCCCGCCTCCTCGGCAGCAACAGCCTGCTCGCGACTGCCGTAACTCGTGTACCTGCGAAGTTGCGCCTTGCAGCGCGCCACCAACTCAAGAGGGCGAAACGGCTTGACCATGTAATCGTCCGCGCCGAGTGTCAGACCCTCTATCTTGTCGGACTGGCTATCGCGCGCGGTGAGCATGATCACGGGGTAGGTGCGCTCAGAGCGAATGGTGCGCAGCAGCTCAAAACCGTCGACGTCGGGGAGCATGATGTCCAGCACAGCAAGGTCGAACTCTTGCTCCAAGATCAGCCGCGCCGCATCGGCGCCCGTATACGCCAGCGTGACGTCATAGCCCTCGTTACGCAGATAGATACCCACCAAATCCGTGATGGTCTTCTCGTCATCCACGACCAGAATGCGCGGCGTCTCCATAGCATGCTCCTTTCACCCACGCCCATTATGGCGAAGACTCCATTTCCGCGCACCCCTTTACAGATGCATTAAGCAAATGCTAAGCGAAATGCCAAGTAGCCGTTTTATACGTGGGACATCATTTGCGGTAATCTTGAGGCATCGCGCTGAGCGCACTCCCCTGGCTTCCGAATCCCCAAAGAGGTTCTTATGAGAAAACCCCGCGCAGCCACAATCGCCGCAGCCCTCGCCACAGCCCTCGCCCTTTTCGCCGGCTTCCCCATACCGGCCCATGCTGAAATTCGCACAAGTGACGTCATCCTGGGGACCACGGCGGCGGACCGCGGCATCGTACAGGGCGAATTGCCCGACATCACCGCGCCACATGCCATGGTGCTGGGCCAAGACGGTCTGGCCTACTATGAGCGCAATGCGGACGAGCCCATCAAGATCGCCTCGGTCACCAAGGTCATGACCGCCCTGGTGGCACTTGAGCACTGCGAGCTTACCGATATCGTCACGGTCGACTACGCCGCGGCGACGGTGGGCGAATCGAGCCTGGGCCTTTTGGAGGGAGACGCCCTCACCATGGAGGACGCACTCACGGGCCTCATGGTCATGAGCGGCAACGATGCGGCAACGGCGATCGCCATCGCCGCCGGAGCCAAGATCGACCCTGCGACCACCGACCCCTATTCCACGTTCATTGAGGCCATGAACCAAAAGGCGAAGGAGCTGGGCTGCACGGATACGGTTTTTGAGAACCCCCATGGCCTCGATTTCGACAGTTGGGCGGGCGATCTGCATTCGACTACGCGCGACATAACCGCGGTGTTCTCTGCCGCCATGAAAAACGAGAGCTTCCGCGCTATTGACAACAGCGACCGCACGTCGATTTCCGTGACCTCCGCAGACGGCACCCAACGCACGCTCACGCTGACCGTTCGTAACCAGATTCATGGACAGGAGGGGAATATCGGCGGCAAGACCGGCACCACGATGGAGGCGGGCAACTGCTTTGTTGGCGCGTTCTCGCGCGAGAACGGCGGCGAGGTCTACGTGGCCATCTTCGGGGCAGCAGACAACGACACGCGCTTTGCCGACACGCTCGCTTTGGCGAACTGGTACTACGACCACATCGCTACGGTGCCCTACATCAACACCCCCGTCACACGCAACGGTGTTCCGCTGGTGGGCGAGGCGACGTGCAGCGCATGGTGCGACCGAACTGCCGCGGTCACCCTCGAGGACCCCAACGCGACGCTCAGCGTATTTAGTCTGGGCGATGAGCTCGTGCAGGACGTGGAGTATGACAAACTGGACGGAGCCGTCGAGCAGGGCGCAACCGTGGGCACCATTTCCCTGCGGCAAGGGGATGTAACCGTGGGAAGCGCCAACCTCGTCTCCGCGGAATCCGTGCCGGAGCCCAACCCAATCGAGTGGCTCATGATAAAATTCGACCGGCTGATCCGCTTGTTCGAAGGCAGGCCGAGTACGGCCAAGTCGGTCGTCGTGAACGAGGTCGCCGATCCACTGGGCTATGACAACTGGAACGCGGCATAAGTAGCTGCTTTGAGCCTGCTGCGTTGAGCTTGTGCTCGCTGGCCGCAAGCGGAAGATTAGCGCCCGTCGCGCTCCTGTGTGAGCTTTTTCGCCTGATGGCGTGAGATGAACCATGTCACGAACGTGGTGATGAACAGCAGGGTCGTGGCTATACTGGCAACCGATTCCAGATCGTGGTTGCCTAGGTAAACGCCAAGACGCGACACCATGAATGCGAACACGGTGACAGCGAGCAATCCGTACGCCACGCGCGCGAGGGGCAGTTCGCGGTGCAGTTCGTTGTCGATGGGCGCGGGACCCTGCGCCGCTTCACGACGGGCGCGGAGCTCACGCGCGGTCTCCATGGCGCGGACATCCTCCGCCTTGCGGCGTCCGTCATCCTGCGACGCACGAGTGCCGTGAGTCTTCTTCTTGCTGCTCAATAGTATCGATCTCCTTGGCTCACGCAACGCGCGGGTTCATGTCGCGCCCTGTATGACCTTCTACCCAAACAAGCCGACCGCGTTATCCCACGCCGCCTGAGCGACCGTCTTCGGTAGCTCGCCAGTGCGATCCACACGGTCGAATACCAGCACATCGGCGGTCTGGGCGATCATGGCCGGCTCGCACTCCAGTCCGCGGATGGGCTCGGGCGCCATGTACGGGCAGTCAGTCTCGAGCAGCAAGCGGTCGAGCGGACAAGCGGCAAATGCCTCGCGGACCGCATCGTTGCGCTTAAAGGTTGCAGCACCGCCAAATGCAATGTGGCACCCAAGGGCAAGGAAGCGCTCCATGGTGGTGCGATCCTCACCAAAGCAGTGGAGCACGCAACCCGAAGCGGGAACACCCACCTGTTCGAGCACGCGCGCTGCATCGGCATGGGCCTCGCGGGATTCATCCCCGTAGTCATCGCGAAGATGAAGCTCAACCGGAACATTGCGAGCAACGGCAAGCTCGACCTGCCGCGCCATGACGTCCATCTGCAGATCGTGCGGAGCCGCCTCGATGTCATCGTCCGCATCGAAATGGTAATCCAAGCCAACCTCGCCCACGCCCACGCAGAGCGGATCTTCCAACGCGGACTCGACCTGCGCATGCAGCGCATCGGTGTACTCGGGGGCACCATATGGATGCACGCCCACGAGGTACCTCACGGCAAGCGGCGAACCGTTCTCCGCCGCGCAATTGACCGCCGCCTTAAGCCACGCGGAAAACGCGCGGGCGTCCGGAGTCTCTTCACTGCGATCGGCTACGGGATCGTACAGGGTAACCAGCGAGCGAACGCCAGCCTCGTATGCGCGGGCGAAAACGTCCGCCATGCCTTTGTCCTTCCCCCAAAACGACCGCAGATGGGCATGCGTGTCGTAAAGCGGTGCCTGAGGCGCAGGAAGCGTGAACGTCTTGTTCTTTTTGGTGTAGACAATCGGCATGTGCGAAAGGTCCTAGTCGAACGATTCCGAAAGAACGGCTGCGAGCTTGATGAACTCATCCGTGGTGAGCGCCTCGGCGCGCGCGGTGGGCGCAATGCCACATGCCTCGAACGCCACGTCGAGTGCCGCCTTGTCAAAACCGTTTGAGCTCATGGAGTTGCGGATGGTCTTCCGACGCTGGGCGAATGCGGCGTCGACCACGCGCGACACGCACGCAGCATCGATCGGGGCATAATCCGATTCGAGGCACGCCAGCCCGGCGCACGCGAGGGCGTCGACGCGGTCGATGCGCACGACGGCGGAGTCCACGTGCGGGGCGGGCATGAAGCAGCGTGGCGGCACCTCAAAACGCCCCGTCACCTCGCCATGCAGGGAAAGCTTTACCGTGTAGGCGCCATACGCTTTGGTGCCCGCCACGGCGGCGATGCGATCGGCCACCTCTTTTTGCACCATGACGACCGCACGCGTGAGGCTCGGCATGGTCTGGAAGAACTGCAAGATGATGGTGGCGGCAACGTTATAGGGCAGGTTCGCCACGAGCATGGTGGGCTCGCCGCCGCTCGCCTCGGCGATGGCCGTCGGCGGGACAGCGAGTGCGTCGCCCATGATGAAGCTGAAGTTGTCATGGTCCATGGCATGCGCGGCCAACACCTGCTCAAGCTCGGAATCCATCTCGATGGACGTCACGTGCGCGGCTTCCTGAAGGAGCGCAAGTGTGAGCGTGCCGATGCCGGGACCCACCTCGAGCACGCGCTCGGAGCCGGAGAGGTCGGCGAGCGCCATGATGCGCTCGATCACATGGTTGTCGACGAGGAAGTTCTGGCCCAGGCGATGCTTGGTCGCCAATCCAAAGGCCTCGAGCATCTCGCGTGTCGCGGTGGGATTTGCCAGCGGGGAAGTCGTCATCGTTAGCCCAGACGCGGGAACAGGGCGTCGCCCTTCTCGACCGGCAGCCCCGCAGTGAGCTGGCCCCACGCGCAGGCGGCGGCCATGTCATCGGTCGCGGCCTCGCCCTCGCAGCCGATGCGGCGCAGGGCCTCGGCGCTCGTGCTCGGCATGAGCGGCATGAGCAGATGCGCAGAGATGCGGATGGCCTCGAGCAGGTTCCAGATCACGTTGGCGAGCTCGCCCGCCTTCGCGGGATCCTTGGCGAGCGTCCAGGGCTCGGAGTCCTCGATGTAGTGGTTGGCGGCGTGGATGAGGTCCATGACCTCCTTGGCGGCATCGCCGTAGGCGAAGGCCTCCATCTTGGCGGCATAGCGCTCGAAGATGCCCTCGGCGGTCGCGGCCAGCGGATTCTCGGCGTATCCGGCGGCCGTGGCGTCGCGCTCGGGCGTGACGCCGTCGAAGTACTTGATGCACATGTTGGTGGAGCGCGAGATCAGGTTGCCCCAGCTGTTGGCCAGATCGGCGTTGTAGACCTGCTCCATGCGGCCAAAGCTGATGGCACCGTCGGTGCCCGGGGTGACGTCGGTCATGAAGTAGTAGCGGTAGCCCTCCACGCCGAGCTTCTCGATGACCTCGCGCGGGGCGATGGCGTTGCCGCGGGACTTGGACATTTTCTCGGCCTTGCCGGTCTCCTCGTTCTTGACGGTAAGGAAGCCGTGCGCAAAAACGTGCTCGGGCAGGGCTTCACCCAGCGCCATGAGCATCGCGGGCCAAATCACGCAATGGAAGCGGATGATGTCCTTGCCCACAATGTGGGTCTGCGCAGGCCAGCGGTAGGCGAAGTCCGCAGCGGCCTCGTCGCCCTCGGCGCCGTAGCCCACGGCGGTCATGTAGTTGGTCAGGGCGTCGAACCACACATAGGTGACGTGGTCGGCGTCGAAGGGCACCTCGATGCCCCAGTCGAAGGAGGTGCGGGAGACGGAAAGATCATTCAGGCCGCCCTCCACGAAGGAACGGACTTCGTTCATGCGGAAGTCGGGCTGGACAAAATCCGGGTGCTCGTCATACAGGGCGAGCAGCTTGTCCTGGAACGCGGAGAGCTTGAAGAACCAGCTCTCCTCCTTAACGCGCTCGAGCGGGCGGTCGCAGTCGGGGCAGAGGTGCTGTCCTTCCGTGCCGCGGGCCTCGTCGGCCTTCTCGACCTGGGTCTCGGTGAAGAAGGTCTCGTCCGGCACGCAGTACCAACCGTCGTAGCTGCCCTTGTAAATGTAGCCAGCCTCCTGCATGCGCTCCCACAGATACTGGACGGCGCGCTTTTGGCGCGGCTCGGTGGTGCGGATGAAGTCGTCGTTGGAGATCTCCAGCTCACGCCACAGATCGTGGAAATGCGGTGCCTGGGAGTCGCACCACTCCTGCGGGGTCATGCCGTGCTTCTCGGCGGCTTCTGCCACCTTCTGGCCGTGCTCGTCCATACCGGTCAGGAACTTGACGCTGTAGCCGGCGGCACGGCGATAGCGCGCCTGGACGTCGGCGATGATGGTCGAGTACGCGGTTCCCAGATGCGGGTCGGCGTTCACGTAATAGATGGGCGTGGTGATGTAGTAGGACGGCTTCGTGCTCATGATGCGCGGCTTCCTTCTCGCTGGTTGTTCATGCAATTCTTCATTCTAGCAGGAATGCCCGGTGTGCCATTGGGGGACGGACCCCTTTGGCACAAGGGGGCGCTGGGGTTGGACGTGCCATCGGCACACCGGACGCACGTCACTGCTGCTGCAGCTCGAGCACCTTGGCGTAGACGTCGCGCTTCTTGCGCGAATACTTTTGGGCCAGGCGCTTGGCTAGGGCGTTGGCGGGCTCCCCGGCAGCCAGGGCCTCGGCGATGTCGGAACGCAGCAGCTCGTCGGGATCGGCAGCCGCGTTCACCTGAGATCCCGCGGCGAGTGCGGCCTCATGGCGCTCAAGCTCCTCTTGGGTGGGAGGCGCCACCACGATCACCATCTCGCCCTTGAGCTCGCCACGCGCCACAACCTGCTCATGCAGCTCTGGGGCAGGAGCGCGCAAGACCTCCTCGTGCAGCTTGGTGAGCTCGCGGCAGAGCGCGACCATACGCTGCGGGAACACCTCGGCGATCGCCTTGAGCGATGCCTCCGCACGATACGGGGACTCGTAGAAGATGAGCGCGCCCGGAATGGACGCGAGGCGCTGAAGCCTGCGCACGCGCTCGCCGTGCTTGCGCGGGAGAAACCCCTCAAAGAAGAACTGGTCGCTCGGGATGCCCGACAGGACCAGGGCGGTCACACACGCCGAGGGGCCGGGAATGACCTCCACGGGGGCTCCTTCGCGGCGCACGAGCTCAACAAGCACCTGACCGGGATCGGACACGCTCGGCATGCCCGCGTCCGAGGCGAACGCGATGCGCTCACCGGCGAGCACACGCTCCACGAGCTCGGGGGCACGTTGGGCGATCACGTTGTCATCGCAGCGCATAAGGGATTTTGAAATGCCGAGGTGGGCCAGGAGCTTGGAGGTGACGCGCGTGTCCTCGCAGCAGATGAGGTCCGCAGTGCGAAAGGTCTCGGCGGCACGCGGGGACAGGTCTCCCAGATTGCCGATGGGCGTGCCCACCAGGGAAAGAAGCCCTGGGACATCTGAACGTTTCTCAAGGTCGCCAGAGCGAACGGTGTTCGGCATGGGCTACTCCATCATGGCACGCTCGAGTGGGGCAAGCGCCACGCGCGCATCCCATGCGGGAAGACGACGTTCGGTCTTCCACGTTTGGAAGAACCAGCCGTCCGCCGCATCAAACGTTGCGAGCTGGTTCGAAACGAATACGCGCTCATAGGCACGGCGACCCTCCGGTGTGACCGAAGATCCCGAGAGCACGGCGGCACCCGACCACTCGCCAACGATGACAGGGAACTTGAGGCTCTTTGCCTCGCGGATCAGCGTCTTGTTGCGATTGAGCGCGGCGGTGAGCCCTTTGGGGGACGTGATGTCCTGGGCGGTCTCGTCCCTGAAATGATAGAGGTGCAGGTCCATGACCACATTCTGGTACTGCTCACCTGCCATGAAGCGCTTCCAGGCGTCCGGATGGCCCGAATCGGAGAAGACGACCATCTTGCGCGTTGGCATATGACGGCGCACGACCTCATACGCATCGCGATAGAAATTGCGCAGATAGTGCCTGGGAATTCCCACGCTGGTGGAAAAAAGCCCCGTGCGCACGCTCATAACGGGAGAATCGAGCAACTCGATGCCAAGCAGGGGCTCTTGCTCGCCGTACCGCTCGGCAAGGCGCTCGAGGGTTTCGAGCGCGGTAGCACGGCCATTTGCAGAAGAGTGCCAGTCGGCCACGATATCGGGTATGGTGGGAGAGCTGTTGGAATCCCCCTGGCCACCAGGAACCGTCGCGAGATCAAGCAAAACTTTCATCTCGTATTTATTGGCCCATTCCATGGCGCGATCGATATAGTCGATGCAGGAAATATAGGATTCATGCTCGTTTTGCGCGCCAAACGCATACCAGGGAAGCGGAATGCGCACGGCGTTGAGCCCCATCGCCGACATTCTCTTAAAGTCGAGCTCGGTGACGAACGTCTCGTAGTGCTCGCGAACGCGCTCGTTATAGGCGGCGGGTCCTAGCACCTGCTGAAGCTCGCCGTCGTTGGAAGCACCAGTAGCGGCGAACAATGAGGGCGTGACCCATGGTTCCAAGATGAACCAACCAGACAGATTGACACCGCGAACCCTGTCGAACATGGACACCTCTCCCTGTGCACAATTCCTATCTAAGTTCTTAGGATACCCCCATCGAGCGCGATGAGACATCGAAGACCTAAACCAAAAGACCTCCCATTTTTGGGAGGTCTTTCAAATTCAAAGGGTGGCGGGGAAGGGAATCGAACCCCTGACACGAGGATTTTCAGTCCTCTGCTCTACCAACTGAGCTACCCAGCCACTATATGCGCTGTCGTTGACAGCAGTGATTAATATACCCATAGTTTTCCAAGCGGTCAAGCAAGTTTTTTGTTTTTGCCAAAAATAGTCCCCGCACCGCCACGCGCCGATAGTGCCAATAGCGCCGAGGGGCGCTCGATAACGAACGCCGCCCCCGAGCACGAAAGCATGCGCCAGGGCATAACGCCATCGTGGCGTGCGAGTACACGACCGGATGCGTCGACGAAGGCGATATCCAGCGGAATCCGCATGAACCAGGTGTGAACCGACCGGCAGCGGGGAAACACGAGGATGCGAACACGCCCTGCGCCGACCGTCGCGGGAAGAGCCACGAAGCCCGCAAGACGGCGCGCGAACGTCTTCGCCTCTTCGACCTGCCCCTCCCAGCCAAGGTCGTGCAGCGCGCGGAAGACTGCAACACTAGCAGCTGCCCCATGACAGGAAGTCACACAATCACCCCCGACTTCCACGGATCGACCGTCACGGCCTTGGTGTGGACAAGCTCGAGCGGCGCCCCCAGGTCCACTCCTGCAATGGAAAGACCCTGGGGCCACGGACGATATCGCAAGGTGCACCGATAGGTCCGCAAACTCCCCACAAGGCTGAGCAGGGATCCACGATCCGAGCCGTCGCTCCCTTCACCACCCTCAACCACTACTTCGACGCGTACCTCATGACCATCCATGGCTTGTGCGAGCTGCTTCTCAACCTGCGCCGCGGCAGATGCCCCCGAGAGCACCCCCGTCGCATCTCCCGCTGGCGCCAAACCGTGCGCGAGCACGACATCGGGCGCCACCCGGTCAAACCGCGCTGTAGCTGACACGAACATCATCACGTTGTAGACAATCAGAGCAAGCACCAGCATGACGGGAGCGACGACGGCCATTTCGACCGTCGCCTGAGCGCGATCCTCCGCACGGCATGTCTCACCCATCACGAACCGCCTCCCCCAATTGACGCGATGTCGCTCACGCGCACCGTAAGTGGCAGGGAGCCGCCGCCGGGCAGCGGGATTTCGGCAATGGTGAATTCCATGGACATGATGCGTTCCCCCACTGCATAGCCGACGGCCTGCAAAATCGCCTCTGGATCCGTTGCGCCGGCGGGAATGCTCCGCAATGCACCTTGGATATGGGCATAATCCTGCATACCCGCGCGCGATGCCACGAGCGAGCTATCGGTGAGCACAGGCTTTCGCTGTCTCAAGTCGACCGGCTCTATGCCAAGGGTTCGCACGATTCCCTGCAATCGATCCTTGAGCCAAGTGCCCACCGAGCCGATGCCGATCCTTCCCAGGCCCTCTGCAAGGTCGGAAAAGGCGCGGTCTATCCCGGCGCTCGACTCACCGTAGGAAGTGAGTAGATCACCCCACAAATCCATCACCGAATCAACGAGACCGACCGCTCCTCCCGACCCAACGCGCCCTTCCAGGGAGCTGAAAAACCCTGAGAGGACGTTGTTTTGACGCGTCGCCTCGTCGGGCGCGAGGACCGAAGCCGAAACGGCACCGCGCTCTGCCACGTGCTCCGTCGTGGCAAACGGCGATTGCAGGTCTTCGGGCGTTTGCGTGGCGGATGCGACGACGAGCGCGATGCACCCGTCCCTACCGGGAGGGGCGATACGCGGCCGTTTGCCCGAAAGGCCCAATATCGCCTCCTCAAATGCACTACTCACCTGTTCCGCCTCTCCACGTGAACGTGCCTGCTCGTCGAGCTCCTGTTGACGCGCGGCCACGTAGTCGTCAAGCGCCAACGTGAAGGCTCGCAGATGGTACTCAAAGCCGTTGTCTATGCTCGTCGATGCGGCGGGGGCCTTTCCCACGTCGCCAATACTGAACCGGCACACCTCGCACTCCCGCGCGGCACCTTGATCAAGCGACTCAAGCGAAAGCGAGGGGCCCGCCGCCCCCTGAGCACCGGGGCACGAAGAAGAGAAATGCAGAGTGAGACCATCGTCCTCGTTGCTCGAGGGCCACGCGGCATCGGTATACAGACTTGTCTTCCGCACTTCCTCGGTATTTCTGGGCAGCAACTTGACCGTCGAGGTGATCGTGCCGTCCCGTTCAACGACTTCAGCGCCCGCGAGCGTCTTAATCGCAAAGCCGTAAAATGCATGGCGTGCAGCGGCGTCGGCACGGGCTTCGGCCCCTTGCCCTTCGGGAGCATCGTGGTCATAGCGCCAGCGATAATACGCCCGTGCGCGATCGAGAGCGACATTCGGCTCCCACACCATGCTCGATGCGAAATCGGGGTTGTCATGATCCGCAATGCCCGAGAGCCGCCCCGCCCGCTCCTGCATGTTCATGCCATCGCGCCCACAATCCGCTAGCCACGCCGCCTCCTTCTTTGCCGCCGTATGCTCCGCCGCGCGTGCCAGATCTGCCGCTGTCTGCTCCAATTCACCGGATTCTCGCTCAAGTTCCCCGAGTGATATCTGGTCGCCCTCGAGCGCCGGGAACTCCGATGCAGATGTTGAGGGAGCCGCCAATGCGCTGCCGGCATACGTGGTCGATTCGCCATTCTGCGCCGTGCAGGCGCGGGTGGCGTTGGCGGCAACCAGATACGGCAACGAGTCCTCGAGGGTCTTAAGGCCCCGCGAAGCCGATGTCACGAAGGTGTTCCTGGTCTCGAGCATATCGAGGCCGGCGTCCAGCGTCTTTGCCGCAGCACCCTGTGCGCCCGGCACGAACGCCCCAATCAACCCCACGCCCGTCATGGCAAAACCGGCAAGCCCCAAGCTCAGCGAGCAGGCGTCGAGTACCGTCGCCACTGTATGGTACGAAGAGACCACATTCGCCCCCGCAAGCGCGGTGGCATCCGCACGGGCCTGCACATCGCCCGACCTGCCCGCCGACCATACCGCCAACGATGCCGAGAACAGCAGCGCCAGCACCATCAACATCGCAACGGCTGATGCCACCGTCGTATAGGCACCGTCCTCGAGAAACATATCGATGCCCCATCGCACTCTGTGTCGCGCGTTGCGCGTGCGGGGCCACCGGCTTCCAAGAAGGTCAGCCCTCAACTCATGTATCCCACATCTCAACCCATTCCGCATACTCACCCTCCAGCCACTCTGGCCTGCCCTCATACGAGACATCGACCCGCATCCGCACATCGCCGTATCCGTTCACCTCGCCCATCGCGCCCGCAAACGCCCCCAAGATGGGAAGCGGCCGAACATGCCCCTCGATGGATACGCGGACGGTTCCACCCGTATCTGCCGCGCGCCCACACTCGATCTCCCATGATTGGGAACCTCCCGCATGAAAGATCGCCAGATCAGGTATGGCGGAGAGCCTGCGAAGCGCGAACGCCCGATATGCCTCGTCGTCCTCCAGCGTGGCCGTCGTCATCAACCTAGCCGTCTCGGCAGCCGCGGATTCCATGATCGCGCGCGTGTAGAGCAGGCAGACGGGCTGGAGCATGAGCAGCAACAGCAGCAGAAACGATGGAATCAGCAAGGCCGCCTCGACGGTCGCCTGGGCGCGGTCCTCTGCCAACATCTCAATACAGGGATATGTCGATGGCTCCTCCCGCGCTGAACGCATGCGATGCCGCGGCGCGCACGAGCTCCGCAAGCGTCCCGTCAACGGCAGCACGCCACAACGCCGCCATTCCCGCCACCATCGCCAGAAGCGCAACGACGGTGAGGGCGTATTCGACCGTCCCCTGCGCCGCCCGCTCACCAAGCACGTGCACCAGCCGTCCATGCTGGTGCCATGCCCCAACCATCGCCTTATCCAGCCTTCCATGGCACCTCCCTGCACGGCGGGAGCGCGCTAGACCTCGCCTGGAAGCAGTCGAGTCACCCTGACCGTGCTCTCCCGCCCGCCTTCCGTATTCACCAGGACCACGTCGCACCAAGCATCCCCTCCCTGCACGATGGCGCCCCAAACATTTCCCTGCATATCGAGGTAGCCGCTGGCGGCAAGCCTTGCCTCTCCGGTATCCGCATAGGCACGCAGCACGTTCTCGGCAACAACGGGAAGATCACCCTCCTCGACCCAACACAGGGCATCGGTTGCCCCCTCGCCATCCGAAGCCGCCGCACCAGCGTCTTGAGCACGCGAGTTGAGAGCCAAATCGCGTAAAAACGTCTCGGTCGAGCTCTCGCGCGTCTTCGCGCCCAATAACGCTCGCGCACGCTCCAATACGCCAGCCTGCCCTCCCGCCTCAGCCTCATCCTGAGTGGAGGCATCGCCATCAACTTGCGTCGCCGCCTGTCCCATAAGCGCCGCAACAATCGCGACGCCGATGCAGACAAGGGGAAGGCCGTACACCAGCGCACGCGGCGCACGCCCGCTCACAGGCCGTTGATTCCGTTCGAGATGGCGTTCCACAGCTCGCTCACCTTGTCTCGAAACGCGATGATCGCGATGATCGCTATCACCACCAGCACACCAACCAAAATCGCGTACTCAGTCGTCCCCTGCGCATCCTCCTCATGGGCGGCCTCGATGCATGCATTGCCCGCTCGTTGACAGGCAACCGCAACGCGAGCGCGCGCTTCTTCACAGACCTCGGCCAGATACTCAACTAATGCGATCATGGGTACCTCCCTACATCATCCCGCCGGCAGCAAGCAGCGGGCCCAAAATGGATAACAACAAGGCGGGCAAGATGAGCGTCCCCGTAGGTATGAGGAGCTTGACCGGAGCCCGCTCGATTTGGCGCTCAACCTCGGCGCGATGGGCGGCGCGGATCTCCCGGCTTTGCCCCTCAAGCGTCTCGGACAGCGGCGCACCGAGCTCGAGTGCCTGCGAAACGGCGACTGCGAATACTTCGAGCGCCCTTAGTCCCGTCTCATGCGCGACAGCCTGAAGCTCCTCTTCCCGCGTCGTCAGACCCGATTGCCACGACACGCGCGCCTGCGCCAGACGCGCGGAAAGCCCACCAGATCTGCCATCGCAGTACATGCCCAAGGCGGCATCGAACGACAAACCCGCGGACAGACCCAGCCGAACGATATCGATCATCTCGGAAACCTCGCTCAACGTCACAGAAGTCTTCGAGGGGGCTTCCACCCTCAGAACCCTGCGCACCCCCGCTTCAAGTGATGCGACGAGCCGCATGCCCTCCCTGCGCAACGTCTGCGCCCAACGGGCGCAGGTACGCCGACGGTCGTAACGTTCCCATCCCAAAAAGAGAAAGACAGATATCGTCGCCAACGAACCAGATGCCACGACCGGTATGGCGATATACACCCCTCCCATCACACATCAACTCGCATGATCTTGCGGATGATCGACCAAGCGAACATGTTCAGGAACAACGCGACGGCCAGAGACCCAAGGCCGGAAGGTGTGAACACTCCCGCCCGGAAATCACTCGACGCCAACGAGAGGAACCCCACCATAAAGACGGGCATTCCGGCTACCAATCGAGCCGACATGCGCACTTGCGCCGTCTTCACCTCGAGCTGGCGCATCAGGGCTATGCGCTCCCCAACCAACCCGGCGGCTTCTGAGAGTAACCCGCCCAATGCCGCTCCTGTCCTGCGGGAAACCTTGAGGGCGAGCACCACCAAATCCAAAGCGGGCGCATCGAGGCGCTCCACCAACTCATCAAGTGCATCAACCGACGAGACACCGCAGGTCATGAGCGCAGAGGCGTGTAGGAACTCGGTGCGCACCGGTTCCTCCGCACGGCTGCCCACATACTGCATCGCTTGGGAAAGAGACAAACCCGAACCAAGAGAAACCGCCAACGAGCCGAACGCCTCGGGCATCGCACGCTCAACCCGGTTACGCTCCACCCGCTTGCGTGGGGTGAGGACGCCGTACGCGGCAAACTTCCCCTCAATCTCTTCGCGCGCATGGAGCAGCGCACGTTCCACGCCCTTCAAAATGAGCGCGAGCCGCCTGCGTGCAATCGTCAACTCGCCAGATAAGCCGGGTGTCGACAGGGCCGCTAGGCTGATAGCCGTGAGCGCTCCGACGCACGCTGACACGATGACCTCCATCTATCGACCTCCTCTTGCTCAAGCGCGCCCGTTCGCAGCGCCTCGCCAATGAACGGTGGCTCCCGAATCAGTTCCCACGTGTGGGCAACGGCGTCCCCTCGCACGTACTCAGTCAGTTCGACCCCGCCTCCCGGTGCACGCGACACGCCCGTGTACGACGAGACGTATCGCTTACCCGACGGGGTGCGCACCGACATTACGATCCCGTCGAGCGCCATCGCGATTTGCTCCTCGATGAGGGAACTCGCGAGATCGACGCCGTAGCGGGCGAGCAGGGTCAGGCGGACCACCGCCTCCTCGGCGCTGCCCGCATGCAGCGTCGTGAGCGAGCCATCGTGACCGGTACTCATGGCCTCGAGCATGTCGATGGCCTCACAGTTGCGCACCTCGCCCACCACGATGCGGTCGGGACGCATGCGCAACGCGTTCACCAGCAGATCGTGGATCGTGACAGCGCCCTCCCCCTCAATCGACGCCTCGCGTGCCTCGAGTCGGACGACATGCGGATGGTGCGTGAACTTGAGCTCGGCCGAGTCTTCTATGGTCACAATCCGCTCGCCATGCGGAATCTCGCACGACAGGGCGTTGAGCAGGGTTGTCTTTCCCGATCCCGTGCCGCCCACCACCGCAAGGTCCTCGCGAAGGCGCACGGCGAACGAGAGCATCTGTGCGTACCATGCGGGAAGAGACCCCAGGCGCACCAGGTGCTCCAATGAGCTAATCCGATCCGAGAACTTGCGAATGGTGAGCGTGGGACCGTCGATGGCGACCGGCGGGATCACCGCGTTCACGCGATAGCCGTTCGGCAAGCGCGCGTTCACCATGGGGCTCCGCTCATCGACGCGACGGCCCAGCGGCGATATGATCCGGTCGATGAGGATGCGTATCTGCTCGTCCGATTCAAATGGTCTGCCTATTGGACTCAGCACGCCGCCGCGCTCGATGAAGGTCGACGTGCAGCCGTTGACCATGATCTCGGTCACCTCATCGTCTTCCAGCAACGACTGCAAGGGGCCGAGCCCCACCACGTCATCAAGCACATCGGAGATAACGCGCTCACGCTCTCGCACGCCCAGGTCGATTGTCGTATCCGCATTGATGACCGCCTCGAGGGCCGGCCGCAACTCGACGCGCGCCTGTTCGACGTCGGGCACCTTGACGATACGGGCAACCTCGGCAAACCCAACGCGATCCATCATCAGGCGCATGATATGCACCCTCATGGCCCGCGGGACGGAGTCTGGCGAATCCGTCACACACGATGCGCGTCCGCGTTGCGGCCCCTCCGCGCGGGCGCTCCCACCGCCGGCTTGGACACGGGCTATCCGATGCATCAAGCTCATCGTGCACCACCGCTCCTTTTGCGCCACGGCAACCGGAACTTCGTCCCGCGCGTCTCTCCCTGTGGCGACGCGGCCATGAGGCGCTTATCGACCGAACAGCCCAGCTCCCCAAGTAGCTGCGCCGCAAAGGTCCGCACGCTCTCGGCAAACGCGCTGTTTCCCGCAACCAAGGCGTCGAGCTTGCCGAATGAGAGCATGCCTCTCACGTCTTCGCCGCCATCCGCTATCCGAACGCGCGAACGTAGCGAGGTGCCCATCTCGAATCGCAGCGCCTCCTCCTCTCCGCACCCACGACCACCTAGCCGATTGAACACGCTGGTCATCCGTGTCGCTGGGACGCCCAACCGCGCCGCGAGCGAGACGACTGCCGCCGCCGATGACCCCGAGGTCTCTCCGCTGCCGCCCACAATCAAACAACGGTCGCATGCGCCAATTGCAACTGCCGCCGCATCTCCCCAGTTGTTCGAGGTGTCGGCGTAAATCACATCCGCCGCGCCCCGAAGCACCTCGATAAGCTGCTCGATTGGGGTGCCAAACAACTCTGCCTTCTCGCCTTCTGTCAGTGGGCCCCACAGCGTCAAACCGGGACCCACGCGCATCGCCGTCGCCTCGACGTCGCACTCCGCGATGAAATCATCGCACTCATGGGCAACAAGGCCCTCGAGTCCCTTGCGAGTTTCCGCCCCCAACACGGCGGGCAGGTCGCCGAACATCAAGTCGAGATCAAGAACCGCGGCACGCAACCCGGCGCGAGCGGAAGAAGCGGCCAGAGCTGCCACAAGGGTCGTCTTTCCAACGCCTCCCCTGCCAGAAACAACCGTGACGAGCGGCGCACGGTGCGTCCCCGTCGCCGCGTGCGCAACCGAACGCGTGCCCGCACGTGCCGCAACCTCGCGCAAATCGCTCGCCGCCTCCTCTCCGCCTGCCGGCGCACCGTCACGCAGCTCGGCCACGGGCGGCGACATGATCGACACGTCCTCAGGCCATTCCGCGTCATCCGGCTCATCAAGCGGCGGCCACAGCTCCTCAAGAGGAACCATGTCATCGCGAACGAGGGCTATCTCGCCCGTCCGCTGCGGGAATTCGTCGGGTTCCATGCATGCTTCTAACGTGGTTGAGTCTTCGGAGCGCACCTGCGCGTCCTCACTCGCCCCCGTCGCGATGACCTCAGTTGCACCGGTACGCAGCAAATGCGCGATGGACGGCGCATCGCAGCCGTCGGCGATCACGAGTACCTCGACCCCATCAAGCGATTGCCGTACGAACGCCATCCCCGCCACCGTCGTCGCGACCGCCTGGGAATCGCAGCCAAACACCACATGGACATCTGCCGCGGCACACGCCCTCCCCAGTTGCACGGCGCCCTCCACCGAATTCACGCGGGCGATCCGCGCACGTGCATCACGCTTGCGCACTTCCGCGCGAACACGTCCGTATACGCCCTCTGCGCAATACGCCAGCCAAATCGATTCCATCCGTCACTCGCCTTCTTTCCTTAATGGCGAATCGTCCGCAGATGTATCCGCCTCCGGCTCGTCCTCGCCATCGGGCTCCCCTTCTTCCGGCTGCTCCGACTGCACCCCCGGCACGACTAAGGTGACCATGCCACTCGACGTCGCCGCCAGTAACTCGCGCACCGCCGAGGGACGCACCGCGAGCGTCACCCATTGCACATCTCCACCGCCTAAAGCCAGGTTGCTTGAGTCGATCACCCGCGCGCTCGTCAACTTGTCTGCAAGCGCGTCGCCCAAGGTATAGACGTCAACCGTCTGACCCCGCGTGAGCATGCCTCCAACCGCATGCTCCGGATCGCTCGCGACCGAGACCGCGACCATCCCGCGCGGAATGTCCACCGCGCCCTCACGCTGCTCGAAATATGCCTCCGCAAGGGGCGCATGCGCGGGGATCTGCGCCGTCGCCGTTCGACCCAGCACGCTCGAAAGACCGGTTATCGCGCCTTCGGGCAATAAGGCGGAAACCCATTCCGTCACCACGACGTTGCCCTCGTCGATCTTCTCGCCAGGCTCGATCTCCCGGCTGGCCACGCAAACGCTCGTCAACTCGCCACCGTATTGCGCCAGCATCTCCTGCTCCGCACGCTCCGCATCGCGGTGCGCGCCGGTTACCGCCATAAAGCACACGAGCGCGGCCGCCAATCCGGCAAAAACGCTGATTGCGAGCCTTCTGCTTCGATTCATGTACCGATCCCCCCAGTCGCATGCGTCCCGTGACTCGATTCTCGAACCCCGCGGAACTCGCGAAGGCGACTAATTGAGAAACTCCGCAGCGACCTGTTGAGGGCTCATACCACCAGCTGACACCCGATGACAGGCCTGTGCCAGACCCAGGCCAAACCTGTGTCCGAGCGCACGAAGGCCCACGGTCGACGCGCATAGAGAACAGGGCCGCCCATACCGAGCGACCCTGCGATCGAGCTATGTCGTTGTCTTTCGCTCACGCGTGAGGAAATCCCTAGTTAGAGGTGGATATCGGGGTCCAAGCTCTGCGCACTCACGCGCATCTCGGAAGCGAGCGCCAAAAACGCGTCCACGCGCACGCGCTCGATCTCCCCATCTTCCACGCCCTGCAGCACACCGCATCCCGGCTCGTGCACATGGGAGCAGTCATTGAATCGACAGGTATGTGCAGCATCGATGAACTCGGGAAATGCTCGTGCGAGCCCTCGTTCATGTCCCACGAGCGGCAGTGAGCGCAATCCCGGGCAATCGGCTATGACACCGCAGGGCTCAGGCAACGTGACCATGATGCGCGCGACGGTGGTATGCCGCCCAGCATCATCACGTTCACGCACCTCGCTCGTCTCGAGCGCCTCGGTGCCGAGCAACGTGTTGAGCAGCGTCGACTTGCCCGCACCGGACTCGCCCAAAATCATGCCGACCGAGCCGCGGGGAATGCAAGATCGGACCTCATCGAGCCCCTCCCCCGTACGCGAGGAGGTCGCGATCACGGGCACGCCCTCGCCAACCAGCCGCTTGATATCCTCAACAACCGCTTGCACCTCGCCCGCCTCACAGCGGTCGATTTTTGTGAGGACTACCACCGGCTCGGCACCGCAATCGCGCGCGAGCACGAGGGAGCGGGCGATGCGGTCGCGCATGAGCGACAAGGTGTCGCGCTCAGCTCCCAGGGGCTGCACGATAAAGATCACGTCGACGTTCGCCGCCAGCACCTGGCGTTCGCCACGGTTCTTGCCACGCCAGCGCTCAAACGCCGTGCGTCGGGGCAGGACGCGCAAGATCACGCCCATGTCGTGATTTGGCGAAACACGGACCGCCACGAAATCGCCCACGCTGGGCAGCACGCGCTCGGCGGTCTCATCCGCCCCCGCGGTCCTACCCGCACCCCTGCCGTGCTTACCACGCTTGCCGCGCTTGCCTTTGGCAAAATCAACAGCGTGTTCGGCGCGCAGTAACTCGCCTGCGGCCGTCGCAATCATGGGAAAGCCACGATCCAAGCGTACCACGGCACCCAGCTCGATCTCCGCGACGGGCACGTCCCCCGCCGCATCGAGCTCCGAGCGCGTCTGCTCAAACGCAGAGACCTGCGCGCTAGATGCACGCAGGTCCCCAAAGCTCGGAATATGTTCCAAAACGTCAGCCACGCTTACGCCTCGGTCCTTTCCCTTACGCCTGATCCTTCTCGATGGCACGCATGATGGCCTTGTAGATCTCCACCAGCGGGATGATCAGGAAGCCAAGGCCAAGGGCGGTGAACATGCCCTTGAGCTCGAGATGCTCAACGCCGAAGAAGATCTGGGCCAGCGGGTCGAACTCGACCACGACGAGCGTCAGCACGAGCGCGAGCGCGGCGGCGCCCCACAGCCACTTGTTCTGCGTCTTCATCTTGAAGATGGAGGTGCGGCGGCTGCGCATGTTGAAGCAGTGGAAGATCTCGACCATGTTGAGGGTGATGAACGCCATCATGACGCCTTCCTCGTCGGCCATGGAGGTCGCGAGCGCGCCGAGGTCGATCACGCCGAGGTCGTAGTACACGCCGCAGAAGAAGCTGGTGAGCACGAGCGCGGTGATGATGAGGCCCTGAACCACGGTGTCGAGGCCCATGTTGTTGGCGAACACGCCGTCGGAGGCATTGCGGGGCTTGCGCTTCATGATGTCGCCCTCGGCCTCCTCCATGCCCAGCGCGAGCGCGGGGAAGCAGTCGGTCACGAGGTTGACCCACAGCAGCTGGATGGGCTGGAACAGCGTGAAGCCCATGAGCGTGGCGGCGAACACCGAGAACACCTCGGCCAGGTTGGCCGAAAGCAGGAACTGGATGACCTTGCGGATGTTGTCGTAGATGCGACGACCCTCTTCGCACGCGTTGATGATCGTGGCGAAGTTGTCGTCGGCCAGCACCATGTCGGCGACGTTCTTGGTGACGTCGGTGCCGGTGATGCCCATGCCGATGCCGATGTTGGCGTGCTTGATGGACGGAGCGTCGTTAACGCCGTCGCCGGTCATGGCGACGATCTTGTCCTTGGACTTCCACGCCTCGACGATGCGCGTCTTGTGCTCGGGCTGGACGCGAGCGTACACGCTGTAGTTCTCGATCTTGGCATCGAGTTCCTCGTCGGACATCTTGTCGAGCTCGGCGCCGGTGATGGCCTGGTCGCGGTTCTCAACGATGCCGAGGTTCTTGGCGATGGCCACAGCGGTGTCGATGTGGTCACCGGTGATCATGACGGTGCGGATGCCGGCGCCGTGAGCCTCGACGATTGCCGGGGCAACCTCGGGGCGCTCGGGGTCGATCATGCCGGAGAGGCCGCAGAACACAAGGTCGTGCTCGAGGGCCTCGGCCGAGCAGTCGGCCGGCATGGCGGTGTAGCGGCGGCAGGCGAGCGCCAGCACGCGCAGGGCCTGGTCGGCCATGGCCTTGTTGGCGGCGATGAGCTCAGCACGGCGATCCTCGGTGAGCTCGACGACCTCGCCATTGTCGAAGATATGGGTGCACAGGCCGAGGACGACGTCGGGAGCGCCCTTGGTGAACTGCTCGAACTCGCCGTCGAGGGTCTTCACCACAACGGACATCATCTTACGACCGGAGTCGAACGGAGCCTCACCCACGCGCGGATGCTCGGCGTCGAGGCCCTGCATGCCCGCCTTAGCGGCATCGTTCACGAGAGCGCACTCGGTGGGCTCGCCGACGGCCTCGCCGGCCTCCTCGTCCCACTTGGCGTCGCAACACAGCGCCATGCCGGCGAGAAGCTTCTCCTCGGTGGAAGCGAGCTCGTGCTTGACGACGGTCATCTTGTTTTGGGTGAGGGTGCCCGTCTTGTCAGAACAAATCACCTGGGTGCAGCCGAGGGTCTCGACGGCAGAGAGGTTGCGGATGATCGCCTGGCGCTTGGCCATCTTGGTCACGCCAATGGACAAAACGATGGTGACGACGGCCACCAGGCCCTCGGGGATGGCGGCGACGGCGAGCGACACGGCGACCATGAAGGTGTCGAGCAGCATGTGCGGCTCGGCCATGACGTTGCCCAGACCGGCGCGTAGGATGTCAACGCCAAAGATGACCAGGCAGATGACGATGACCATTACGGTCAGGATCTTCGACAGCTCGGCGAGCTTCATCTGGAGCGGGGTGAGCTCTTCCTTGGCGTCGTTCAGGGCGCCGGCGATCTTGCCCATCTCGGTGTTCATGCCGGTACCCACCACGACGGCGCGGCCGCGGCCGTACACGACGGTGGAGCCCATGTAGCACATGTTCTTGCGGTCGCCCAGCGGCACGTCCTCGGTGCCCTCGGCGAGCTCGATCACGTTCGCGTGCTTCTCCACGGGGACGGACTCGCCGGTGAGGGCGGCCTCCTCGATCTTCATGGATGCGCTCTCGAGCACGCGGCAGTCGGCCGGGACGGAGTCGCCCGCCTCGAGCAGCACCACGTCACCGGGAACGAGCTCGGAGGAGTGCAGCGACACGAGCTTACCATCACGCATGACCTTCGACTGCGCGGCGCTCATCTCCTGCAGGGCCTCGAGGGCCTCCTCGGACTTCGCCTCCTGGATCACGCCGAGGGCAGAGTTGATGATGACGACCGTCATGATGATGATGACGTCGGCCCATTCGGCCTCGCCCTGGATCATGCCGGTGACGGCGGAAATAACGGCGGCGACGATAAGCATGATGACCATGGGGTCGGCCATCTGCTCAAAGAAGCGCTTCCACAGCGGCGTCTTCTCTTCCTCGTCCAGTTTGTTCGGACCAACGTTCGCCAGGCGCGTCTGCGCCTCGGCGGCAGTCAGGCCCTGAGCGGCACTCGTGGACTGCTCCTCGAGAACCTCCTCAGCCGAAGCCAAGTACTCTTTCAATCTGACCCCTCCCGGAGTATGCCAAGCGGGACACAGGCGCGCTGCGCCCCAATCCAACAGTCTGACACCCGATTATAATTCCCGGAACCTGGGCAAGGGCTTGTCATAGGGCAATATGGTACCCAAGCCGGTCCCTGATATACCGGAGAGCCCCGCGATAGGGGGCAATGTCCATATCCTCTTACTACGGGGCGTTTATAAATCAAGAGCTGTGTAGATTGAATCGGCATGCGGTCGTTTTGCAACGATGGACGGCTTGAATTTTCCTATAATGTGCCCATGTATCTGCTTACCAACGACGCCTGTTAATGACATCAGATGGAGGTCTGAATGCAGCAGAAACTTAAACGCACCAAGATCGTTTGCACCATGGGCCCTGCCTGTGACAACGACGAGACCATTCGCGAGATGATCAAGGCGGGCATGAACGTCGCCCGCTTCAACTTCTCCCACGGCTCCTACGAGGAGCACCAGGGCCGCATCGAGCGCGTCCGCCGTTGCGCCGCCGAGGTTGGCAAGCCCGTCGGCATCCTGCTCGACACCAAGGGCCCCGAGGTCCGCACCGGCCTGCTCGAGGATCACGCCAAGGTCGAGGTCCACGCCGGCGACAAGATCATCGTCACCGCGCAGCCCACGACCGAGGATTGGCTTGGCAACGCCTCCCACATTTCCCTCGACTACCTCAAGCTTCCTTCCGAGGCTGAGAAGGGCTCCATCATCCTGATCGACGACGGCCTGGTCGGCCTTGAGGTCGAGCGCATCGACGGCCAGGACATGCACTGCATCGTCATGAACAACGGCCTGATCGGCGAGCGCAAGGGCGTCAACATCCCCAACGTCGACATCTCCCTGCCCGCCGTCACCGAGCGCGATCGCCAGGACATCCTGTTCGGCCTCACCCAGAACATCGACTACATCGCCGCGTCGTTCATCCGTAACGGCAAGGCCGTCGAGGAGATCCGCGAGCTCTGCCTTGCCAACGGCGGCGAGCACGTTACGATCTTCCCCAAGATCGAGTGCGCCCTGGGCGTCGAGAAGTTCGACGAAATCCTCGAGGCTTCCGACGGCATCATGGTCGCTCGTGGCGACCTGGGTATCGAGATCGCGCCCGAGCTCGTTCCCCACATCCAGAAGGAGATCATCGCCAAGTGCAACGCGGCTTACAAGCCCGTTATCACCGCCACGCAGATGCTCGACTCCATGCAGCACAACCCGCGCCCGACGCGCGCCGAGGTTACCGACGTCGCCAACGCCATCCTCGATGGTACCGACGCCGTGATGCTCTCCGGCGAGACCGCAGCCGGCCAGTACCCGGTCGAGGCCGTTGCCATGCAGGCACGCATCGCCATCGAGACCGAGAAGTACATGCCTGCTCACGCCGAGCTCGCCATGCCCGAGAACGCGTCCGGCACCCGTGTCGTCAACAACGTCGTGGGCATGTCCGCCGTCCAGATGGCGACTGCCGTGGGTGCCAAGTGCATCACCGTGCCCACCACCACCGGCCGCACCGCTCGCCTGATCTCCCACTTCCGTCCGAACATGCCCATCTGCGCGTTCTCCCGCCACGAGTGGGCCGTTCAGCAGATGATCATGTACTGGGGCGTCATCCCGCGCCAGGCCGAAATCACCCAGGGCACCGTCAACGGCACCATCGTGAAGGCTGTCGAGACGGCCAAGGAGCTCGGCTTCGTCGAGAAGGGCGATCTCACCGTCGCGACCGCCGGCGATGCCCGTCTCTCCGTCGAGCTCGAGGGCAAGGTCTCCTCGACCAACCTCGCCTACGTGGCTCAGGTTCGCTAAGGCTCGCGCTACACGCATCCTTTCAAGCGATATCATCGCTGCAGAGGGGCTCGCTGGTTTGTCCAGCGAGCCCCTTCTTTGTCACCGGCCTCGCCGCATCTCCGCCCCCGGCCACGCCGCGCCTCACGACTATCCCATCAAGCCCAGAGAAGCCGCACATCGAGCGATACCCCTAAAGCCGCTCGCGAATGAGGCTCGCGGCGGTGCGTTGAACCTCGTTGAAGGTCTGAGCGAAAAACTCGCTGGTGAGCAAGCGGTATTCCGGTTCACCAACCAAGCTGTTGGTCCGCAGGATCTCATGAGCGATCGCCACTGTGTACAGCACCGAGCACTCATCAATCGCATACTGCGGGAATGCCGCGGCCGCATCGAGCAGGCGCGGAGTTGCAACGGGGAAGGCGTCGATGCGCAACGACTTGCCAAACTGATCGAAGTCCCCCTGCTTCTTAATACGGAAGTCGCGGCTGGGTTTTTGCCCCAGCTCGTCAAGGAAATCGCTGACGCGTTGGTTCCAGATGGTGTCGGCAAGCAGATGCGTCCAGGTGCCCAGCACCATGTCGAACTGAGAGCGGCGCGCATCCACAGCCTTGTCCGTCTCGCGGACGGCCTCGAAGGCCTGCACCTGAAGCGAGGCGGTGAGGGCGGGGTCGACCTTCAGCTCATAGTTCGGGGTGTGCGCGGGTGACACATGTGCCACCTCGCGCGCAAGCGAACCCGCCTCGATGATGAGGGCCTTCCTTGCCGCGGAGTCGGTGGGCCTTCCCGCCGCGTCGCTCGTGCACCCCCTTGCCACGTCATCGTCGGGCGTAAGGACGATCGTGCGGCCAGCAGAAGCACCGGGTGCGGCATTGGCACCATCGGCAAGCGCGTCGGTAATGCCCAACTCATGAGCCATGGGCGCCACATAGGTATGCCAAAACTCCGCCTCGCGGGGCTTAGGGATATGCTCGGGAGCGGCGAAATGCGTCACGCGATACGGGATGGGCTCGGCCACACTCGGCACCATGTAGCCCACGTAAATGTCGGGCACGAAGTTGCCAAACAGGAACGCGTTGCGATCCCGCACGACGCCCGCGAAGGGGCCGCCATCCTCAAGCAGCCCCTCCGCATGCGCGATATGTATGTTCCAGGATGGCATACCTCAATCTTCTCTCGCGTCGTCGTGCGCCCCAACCGCAGCGAAAACGTTCCCAGGTGCCCCAGATCCGGGCGAACGTAAAGGCGCGGTGTACTGAGGTACATAAGCCTTTAGGTTCGCCCGGAGGTGGGGTGCCTGGGAAAGCTTTAACTACGGACCTCGCCGCCAGTGGCCTTACACACCTTGGTCACGAGCTTGGAGTGAGCCTTCTCCACTTCCTCACTCGTGAGCGTGTGGTCGTCGGCGCGATAGGTGAGCGCGAACGCCATAGACTTCTTGCCCTCGCCCACGCGCTCGGCATCGCGGTACACGTCGAACAGGCGCACGCCCACCAGGAGTTTACCGCCGGCGGAGCGCAGACGGCGCTCCAGGTCCTCGCAGGTGACGGAGTCGTCGACCACGATGGCGAGGTCATGCTCGACGCTCGGGAACTGCGAGAACTCGCGATAGGCCTCCTGGGCCCCGGAGAGCTTGAGCAGCGCCTCGAGGTTGAGCTCGAACGCGACCACGGGGATATCGATGCCATAGACGTCGCGCGCGTCGGGGTGGATCTCGCCGACCCAGCCGAGCACGGTACCGCCGGAGAGAACCTCGGCACAGCGCCCAGGCTGCAGGAAGGCGTAACCCTCGCCCTCGGCGGCGCGGAAGCGGACCTTTGGGATGCGCATCTGCTCCAGCAGTTCCTCGACGACGCCCTTGCCGTCGAAGAAGCGCAGCGGCATGGGCTTGTAGTTCCACGTCACGTCGCCCATAGAGCCGGACATGACACCCGCGACGGCCTCGCGCTCCTTAGGGGCGCTTGCGTTCTCGCGGCCGAAGAAGAGGGTGCCGATCTCATAGAGCTGCACGTTCGCCGTGCTGTGTTTGATGTTGAACTCGACGGCCTGCAGCAGGCCGGGGATGAGCGAGCGACGCATCTCGGTCTGCTCAGCGACGAGCGGGTTCATGAGCTCGACGGCGCAGCCGCGGCCCTCCTCCGTCATGCCGATGCGCTCGAGGTCGCCCGGCGCGGCGAAGGAGAAGTTCATGGTCTCGTTGAGGCCGCAGGAGCGCAGGATCCGGCCGACCTTACGGGTGAGGCGCTGCTCGCGGGTGAGGCCACCGATGTGGTTCTTGGCGGCGGGGATGGTTGCCTCGACGCGCCCCATGCCCCACAGGCGCAAGACCTCCTCGATCAGGTCGATCTCGCGCGGGAGGTCGGGGCGGAAGGTGGGGGGCACGATGCTGTAGACGAGGCCGTCGCCCTCACCGGAGGCGGACATCTTGCAGCCCAGGCGGGTGAGGGAGCGCTCGATGAAGTCGGGGGCGATATCGGCGCCGCAGATGGCGTGCACGCGCGCGAGCCTGAGCTCGACAGGGGCGACCTCGCGCGGAGCCGGATAGACATCGACGCATCCGGGCGCGACCTCGCCGCCGGCGAGCTCCTCGATTAGGGCGCATGCCAGATTCGCCACGTCGGCGCATCCGGTCTCATCGACCTGGCGCTCGAAGCGGATGGAGGCGTCCGAAATGAGCGACAGGTCGCGACTCGTGTGGGAGGTGCGGCCCGCGTTGAAGCAAGCGCTCTCCACCAGGACGTCGACGGTGGCGTCGGTGACCTCAGAGTCCATGCCGCCCATGACGCCGGCGAGCGCCACCGGCGTGGCACCGCGCTCGCCCGTGGCGATAAGGCCCATGCCCGCCGAAAGCGTGCGCTCCACGTCGTCGAGGGTACGGAACCGCTCGCCCTCGCGCGCGGCGCGCACGGCCACGGCGCGCTTGCCGTCGCGCTCCTCGAAGGCGGAGAGGTCGAACGCGTGCAGGGGCTGGCCGGTGAGCATCATGACGTAGTTGGTGACGTCGACCACGTTGTTGTGGGTGCGGACGCCTGCCGCGTTTAGACGCTGGACGAGCCAGTCGGGCGAGGGGCCCACCTTGACGCCGCGCACCACGCGGGCGACGTAGCGGTCGCACAGGCCCTCGTCGATGAGCTCGACGGAGACGGTCTCAGCCGCGGACGCGCCGGCCTCGGCCTTGACCTGGGGAAGCTCCACGTGGAAATCGCGGTCGTAGATGGCGCCGACTTCGCGGGCGATGCCGATCATGGACAGGCAGTCGGGGCGGTTGGGCGTGATCTCGCAATCGAGGACCGTATCGGAGCTACCCAGATACTGGGCGAGCGGCATGCCCACGGGCGCATCCTCGGGAAGGATCCAGATGCCCTCGTGGTCGCCGGAGAGGCCGAGCTCGCGCTGCGAGCAGTTCATGCCGCAGGATACGACGCCGCGCAGCTTGCCCTTCTTGATGTGCACGTCGCCCGGCAGTTCCGCGCCGACCATGGCGGTCACGATGTGGTCGCCCTCGTTGAAGTTCTGCGCACCGCACACGATCTGCAGGGGCTCGGGGTTGCCGTCGGCGTCGACGTTGTTGGCGCCCACGTCGACCAGGGTGACCCACAGATGGTCGGAATCGGGGTGCGCCTCCTTGGAGACGACCTTCGCCGTGACGATCTTGTGATATGCCTCGCCCACCGTGTCGATGGACTCGACCTCGGTGCCGGTGCGGATGAACTCGCGGGCGAGCTCCGAGGGATCCTCCGGCAGCTCGACCATGCTGGACAGCCAGTCGTAAGAAACTTTCATCTCAAACCTCTTCTTAGAACTGATTCAGGAAGCGCATGTCACCGGTGACAAGCGTGCGCAGGTCGGGCAGGTCGTAGCGGAGCGCCGCGATGCGTTCGACGCCGGCGCCGAACGCGAAGCCGGAGTAGACGTCCGGGTCGATGCCGCAGTTGCGTAGGACGTTGGGGTCGACCATGCCGCAACCGAGGATCTCGATCCATCCAGAGTGCTTGCAGAAGGGGCAGCCCTCGCCACCGCACACGCCGCAGCTTACGTCGACCTCGCAGGAGGGCTCGGTGAACGGGAAGAAGTGCGGGCGGTAACGCGTGGCGCGGTCCTCGCCGAACATGCACTTGACGAAATAGTCGAGCGTGCCCTTAAGGTCGCCGAAGGTAATGCCGCGATCGACCACGAGGCCCTCAATCTGGTGGAACTGGGGCAGGTGGCAGGCGTCGGCCGTATCCGGACGGTACACGCGGCCCGGGGCGATCATGTAAATGGGAGGCTCCTGCGTCTCCATGGTGTGGATCTGCACGCCGGAAGTCTGGGTGCGCAGCAACACGTCGGACTCGCCGTGAGCGTGCTCCTCGGGGTGCGCCGCGGTGCCGGGGGCGTTGTCCTTTACGTAGAAGGTGTCGCGCGCAGAGCGGCTCGGGTGATCGAGCGGCGCGTTGAGGGCGGTGAAGTTGTACCAGCTGGACTCGACCTGCGGGCCGGTCTCGACGGTGTAGCCGATGCCACAGAACACGTCCTCAACTTCCTCGATGATCTGGTTGATGAGGTGCGCGTGACCGATCTGCGGACGGGCGCCGGGCAACGTGATGTCCACGGCCTCGGTCGCCATGAGCTCGGTGATGGCGGCGCGCTTGAGCTGCTTCATGCGGCCCTCAAGCAGCGTCTCGGCCATGCGGCGCATCTCGTTGGCGCGCTTGCCGAGCACCGGGCGCTCCTCGGGCTCGATCTTGCCCATCATGCGCATGAGGCCCGTGATCTCGCCTTTGCGGCCCATGAGCGCCACGCGCGCGGCCTCGAGTTTCTCCGCCGTCTCGGCGCTCTCGATCATCTCGCGGGCCCGCTGCTCGAGCTCCTCAAGTTCGTCGATCAGACTCATCTGTCCCCTCTCCTTCCGATCGTCGCCGCAGCGCGGCGCCGATGTGTTCCATAGAAAAATCCGCCCTCGGGATCGTGCGACCGCTCGCACTCCCAAGGACGGATCTGATTTCCGCGGTACCACCTTGATTGGCCGCCGGCTGTCCACCCGGCGAACCCTCTTTTGCCCGATGTCGCGCGGGCGCGCGGCTTCCCTACTCAGCGCGCAATTGGGGTCGGGTGCAGATCGCACGTCGCCCCGGTGCCATCGCGGCGCGGGAAGCCCCTCGCCGGAAAGCGGCCGTTCAGGTCGCAGCTCGGGAGTGAACTCAGGTCTCGTCGCCGCGGGTGGGCTTGCAGCCGGTGACCCTCCCTCTCTGTGCGGCGAGGCGGTGAGGCCCGACCTCTCCGTCAACGCAGTGGCCAAGATAATAGCACAACGGCAAATGCAGCCGCACTATAGATGTGATGCGCTCCCGGGCTATTTATCACAGCCGTTCAACCCGGTCGATGCCTTGCGCTCTATCGCTAAACATTCTGCCATTCCCAGCCAGCAGCGTGGCGACAAGTCCAGCCAACAATCCAGCAATATCGAGCGTTTTTGCAGTCCAGAATGCTGGAAAGGTCACATTTTCAAGGTACCAGATAAAAACTGACAGGAAAGAATTCGCATCATGAGAGCCCCATCCCCACATCGTCTGCAAGTCGTAAAACGTTAGAAGGGCAAAGCTCATCACCAATGTGGTACAAGGGTATCGTACATACTTGCCCCCCCATAGCCCCGCAAAAAAGAGCGCAAGGGACGTGGCTATTAACAGCCAGTCTACTTTTGTTGGATACTCCAATCCTTTGTATGAAAAGCCAGGCAATCCGTAAAACTGCTCAGTAACTCGAAGGTAGTAGCTAGAAGCCAAAAGTACCGTGGCGGCAACCGCCAGCAATCCCGCTAATACTTTTCGCCTACCTCCGAACATAGCCGTAGTTCGACTTTCCATCATGGGTCGCCCAGCCATTGATCTTATCGCTCACATCAGCATGATAATCTTGAGTGTGCTGAGCGACATGATAGTCCCTATAGCCACCTGGACCTGTACCGTTCCCCGGAACCATTACATAGCCAACATGATCCCAGTCCCCATCTTTTCCGAAATCCAATGCGATGAAGTCCCCTTCTTGAATCGTGAAAGAAAAGTCGAGGTGGTCTGAGCCGCAATTTTTGACCCCAAAATACTTCATGAATTCATCAGCAAGCGTCCAGGTCCTTGATTGTAGATGCTGACCCCAATCATTTCTATGCCACCAACCGACATGGACGCTGTTGTAATCGCCGCCGGAAACCTGAGGTTCTCCCCCGCTTTCAAGAATCTGAGATGCAAAGTTGGTGCAATCCGAGTCAAAACTTGGATACTTCGGATTGCGCTTCGTCGAGTAGGTGAGCGCGTACTCGAAAGCTGCATTAGAATCGAAACTCCGAACCGCAGTCGAGTGTCTGGCAGATGCAATTTCAGTCCACCCGGAAAGCTCTTCAAATGATGCGCTAGGCAACGTTAGCATCAACTCACGTGCTTCTTCGCCTGGATCGGCAGACTCAAGCCTAGTGATTGCTTCGATATTTCTCTCATCATTTTCAAAAATATCAAAAAACAATCGCAGCTCAGAAACGCGCTCATCAGATTCGCAATACCAAGCCGGCCTGTCAGGAGAATCGAGGAGCGCCATAGAGAGCTCCGCATAGCGTGCCCAATTATTGCCATCGATTGGGTCCAACGCATACGCTTTCATCACCGCCTGGAGAGCTTCGTTCCTCCTTATCGAAGACAAAGCCTCTGATGGGAAGTCAAAGGTAGGATACAAAGGAACGAATGCCCCATCTATCCCAGCTTCAATTTTCGAAGAAACGGTTCCGAATTCCCGCGGTAAATCGATCTGCGCATTCGCGACCGGCTTCTCAATTGCTTGAAATTCAACTGTTTCTTGCGCACCAATAGGACACGGATTAAAGACAGAAGACGATAGAAATAAAACGAACAGAACGAACGCTGACACAATCATTTTCATAATGAACTCCTTAGCATTGGTGTGCGACCAATTGCTTATGCTTCACAAAGGCCCAGAAGCTTGCTCACCCCATCCCTATCTCTATCTCATCTGATTCAATGCTCTACTTTTCCCGACAGCCTAATATCCTCTCGTTGTCCCCTATCTGGGACAATTACATTAGACATTAATATTTATATATTATGATAACACTTCACAACTGAATATATTGCACCAGCCCTACTAAATTGAAAGACAGGCGAGATGAAATGGGGAGGGTCAGTGCCGCCCGTCACTACGTTCGGAAGACAAACGGGTACACTCAAAGGAAGCAACCGTACTTAACCTATCTCAAGGAGGCCCCATGGCAACTGCAGAAGAACTGACCGGCCGCCTTCGCGCGCTCGAGTCCAAGCTCTGGACCCGCGAGTACCTCATGAAGATCGCCGAGTTCGACGGCGCAACCATCGCGCCCGAGAACGGAGCGGCCGCACGCGGCGACGCGATGGGCGCGCTCGCCGGCGAGCATCACGAGCTCCTTACCAGTGAGGACGCCCGCGCGCTCATCGCCGAGCTCGAGACCGCCGTGGCCGCCGGCGAGCTCACCGATCCGCAGGTCGTCGCCGAGGTGCGCGCACTCGCCCGCGACCAGCGCGAGGCCGTCGCCCTGCCCACCGAGGAGGTCGAAGCCTGGAGCCGCCTCACCTGCGAGGCCGACGCCGTCTGGCACAAGGCGAAGGGTGCCAACGACTGGGCGAGCTTTGAGCCCTACGTGGACCGCATCGTCGAGACCCTCAAGCGCCACGCCGGCTACATGGACCCCACGCGCGACCCCTACGACGTGTGGCTCGACCAGTACGAACGCGGCATGGACGCTGCCGCCTACGACCGATTCTTCGAGGCCGTGCGCCAAACCGTCGTACCGCTCGTACATGCCATCGGTGAACGCGGCGAGCAGCCCAACGCGCCGTTCCTCACCGCACACGTCCCCGACGCCGTCCAGCGCGCGATGTCCTTCGACCTCATGAAGCTCGTGGGCCTCGATCTCGCGGACACCTGCCTCGCCTTCACCGAACACCCCTTCTCTGAGGGCTTCGCCGTGGGCGACGCGCGCGTTGCCACCCACATCTACGAGGACAACCTGCTCTCCAACGTGTACTCCGTCATCCACGAAGCGGGGCACGCGTCCTATGAGCTGGGCGTCAACCCCGCGTACGCGCGCACGTGCCTGGAGGGCGGCACCTCGCTTGGCATTCACGAGAGCCAGAGCCGCTTCTTCGAGAACACTGCGGGCCGCAGCCGTGCGTTTATGACGCCGCTGCTCGCCCTGTTGCGCAAGCATGTACCCGAGGTCTATGGCAGCGTGAGCGAGGATGAGCTGTACCGTGCGGTCAACATCGCCACACCGTCGCTCATCCGCACCGAAGCCGACGAGCTCACGTACCCGCTCCACATCATGATCCGCTACGACATCGAGCGTATGCTGTTCGCGGGCGAGGCGACCGCCAAGGACGTGCCGGCGCTGTGGGCCAAGCTCACCAAGCAGTACCTGGGCCTCGATGTCCCGAATGACACCCTTGGCGCGCTGCAGGACACTCATTGGAGCGGCGGCAGCTTTGGCTACTTCCCAACCTATGCCCTGGGCTCGGCATACGACGCCCAGTACGTGCCCGCCATGGAGCGCGCGGGCGTTGACCTGGAAGGCGCCTGCACGGCCGGGGACCTCGCCCCCGTGCGCGCGTGGCTGCGCGAAAACATCTGGCAGTGGGGTCGCGGCAAGGACGCGGGCGAGCTGGTCGAGGATGCGTGCGGCGCGCCGTTCAACGCCGCCTTCTACTGCGACTACCTGGCAAAGAAGTTCGGCGAGCTCTACCGGCTGTAGCACCCGTGCGAGCCCACAACCTCAACGGTCTGCGTTGGGCATAGCGACTCACATGAGCCCTCATACCGATTAATGACCGTGCCACGCCTTTCCAGTAGGAACCGTGAGCACCAAAGGAGGCGCCGCTCGGTCTTTTAGTGACCGAGCGGCGCCTCCGTGCGCCCCCATCAGACGAAAATACGCAAATGCGGGGATAATAATCGGTCCCTTGAAGTAGCCACACAATGCGCGCCCAATCTACCTGCTGGTTTTCTGCGGGCATAACGCCAGCTACTCGGCCCTCCCTTTTTTATCCCCGCATTTGCGTATTTTGCTGGCGCAAGAGGCATCCACGCATCAGAAAACACCCACGAACCCAGTATCAGCATGAGAGAGAACGCTGCCGCGCAGCGCGGCCAGGGCTACACCGTTAAGAACACCATCACGATGATGAGGGCAAAACCAACCAGATCCGTGGGCGCGAACACGGTGCCCAAAACAAGCGCGCTCGTGACCGTGGCGGACACCGGCTCAATCGTACCGATGAGGCTCGCCCGCACGCTTCCAATATCCTTAACGCCCTGCATATACAGGTTGTACGCCAGGAAAGATCCAACCACGATAAGCACGGCAAGCGCGAGCCAGCCCTCCGGATCGAACGCCGGAATACTCTGCCACGGCTGCACAAACGCCGAGAGCACAATCCCCGATGCGAACATCGCGGTGCCTGTGACAATGGATGAGCCATAGACCGGCAGAATCTTCGCAGGCACAATCGACATGCAGGCGGCGCCCACCGCCGAGATCAAGCCCACGGCCAGCCCCTCGGGCGGAATCACGAGCGTGCTGGGGTCGCCACCCGTGGCGATGAGGAACGCGCCCGCAAATGCCAAGACCACGCCCGCGAGCTCGCGGCGGCGTGGGAGCCGGCGCGTGACAATGCAGGTATATACCATGATGAGCACGAGCTGAAGGCACTGCATGACGGTCGCAGTGCCGGCGTTGGTCAAGCGAACCGCAAGCAGATAGGAAAACGAGTTGCCAAACACACCGAACAGGGTGAACACTGCCATGACCGCCAGGTGGCGCGGGTTCTTGAGCAGCTGCACAAAGCGAACGCGGTCGAACAGCAGAATGACGACCATGAACATAGCACCAGCGAGAAGCTGGCGTATGCTGAGCAGCCAAATGGTGTCGATCTGGTAGTGCGCGAACAGGTAGCTTGCAGACGTACCGGAAAAGCCCCAAAAGATACCGCCGAACAGCGTGGCGAGCACCCCAACGAGCAGACGGCGTGAATCCCGGTCGTTCAGACGCTCGCGCATCGAGCGCCGTGCCGCGCGTGAGGCAGCATCCGCATCGGCCCCCGGCTTGATGGACGATGCCAGACCCATGCGCTCACGCTTCTCGAAAGCAGCAACCTCAGCAGCCTTGCCTGCGTCTTCGATGTCGTCGCCGCAGCCGCGCGATTCCATCTTTCCGTTCGTCATGCATCCCCCATCTCGTCGTCTTGCGGGACAACGATACCTCAAGCCAAGCGCGCCCATTGAGCAAACCATCGCCTCTAGCGAAAGATATGGACCCTTTGCCTGAGATAACGAGAGCCGAATTGCTCGGAGACGCCCATTTCTAGGGGGCAACGCCCGCCGGAAGCGCATGCTGCACAGGAGACGCGTGCCGCAGCGGAGGCGTGTGCCGCAGCGGAGGCGTGTGCTGTATCGGAGGCGTGTTCTGTATGTCTAGCAGCATTTGAAAGAGTCGGTGTGGGCGCGAGGTGAGCATGTTCCGCGGCAGGGACGGATCGCAAGCGCGGAGTGCCAGACCGCCGAGCGGGTATACTGGGCGAAGCGACCAACGTAGCAAACACTCTCCATAAAGGAGCTTCGCATGAACCAGCCGGTCTCCACCTGCAAACAAACCTCCCCCTGCGATGAAGCCCCCACGCGCCCGCATGCCTCTGTCCGCGACCGCGCCTCCCAGCTGCTCACACCCGGCGTAACCGTGTCCGGCTTCACCGTCACCACGGCCAAACCCCTCGCCGAATTCGACGCCGACGCCTACGTGCTGCACCACGAGGCATCCGGCGCCCGTCTGCTCTACCTCGCCTGCGAAGACGAGAACAAGGCGTTCGCCATCGGCTTCAAGACCCCGCCCACCGACGACACCGGCGTGTTCCACATTCTCGAGCACTCGGTCCTGTGCGGGTCGGCCAAATTCCCCGTCAAGGAGCCCTTCGTGGACCTCATCAAGAGCTCCATGCAGACGTTCCTCAACGCCATGACGTACCCGGACAAGACGGTCTACCCCGTGGCAACGACCAATGAGCAGGATCTGCTGAACCTCATGGACGTCTACATGGACGCCGTGCTCAACCCCGCGATCTACACTAAACGCGCCATCTTCGAGCAGGAGGGTTGGCACTACGAGCTCGACGTCCCCGAAGGCGCTCCGCTCGAGCAAGGCACCCTGCGCTACAACGGCGTGGTGTTCAACGAGATGAAAGGCGCACTGTCCGACCCGATGAGCGTCCTCGACGACGCCGTCAACCGGGCGCTGTTCCCCACCACGGCGTATGCCTGCGAGTCGGGCGGCGACCCGCGCGCCATCCCGCAGCTCACCTACGAGCACTTCCTCGACACGCATGCGCGCCATTACAACCTGGCGAACAGCTACATCGTGCTGTACGGCGACATGGCGGTCGAACGCGAGCTCGCGTTTTTGGACGAGCGCTACCTGGGCGACGAGCCGCGCATCCGCGATGAGCGCGCCCGCGCCCGGGCGCTGGCAGAAGCGCGCAAGGCGTCTGACGCAGCTGAGCCCACCGGGGTCGTTGGGGCCGACGGGACCGCAACCGCCGCGTGCGCACCCGTCACCATCGGGGAGCCCAACCCCCTCACGCGGCAAGAGCCCGTCACCTGCGATTACGAGCGCGTCGACATGCCCACCACTCCCGAGAACGCACTGGTGGGTATGGCGTACGTGCTCGGCGACGTCGCCGACCGCAAGCGCCTCATAGCCGCGGACATCATGTTCGACGCCCTGCTCGGAACCAACGAAGCCCCCGTCAAGAAGGCGATCCTCGCTGCGGGCTTGGGCGGCAACGTGGTGAGCTACACCTCGGGCGACCAGCTGCAGCCCCACACACTCATCATCCTGCAGAACGCCAAGCCGGGTGTCGCGCGCGAGTTCCGCCGCGTGATCGAGGACGCCTGCCGCGACCTGGTGGAAAACGGCATCCCGCGCGATCGCCTCGCCGCCGTCCTCGCCAGTGAGGAATTCGACCTGCGCCAGCGCGACTTTGGCATCGCTGACGGCGTCGCCATCGCGTGCGACGCGCTCGGCACGTGGCTCTATGAAGACACCGACGCCGCAGCCACACGGGCGCTCGAGTACGGCAAGGTCTACGCCGAGCTCAAGCAGGCACTGAGCACCACGTACTTCGAGGACCTGCTGCGCGAGATCGTGCTCGAAAGCGGCCACCATGCGCTGGTGGAGCTCGTCCCCGTCGCCGATGACGCGCGCGCCGCGCGCGAGGAGGCAGACGAACTCGCCGCGGCAAAGGCAGCCCTCGACGAGGCGGGGCTCCAGCGCATCGTGGAGGACGTTGCCGAGCTGCGCGAGCGCCAGGAGGCCGAGGACGCGCCCGAGGCCAAGGCGACGCTGCCGCGCCTGCGCGTGAGCGACATCGGGCCCGCGCGCCCCGAGCCCCAGCTCGTCCTGAACAAGCAGACCCCCATCCCCTGCCTGCGCCACGACCTGCCCACGCATCAGCTCGCGTACGCCCTCACCTACTTCGACCTGTCGCACCTCGCATTCTCCGAACTCCCCTACGTCACGGTCCTCGCCCGTCTCATGCAGCAGCTCGCGACCGAGCGCATGAGCGCAGGCGAGCTCGACAGCTACATCGGCGCGAACCTCGGCTTCCTCTCCTTCACCACCGAGGTCGCCACACAGCCCAACTGGAAGCTCGCGCGCCCGCGCCTGCTGGTCTCCGCGGGAGCCCTGTCCGAGAAGATGGACGCCCTGGCGAGCATCCCGCGCGAGGTCTGGGCGACCACGATCTTCGAGGACACCGACCGCATGCGCGACGTGCTCACGCAGATGCGCATCGGCATGGAGCAGGGCTTCCTCATGAACGGACACAGCGCCGCGCTCGCGCGCGCCATGTCCTACGTCTCGCCGGCTGCCGTGCTCACGCAGCAGCTTTCCGGCATCGACTTCTACCGCTTCCTACGCGACCTGCTCGAACATTTCGACGAGCGCAAAGACGCGCTGTGCGACACCCTACGCGACCTGCGCGAGCGCATCTTCACGTCGACCGGCGGCATCGCAAGTTTCACCGGCTCCGATGAGGACTTCCGGCGCTATTGGGCGGCCGCGGGTGACCTGGGCCTCGCCCCCCGCACCGCGCCCGCCAAGGAACTCTACGTGCCGTGGCCCGAGGACAAGCATGAGGCCTTCGTCATTCCCAGCGATGTGAGCTACCTCGCCCGCGCCTGCGACCCACGCGTGCTGGGCATCGAGACCGACGGCGTATGGAGCGTCGCCTCCAACGCCCTATCCTACGATTACCTATGGAACGAGATCCGCGTGAAGGGCGGTGCCTACGGCTGCGGTTTCCGCTCGCCGAGCCCGCGCCACGCGAGCTTCTACACGTACCGCGACCCCGCCATCGACCCGTCGCTCGCGCGCATCGCGGCCTCCGGCGACTGGCTCACGTCGTTTGCGCCCGACACTCAGACCTTCGAGGGCTTCATCGTGAGCTGTGTTTCGGGTGTTGACGCGCCGATCAAGCCCTACGCGCTTACCAAGCGTCGCAACGCCGAATACTTCTGCAAGACGCCGCCCGAGCAGCGCTCCGTGCGTCGGCGCCAAATGCTCGAGGCGACCCCCGAGGCGCTTCGGGCGTTGAGCGACGACGTCAAGCGCATCGCGAACGATGCCCCCGCCTGCGTATTTGCCGGGCGCGACGTGATCGAGGCGAGCAATGCGAACTGGAACGTCGTTGATCTGCTGAGCGACACATGCGACACATGCGGGGAGGAGGCGTAAAGCAGCCCCCTCTCCCGCGCGGCCGCACGTGGCAAGCGGTAGAATGGACAGACGAAGACGAGAGGACCGTGCAATGGCAACTGCAAAACATACGAAGACGCCGGCCACAACGGAAAGCGCTCCCCGCGAAAAGCCCAGTGCTGCTGAACAGGAGATTCTCGAACAAAAGAGCGACGTGCGCCGCGCAATCATCGAGTGCCGCCAGGAGCTGCGCCCGAGCGCCCGCTCGACGAAATCACGCGAGATATGCAACAAGCTGCTCGACCAGTTACGCGCCAGCGGTATCAAGAGCAAAAACGGACAGCCCCCAACGCTCGCAGTGTACGCGGCACTGCGCTATGAAGTCGATCTCGATCGCTTCATTCGCGGGGCATACGCATACGGGTACCGCATTGTGTTCCCGTGCATGATCCCTAACGCCGCACAGGGAGCCATGTGCATGCGCTCCGTCTCGTGCAACAACTACTTGGGCGGAAACGTGCCGTTCATCGTTGACCCGCGCAAGCCCTGGGGACCCGCTGTGACCGAAGAGCACCAGACGTACACCAGCACGCGTGCGGGCGCGACGCGCCGCTTCATCCCCTCGCGCATCAAGGGCAGCGTTCCCCCCAAGGACGACACGCGCTTCCCGGTTGTGCCCCCATCGGAAATCGATTTGGTCATTGTGCCCGCCGTCGCATTTGACGCTCAAGGCAACCGCTTGGGCTACGGACGGGGCACCTACGACCGCTACCTGCCGCAACTGCGCGAGGATTGTCAGCTTTTGGGCGTCGCGTTCGTCGAGCAGGAGGTCGATCGGGTTCCCTGTGATGAACACGACCGCAAGGTCCCGCAGTTCATTACGGCATAAAAATGGGTCCGGCATCCTATTGCGCCGGACCCATTTTTCTATTTCATGCCGCTGGCACCAATGCCGCCCTGCCGCCGCTCGCACGCCGAAGGTTCCGACGTGCGCGAGCTGATAACTGCCGCCACGCCTACGACCAACATAGCCGTGTCTACCAAAACGGCAATCGCCTCGAACACCTGCAAACACCTCCCACATCGGTACGAATACAACCTCTCCGCGAAGCGTTAACGCCTCCAGAGCGAACAGGGCGTTGCGCCTGCGCACGGGAACCCCTCGCAGGCGCCGCCCGAGTGCCTACTGCGCATGGCGTAGGCGTATCGAATCTTGGACAATGCCCTTGCTCATGAAATACGTGACCACAAAATAGCCGCCGTAGCACAGTAAGAAGATGCCGCACGTCACGCCCACGGTCCCGCCAATCGACATACCGCCGAACAGCGCCACGATCTCGATGACCACCTGCAGCGCCACGAAGGAGTGCGCAACACCCATCAGCAGCGGGAACACAAAGAAGATCGCCTGCTGCACCAAAACGGAGCGCATGATCTCGCGGTTGGACGTGCCCAGCTCGGATAGGATGCGGCAGTTCTTGCCGGAGTCTGCCACGCCCGAGAGCTGCTGGATCGTGAGAATCGCCGCGCATGCCACGACAAGCACGAAGCCGATATAGATGGCCAGGTAGCTGATGAGACCGTTCATGGAGTTCGTGGACTCGTAGCTCTGGGCACGCGTGGCCTCCATGCCCCAAATCGCGCTTTCGGACCCGTCTGCGTTCAGGATCTGATCCCACGAGCGGTCCTGACGTACGTAGCCCTCCGTCTCGTCGTACGTGAGGCCCTCGCGGTAGTCGCCCAAGAAGTAGCTCGTGTACAGCGGCAGGCCGCTTGCATCCACCAGCTCGTCCGGCACGACGATCGTGCCTGAATTGCTGCCCATCGAGGAGTTGAAGAAGGAGCTCGCGGCCTCGTCCACACTCGCGGCGGCGGGGCGAAGCACGCGTCCGCCAAGCTCGATCTCCACGCCCTCGCGCATGTCGGCGTTATAGATCTTGTTCAACGACTCGCCCATGTCGCTCGTGATGAGGTAGCCAGTGTCGCCCAGATCGACGCGCTCTTTACCACGGAAGTCGAGATAGCGGTTGTAGTCGCTCTCCTTCATGACCGCCAGGCCCATCATGCTCGCATTGCTCGAATTCGTGCCCTTGGGCATGGGCATGTCCACCGCAGCGGCAAGATCATTCAGGCTCACCAACGGCAACTCGGTGCCTATCGGTCGCGAGTCGTAGATTTCCACCTGGACGTACCTGCCCAAAATGCCCGCAAGGTCGAAGGGACGCTCCTCGGATGTGCCCTTATCGATGACGTTACTCCGGCTCAGCTCCAGGATGTCCACGGGCTCGGTCGCAAGCTTCATGGGCACGTCGCCCGTATATGTGGGGTCGTTCACCACGTTCTCGCCAAGGTACATAACCACGCGCGAATAATCGGCGATCGTGCTGCGCTCCACGCTCGTGTTCATCACGCTGGCAATGGACATGCCGCCCGTCACGCTCGTGATGGCTAGGAACAAAATCATCGAGATGATGGCCATGGAGAAGCTCACCGTGTTCACCTTTGCGGACAGCTGGCGCACGGTGAACATGTTAAGGCCCCTCCAATACAGACCGCGCGCGGCCTGGAGCACCTTGAGCAAGAACCCGGACAGACCAAAGAAGAACAGAATCGTGCCCACAACCACAATGCCCGTGGTGAGCATGAACTGATTCATGGCGGCTTCGATCTCGCTTGGCGCGCTGTCAATGGGCAGGCCGTCACGCAGCAGCCGGAAGTACGCAATGCCGATGAGTGCGGTGCCCAGGATGAATATCGCCGCGGACACGATCGGGTTGCGCATCTTGATGGCCTCATTCTTGCGACCGGCGCTCATGAGGTCGATCACCTTGGCACGACGCACCACGCGCAGGTTGAACACGAGCGTCACCAGGAAAATCGCAACCAGGCAACCCACCGTGATCAAAAATGCCGGCACCGAGAAAAAGAAATGGAAGTCACGGATCTGCGTTTTGAACAGTGACGCCGTGAAGAAGGTCATGAGCTGGGAGAATCCCACACCCAGCGCGATGCCGAGTACAAGGGCCGCACCGGAGACGATGGCCGTCTCGAGGGCCATCACGCGCGACACCTGGCCACGACTCATGCCAAGGACCTGATACAGGCCGAATTCCTTCTTGCGTCGTTTCATGATGAAGTTGTTCGCGTACACCATGAGAAAACCCATAAGCGTAGCGAGGAACATGGTGAGTCCGGACATGATGGTGCTTAGGAGTTCGGGCATACCCTCTTCCTCAAGCACCAGATCCGCCTGAACGGAAATGGTGTTGAACGCGTAGAACACCGTGACGGCAAGCGTGAGCGTGAGCAGGTAGACCAAGTAGTCCTTACCCGCACGGCGCACGTTGCCCCAAGCGAGTTTACAGAGCATCGGAGCCCTCCCCGCCCATCATGGCCACGACCTCCATGATGCGGTCGAAGAACTCGCGGCGCGGGCTGTCTCCGCGGCGGAGCTCGGTAAAAATGCGCCCGTCGCGGATGAACAGCACGCGGTTGGTGTAGCTCGCGGCAAAGCTGTCGTGCGTGACCATAAGCACGGTTGCCTGGTACGCATGGTTCATGTTTTCGAGGCTCTCGAGCAACAGGCGGGCGTTCTTGGAGTCGAGGGCGCCCGTGGGCTCGTCGGCCAGGATGACGGCGGGGTCGGTCACCAGGGCACGGGCAGCCGCCACGCGCTGCTGCTGTCCGCCGGACATCTGGTAGGGATACTTATCGAGCACGCCCGCGATGTCCAGACGCTGTGCCACTTGTTCAACGCGCGCAAGGGTCTCCTTGGCGGGCGTGCGCGCGATGGTGAGCGGTAGGGCGATGTTCTCGCGCGCGGTAAGCGTGTCGAGTAGGTTCGAATCCTGGAAAATAAAGCCCAGCTGCTCGCGACGGAAGCGCGTGAGCTTGGCCTGCTTGAGACGCGTTACGTCCGCCCCGTTGATGATGACGCTGCCGCTTGTCACGGTGTCGATGGTAGACACGCAGTTGAGCAGTGTCGATTTGCCGGATCCCGATGCGCCCATGATACCCACGAACTCGCCCTTATTCACCGTGAACGACACATCGGCGAGCGCGCGCGTGACGTTGTTGCGACTGCCGTATACCTTCTCGACGTGGCGCACCTCAAGGACGGGAGCGGCCTGTGCCTCAAATGCCATGTGAATCATTCCTCTCTCTTTAACAATCTTGCCAGAGCGCGGCCAAATAGCTGACTAGCGGCTTACCAGCGCAAGCAATGCGAGCATGCCCGATGCCATGAGCGCCATCACGCACAGCCACACCGTCATCTCAACCTGGCTCATGCTCGCCTGAACGAGCGCGGGCTCACCCTGAACAATCGCGGCGTCCATCTTCATCATCATGTCCTTCATCGTAAACGTCCTTTCCCATCTGCTCGCGCACACTGGCGCGCTGGTCTTTTTCTTCGACCCCTATACTCGCAGCAACCCCCGTGCACAACCATCGATTTGGCTTACAGAAGGGTTGCATTCGTGTAAGGTTGCTTGTGGAAAACGGAAGCAGCGATTGGAAGCATCGCAAAGCGAGGTGACGTGCATGAAGAACGTTCGCGTGGCGGCGGGCATTATCCAGCGCGAGGGTGGCGAAGTTTTGGCCGTTCAACGCGGATATGGCAGCATGGCAGGCATGTGGGAGTTCCCCGGCGGCAAAATTGAGAACGGCGAGACGCCGGAGGAAGCGTGCAGGCGAGAGCTGCTCGAGGAGCTGCAGGTGCGCGTCACTAACTTGCAAGATTTTTACACCCTCGAGTACGACTACCCCGACTTCCATCTTTCGATGAACTGCTTCTTTTGCCAAATTGCCGAAGATGAAGGGGAGCCTCAGGGCAACGACCGTCAACGCGAACTGCGCTGGGTACCGCAGGTCTCGCTCGCGACGCTGGAATGGATGCCGGCCGATATCGAGCTTGTGGAACTCCTCGAACAGCTCGCGCGGAAATCGAACGGCGAAGGGGCCCGTCAGCCTAAGACGAGCGACGAGGTCGGCAAGGAGCATGAGGGCAGGACGCGCGCCAGCAAAAAACGCGCTCGAAAGAAGCGCGCCCCGAAGAAGCCCGACCTCCTCGACGGCATCGACACCTCGCAGCTGACCGCCGGCCAAACCGCCCTGGTCCGTCGCCGCGCCGCTGTGCGCAAATCCATGCAGGGCAACAAGCGGCGCGACACCAAGCCCGAACTTCTTGTACGCCAACGGTTGCGTGCCGCCGGGCTCACCGGCTACCGCCTCGACTGGGCAAAGGCCCCCGGACGTCCCGACATCGCCTTCCCCGGACGCAAGATCGCCATCTTCGTCAATGGCTGTTACTGGCACCGCTGCCCCAACTGCAATCCAAGCGTCCCCAAGAAGAACGTCGAGTTCTGGGAAGCGAAGTTCCGCCGTAACGTCGAGCGTGACCAACGCGCGCTCGACGAGCTCAAGGCACTGGGCTGGACCGCCATCACCATTTGGGAATGCGAGCTCAAGCGCGACTGCATCGATGAGACAATGGAGTGCGTGATTGAGCGCGTGCGCGCGGCAAGCACCGGTACGAGCACGGACAAGGCAGCAGCTGAGTCGCAAACCGCCCCAATCGCCTCAGACGCCCCTGCCGAACCGAACGCCTCGCCAACGCCGGATGCCGCCTCGATTTTGACAGACGCCCCAATCCACGACCCCTCGCCCACCAAGTAAGGAGCCCATCATGCACCTGGGAATGTTTCAAGCCGAGGAGTTCGGCGACCTGCAGCGCCTCGTAGACGGCCTGTTCACCGGACGCGAGACAATCGAGCGGCTCGACCTCATCGTGCAGGCCGAGATTTTGGACCTCGCACCCGATTTGCTCGAGATCGTGAACCTCGTGCCCCCGGGAACGTACGACCGCACGAGGCTGTGCGATCAAATCAACTCCGCCCTCGCCGCGCACGGCTGGGGTGCCACCTACGGCACGGTCGAGTAGGCAGCAGGGGCACCCCGCCGGACCTCGAATTGGAGATGGGCTCCAAATTGAGGTGCATGCGCGTGCGTGCGCGCGATGCGGACGGACGTGGGCGAATACGGGCGAATGCGGACGGACACAGGCGCGATGCGGGCACAGGCAAACGCAAGCGCAGTACGAACGCAATCAGGCGTGGTGCGAACGCGCGCGAGCAAATGCAGGCGCTGTGCGCGTGTAATGTCGAAAGTGAAGGGCTTCAATCTCATTTTTTTCGACATTACACGCGCGCGGTAAGGCTAGGCGCGCCTCCATGCGCGCGGTAAGGTCAGGGGCGCTTCGCCTTCTTGCAGGCGACCGTCATGTAAATCATGCCGATTACCGCGGCGCTCACGGATCCTGCGAGGATGGCGGCCTTGGCAGCGAGCATCTCGAAGGGCTCGGCGGGGAAAGCAAGGCCCGAGATCAAAATCGACATGGTGAACCCGATGCCGCCCAAGATACCAACGCCCACGATGTGCCGCCACGTCACCCTGCTTGGCAGTTCGGCAATGCCAAGCTTCACCAGCAGAAATGTTACCCCCACAATGCCGATGGGCTTGCCCAGCAGCATGCCAAAGTACGTACCCATGGACACGGGGTCGAATGCCAACTGCACCACATCGACGCCCACCAGGCGCACTTGAGCGTTCACGAAAGCAAACAGCGGCAAGATGATAAAGTTAACCGGCGTCGAGATCTTACGCTCGAGGCGGACGAGCGGGGGCGAGACGCGATGCATAACGCGCTCGGCACCCAAGGTGGCGTGCGTGAAGTCGTGCTGTCCCAGGATATGCGCATCCTCATCGTAAGAATCGACCAGGTCGGGCATATAACCGCGCAGCCAGTCAGTCAGGTTGTCCAAGCGGATGCCCGAGCGCGCGGGAATCGCGAACGCCACAATGACGCCCGCGAGCGTGGCATGCACGCCCGACTTGAACAGGCACACCCAGAGGACGAATCCACCCACCATATAAGGCGCCAAGCGGTAATGCTGCGTCTTGTTGAGCATGAACAGGGATACGGTCACCACAGCGGCGGCTAGGAGCCACATGAGATCGGGAGCCTGACCGTAGAACAGGGCGATCGCCGCGATGGAGATGAGATCGTCGGCAATAGCGAGGGTCGAGAAGAACACGCGCACGCCGGCGGGCACGCGGTTGCCCAACAGCGAGAGCACGCCAAGAGCGAACGCGATGTCCGTTGCCATGGGAATAGCCCAGCCCTGTGCCGAACCGCTTCCGCGATTGAGCAGCATGTAGATCGTCGCTGGCACCACCACGCCGCCCACGGCGGCAAGCATGGGGAGCAGCGCCTGACGCGGGCGCCTCAACTCGCCCACCGTCATCTCGTATTTGAGCTCGATGCCCACGAGCAGGAAGAAGATCGCCATGAGGAAATCGTTTACGAACACCTCGATGGAGATCGCCATCGTATGCGAACCAATGCCCACGTGGATGGGCTCCATCAAGATATGGTGAATCGCCTCATAAGCGTCACTGTTGGCACAGATAACCGCGGCAATCGCCGCCACAACCATCACGGCAGCGGCGATAGTTCCATTTTCCGAGATGCGTTCCCAAATATCGCGCCGCTCGATGCGCTTGCGCTGCGTCTCGTTGAAAAGCTGCTCGCGTGCGTCCATACCACTCCCCGTCTCTTTTCACATCGAGAACTATCCTACCCAGCGGGCACATATGAGCGACATATGTCCATTATTGGTTCTAGAGCGAATCCATAATTGCCGGGCATCCATATTGCAAAACTCAACCTCTGGCATAGAAAGGCGCCCTGCACCGCACATGCGTTGCAGGGCGCCTCACGCTTGTTGGAGAAGCGTTAGTTCGCGGCGAGAATGGGGGCAGCGACCTGCTTCTTGCGAGAAAGCACGCCGGGCATCCACACGCCCTCGGCCACGTCCTCGATACCGAGACCCTTCTGCGCGGCGGCGGTGTCGCCCTCGAGCAGGACCTGGGAGCCCTCCTCCATGATGTCGGTGAGACAGAGCACAATGCCATCAGCGGCCTTCTCGGCCTGGTAAACGCGCATGGCCTCGCGGATCTCGGGAATCATACCGAGCGCGCGGGACTTGTCCACGGTCTCGTACTGACCAATGAGGAGCTTCTTGCCAGCAACCTCGAACATCTTGATGTCGTTGCCGACCATCTCGGCGGCGGTGAAGGAGCCGGACGGGCGGGTGAGGAAGACCTCCATGCCGAACTTGACCGGGTCGACGCCGAGCTGCTCGCCGAGCTTTGCGGCGATAGCGGCATCCACATCGGTGGCGGTGGGGCTCTTGAGCATGAGGGTATCGGTCATCATGGCGGACAGCAGCAGCTTGGCCTGCGTGTCCGTGGGCTCAACGCCCAGAACCTCGAACAGCTTGGCCACGATGGAGCAGGAGGAACCCCAAGGCAACGCCACGATGTGCAGCGGAGCGGCGGTGGTGAAGTCGCCGAAGCGATGGTGATCCACAACGCCGAAGATGGTGGCGTTCTCGAGGCCGGTGACGGACTGGCCGGGCTCGTTGTGGTCGGTCAGGATGACGAGCTGGGCGTCTTCACCCTCGGCAGCGGGCTCGATGGCGTCGATGAGCGTCGGGGCAGCCACGCCAGCGTCCTCAAGGAGCTTGGCGGACTCGGCGGGAAGCGGACCCAAGCAGCAGGCGGTGTAGGTGTTGCCCTGGTACTCAACCTGGTTGAGCAGCTGGGACAGGACGACGGACGACATGATGGCGTCGTTGTCGGGGTTCTGGTGTCCGAAGACGAGGACGTTTGCCATGAGGGCTCCTCCCTTGTAGCGAATGCATGGATGCTCTCATTGTAACGCGCGGACGTCACCCCGCCTCGCAAGCCTCTGTATTAACGATAAACACCCGTCTCTTTGACGAAGCCCTGTTATCGGCACGGTATCATACGTGCGGAATAGCAACACCCCCTTCGTCGATCCATGCGAGGCGCGGCATCGCGCGCAGGCTGCGCCAGCAGAGACCGGCTTTTCGTCGGGCATCCTTGCAAGTGGCATGTCCACGGCCAATTCGATTGGCATTCGCCATCGACGAGGGGAATTCTCTTTCTTGATTGGAGCCAGCATGCTTGCTGATTACCATGTACACACCGATTTCTCCGACGACTCCGTCTTCCCGCTCGAAGACGTCTGCGCGCTCGCCGTTGAACGCGGCATCGACGAGATCTGCATCACCGACCACGTGGACTACGGCGTGCGCCCCGACTGGGACGAATACCGCCGCGACCCCTCCTGCGCCAAGATCGTTGAGGGCAAGCCCTCCATCAACGTCGACTACGAGCGCTACTTCCCCGCCATCGAGCGGGCGCGCGGGCGATTTGCACCGGAGCTCACGGTGAAAACGGGTATGGAATTCGGCGTGCAATCGCACACGCTCGACAAGTACCAGACGCTGTTCGACCAGCACGCCAATGCGTGGGACTTCATCATCCTGTCCATCCACCAGGTTGGTGACCAGGAGTTTTGGGATGGAACGTTCCAGGAGGGCAGGACGCAGGAGCAGTACAACATGCAGCACTACGAGGAGATGCTGCGCGTTGTCCAGAACTTCGACCATTGGTCGGTTATCGGACACCTCGACCACATCAAGCGCTACGACCCGCTCGGACCCTGGCCCGACGTGAACAATCGCGACATCGTGGCGGAAATTCTTGAAGAGGCGATTCGCCGCGACAAGGGCATCGAGCTCAACACCTCCTCCGTCCGATACGGCCTGTCCGATCTCACCCCCAGCGTTGAGATCCTGAGCCTCTACCACGACCTCGGCGGCCGTATCCTCACCATCGGCAGCGACTCGCACAAGCCCGAACACCTTGGCGCGCACATCCCCATGATGCGCGAGCGCCTGCAGGAAATCGGCTTTACCGAGTTCTGCACCTTCGACCACATGGAGCCGATCTTCCATAGGCTGTAGGCTCTCCCTGTCGGCACAGCGCCGAAGCACGTCTTGCCGTCCACCTCGTCCCATCAACCCCGGAGCATCAATGGCCTCTCTCCTTCTCGCTGTCATCTATCTCACGTTTATCTCGCTCGGCCTTCCCGACTCGTTGCTCGGCACCGCATGGCCCGTCATGCACGTCGACCTCGCCGCGCCCGTTGCCGCACAAAGCCTCATCTCCATCATCATCAGCTGCTGTACGATCATCTCGTCACTGCTCACCGCGCGCCTGGTCCACAAGCTCGGCACCGGCAAGCTCACCGCACTTTCGGTTGGCCTCACCGCTGCGGCGATCCTCGGCTTCTCTACAACGAACGCGTTCTGGCAGCTCTGCCTCATCGCCATTCCCTACGGTCTAGGCGCGGGTGCCATCGATTCCGCCCTCAACAACTACGTTGCTCTGCATTACGGCGCACGCCACATGAGCTGGCTACACTGCTGCTGGGGTGTCGGCGCGAGCGTGGGCCCGCTCGTTATGGGCTGGGCCCTCGCCAGCCCCTTGAGTTGGCATGGCGGATACCTCGGTATCGGCCTCATCCAGGCCGCAATCACGGCGGCCCTGTTCCTCTCACTTCCTCTGTGGAAATCAACCGACGCGGAGGCGACCGATGCAAATGAAGGCACGGCGATCGAACCTGCCTTTGACACCGGTGCTCCCCGTAAGCAGCCCTCTGGCGAACGCCCCCTCACGAACCGAGAGCTACTTAGACTCCCGGGTGCCATCGCCTCCATCGGTTCCTTTGGCTTCTACTGCGCGCTCGAGGGCTCCATTGGCCTGTGGATTGCCAGCTACCTCGTCATGGCGCGCTCCATCGACACGGCAACGGCGGCTTCCATCGTTGCGCAATTCTTTATGGGCATCACCATCGGACGCCTCGTGTCGGGCTTTGTTGCCCAATGGCTCACAAGCGAGAACCAGATCCGCATTGGCCAAGCGCTCATCGCCCTCGGCATCCTCTCGCTCCTGGTGTTTGACGGGCCTGTTGCCGCCGGTATCTCCATTCTGCTTATGGGTCTTGGGTGTGCTCCCATCTACCCCAGCATCGTCGCCCTCACGCCCAAGCGCTTTGGCGCCAAGGCATCCCAGGGGCTGGTCAGCCTGCAAATGGCATGCGCGTATGCGGGCTCCATGCTCGTGCCGCCCGTCTTTGGGCTCGTCGCCGGTGCGGGTGGAGCGGTGCTCATTCCCTATATGATTGCGGCGCTCCTCGTTACCAATACCATCCTTGCCGAGCTTGCCGTGCGCAAGGCCAACGCCGCCCCGGGCAACGCGACGCGCTGACAGGAAGAAAGCCCCCCTCGAACCTCCCAATGTGGCAGTTCGAGGACAAACACCGCATGCAAAACAAGAGGCCGGCTCCATTTGGAACCGGCCTCTTCATCTACAGCGATCCGCACACGCCGTCGAGCAGGACAGCGGACAGCCATGCGGCGAGTGCACGACGCTCGTCTACACCTCGCACGCAGCGGCGCGCAGCGCCACGTACGCAGCACCGATGATACCCGCATCGTTGCCGAGCTCGGCGACCTCAATGGGAGTCTTGGTACTCACGGAGAGAGCGCAAGCGGCATACTTCTCGCGCAGCTTGTCCAAATATACGTCCGCAGAAGCAGAAGCGCCGCCGCCCAAGACATACACCTCGGGATCGACCACAGCAGAGATGATCTGCAGGCCGCGGGCGAGATAGTCGGTCATCGTTTCAACGGCAGCCCAGGCGACCTCGTCGCCCTCACGGCACGCCTGGAACACGGCGCGGGAGTCGCTCGTGCCGGAAAGTTCGATGGGGTCGACGCCACGGACCTTGCACTCATGCAGGTAGTTGCTCACCACGCCGGTGGCGGAGGCGTATTGCTCGAGGCAGCCCTTGTTGCCGCAGCCGCACACACGGGTCTCGTCGGGGTTCACGCACATGTGGCCGATCTCGCCGCCCGCACCGAACGCGCCGTCGATCACATCGCCGTTCACCACGACGCCACCGCCCAAACCGGTGCCGATCGTCACCATGACCATGCTGCGATGACCCTTGGCGCTACCACGCCACAGCTCCCCCATGGCAGCCGCGTTCGCATCGTTCACGTAGCGCACGGCGGCATGGGGACAGCGAGACTCGAGTGCCTCCTTGAGCTCGGGGGCGTTGATCTTGATGTTGGCGGCAAGCGTGATGTTGCCGCTCGCGGGAACGGGGCACGGCAGCGCCAGACCGACGCCGCGCACGAACAGCATGGGCTGCTGCACGGACGCCATGAGCTCCTCGATGCCGCCCACGACCGCCGCGTAGCCCTCCTCATTGGCCAAAGAGGGGGTTGGCACGCTCACCTTGCCGAGTAGGTTGCCGTCCTCGTCGAACAGGCCCTCCTTGACGGAGGTGCCTCCCACGTCGATGCCAATGTAGTACTGCTTGCTTTCGGTCATTGGAGCTCCCTTCGTGTGGCAGGTCCATGTGCCCGCCTCAATCGCTGGCTCCAACTATACCGCTACCTGCCGCCATCGTGCCAAACGAATGGGCAGCATATCGCCCGGAGGCCCCGGAGCCCAAGAGGCCCGACACCATCACCCAATTCGCCGAGCAGGCGCTTTTCATACGATTCGGAGGGTACAAACGCAGGAAAAGCACTCACTTAGGATGCGCTTTGGGGCTTTTTGCCGGCAAACGACACCACAACGCCGATTAACGCTCCGAGCAGTGCGGGCACAACCCAATTCATGCCCAAATCGGCAAAGGGCAGGACGTCGAACGGCAGCCAAGCGCCGGTGAAAAACGCGTCGCGCAAAGAGGTGGCAATGCTCACGACGGCGGTTAAGCCCACGGCGCATGGCCACACGGCGGGCATGCCATCGCACACCTTATGCAGCATGCCCATCACAACCAGGACGATCGCCATGGGGTACATCGCGTTGAGCAGTGGGACGGAGAACGTGAGGATGGCATCGAGCCCGAAGTTCGACACCACGCAGGAGAAGACGGCAAAACCCAGTGCCCACACGCGATATGGAATGCGCGGGAACTCGTCGGAGAAGTACGTGCCGCAACAGCTGATGAGACCGATGCACACATTGAGGCAGGCAAGCAGGAAGATTGCCGCAACGACCACCGTGCCCACCGTACCGAAGTGCTGACCAGCGGAGGCAGCAAGGATCTCGGCACCGTTGGTAGCGCCGGGCAGAACGGCGGCTATGTTGACGCCCACCAGCGCCAAGCCGCAGTAGATGATGCCCATGAGCACGCCCGCGAATATGCCCGCGCGGGAAACCTCGCGCGTGAGGCCGGCATCGTCCGTCACGCCGAGCTCGCGGATATTCGTGGCGATGACGATGCCGAACGTGAGCGACGCCAGCAGATCCATGGTCTGGTAACCCGTGAGGAAGCCCGACATAGCGGGGGCGGAGGCGTACGTAGCATGGGCGGCCTCGAGACTGGATGCGGGGTCGAAGAGCGCGGCACCGATCACGAAGACCAGCAAGGCGATGAGGGCGGGGCCGGTGATGCGACCGAGCAGGCGCGTGAGAGCGTTCGGATGCATGGCGAGCAGGTAGGCAACGGTGAAGAACACGACCGAGAACACGAGGCGCGCCACCTCGAGCGAAAGCCCCGCGGGGAGCAGCGGCTCAAACATCTCAAACGAGGTGGAAGAGGTGCGCGGAATGGCGAGGCACGGACCGATTGCCAGGTAATTCGCCGCAACGAAGACGTGCGCGAACAGCGGGTGCACGCGCGAGGCGAGGTCGCGGATAGTGCCCGCGAGGCCAACCGCGATAATGCCGAGCATGGGCAGACCGATACCCGTAACGAGGAAACCGACCATGGCGGGAACCACGGCCTCACCCGCCTGCAAACCCAGTAAGGGCGGGATAATCAGGTTTCCCGCGCCAAAGAACATAGAAAAGAGGGTAACGCCCACGAATAGGGACTGCCTCGATGTCAACTTACCAGTAGTCATAGTCTCCCCGTTCCCGCGATTCCGCCGTAGTGCTCGTACTTTACCAGAGGGGAGTATTTCTCACAATATGCACGAGGCGGGCGAGATTATGCGTTCAGCACCCCGCAATGCAGCGGGTTAACACAGCGTCAACATTTGGCATGAGCGGAAGGCACTCACATTGCGACGAGGCACGGCGACGCACAACATGAAAAGGCGGAGCACCCTCAGGGTGCCCCGCCCCATCATCGGCGATCAGGTAACGTTACGCGCGTGCAGCAGTCACTGCTTGCGACGCCTCACAATAACGCCAGCGGAGATTACAGCCACAGCAGCCACCGCAACGCCACCAATCACGAGCATCGAGCTATCACCCGTCTGGGGCAACCCAGAATCGGGCTTCTGCGTCGAGCCCTGCCCGGGCTTCTCGCCCGGCTTCTCAGACGGCGCGTCATTCTTCGAGAACTTCGCAACGAGCGTCAGGTCGCTCGTCACGGGCGTCTCAAACGAATACAGCTCGCCGTTGAGATACCAGCCCTTGAAGGTGTGGCCGTCCTTAACCGGATCATCCTGCGGCGCCGCGACCGTCTCGCCATCGGCCACCTCAACCTTGTGATACTGCTCACCATCAACCGTGAAGGTCACCGTATGAGTCGTAGGCACAGGGGGAGCAGGCGTCTCATCGGAGCGCTTAAAGCGCGCCTCGAGCGCAACGCTGTAGTCGGCTGCAACCTCATAGGAAGTCTCCTCGCTCAGAGGCTCGCTTGAACAGGGGGCAAACCAACCCATGAACTCCATGTCATCGCCGGCCTTTGCCGTGAGAGTCACCTTGGAGCCGGGCTTGACGTCCGCACGGAACACGGCGTCGGAGGCATCCGCGTCCTCGACCGATCCCGTCACGATACCACCCAACTCACCCGCGGACATGTCGAGCGACCCGTCCTGCGCGGCGACATAGCTCATGCCGCGCGCGTACACCGTACTTGCGGGTGCGGGCTTGTTGGCGATGTCGAACTCGGAAACGGCAACCCACTCGTCATTGGACTTGGTCGCCTCAAAGCGCACGCCGTACACCGTCTGCTCGTCGAACGAGATGGTCTTCTTGGAACCATCCGCCTTGAACGTGGCGCCCTTGACGACCTGCTTCCATTCTCCATCCTTCTCCGTGCGAATGAACAGGTTCGCCTCGGTCACCTGACCGCTGTTTTGGCCCTTACGCGGCGTAAAGGAGAACTGATTGATGAGATAACCCTTACCGAAGTCGATCTCAGCGTAGATTGGGTTCGTCACGGACAGGTGCCCGTCGGCGTTACCTTCCGTTACGTCCTTCCAATTGGAGTGCCAGATGGTGGCATCGTCGTTGTCGCAGGCGTGCCCGATGTGGCCACCGGCGGTTTCACCTTGAAGGGTCTGGCTATTGGTCGTTGCCGTCCAGGCCTTCTTGTTGAACTCATCGATCTCGGGTTCCTCGACGGCAGGTTTGACCACCACGTTGTCCATAGTCGCGGCGATCGCCTGCGTCTTGGACCCTATGCGCTGCAGAGGCAGGGTAAAGGTGGCATTGGTAATGCCCTCCTTGGTCACCTTGCCCGCATCGGCGTTGTAAAAGCTGCCACGTGCCGTCCCGATGGCCTCGCCGTCGATCTTGAGCGTTGCCTCCTGCACGCTGGTGACAATCTCAACGTGAACCGACTTGCCCACTGGCAGCTTATAGTCGAAGTAGTAGTTGTACAGCTCGCGCGTAAAGCCAAGCCGTCCGTCGTCCATCACGCGAATATCCAACGTGCCGTACGGCGCATCGGCCTCAAAGAGGATATCGCCGGGACAGGCAGGCTCGGTGAGCTCGATGTCAAAGGAGAGCGAGGTGCCGGTCGAAATCTTGTCGATCGCACCGTCAACATAGGACTCGCCACCGTTCAATGTGAGCTTGCCGTTCTCCACCTCCGCGTTCTTGCCCTCCGTAAGGTCGCGGCCGTTCTCACTCACATCGTCGAGGCCCTGCTCGAAGTCGAACTCCTCGTAGGAATCGCCCTTGAGGGAAGCCTCGCCGTACGGATTCACGCCCGGACCGTAGCCGGCCGTCTCCACGAGAGAGCGAAGGTTCTGATACCCCTTGCTTCCCTCGCCCTTTTCCTTGCCGGTAGCAGCCCAGTTGTTCTCTGCGTACACAGGCATCGCATCGAAGAAGCGCGTGAACTCGTCGGCCTCAGATAGACCGGATGCGCGTGTGTCGATATTGTCGTTCCAGATGGCGAATGCGGATCCCAGCACCTGCTTATCGCCAGATGGCAGCACGGTACCGCCAAAGTTGTTGGGATCGAACGAGTTGTACAGCCCCTCGGAGTTGAGGTAGTCGCCGTATGCACCGCGATTGCCACCACCATTGGGAACCATGTAGCCATAGGAATCGAGGATGTTGATAAGATCGAAGCCCTTATCGTGCATGCGCCGAGGGTTCGCCCAACCAAGAGACCAGATGTTCATCTGAACGTCCTCGATGCCCTCAGGACCGGGCTCGGTGCCACCACCCTGCAGGTAGCTGCTGTCAAAGCTGCCCCATACGCGTACGGTATTGCCGTTTGCCTTGAGGTGCGGCACGAGGTCGTTATAGAAGCTGCAATATGCCGGGCGGCCGTTGGGGATGATGAACTCGTCTGCGCCGATGTGCACGACGGTCTCGTCGTCGAAAACCTCGTTTTCGCCCGTAGTGTAATCATCGAAGATATCCTTGATGAGTTCCATGGTCTCGGGCTTGGTCACATCGAGATGGTCGATAGCGGAACGCGTCGTGTTCCCAGCCGTCGTGACCCTGGTGTTGTGCACGCCGAGCTCAGGCCACACCTTGGTAAAGGCCACAGCATGCGCGGGCATGTCGATCTCGGGGACGATGTTCATGCCAAGGGCGCGTTCGGACTGAATGAAGTCACGCATCTGGTCCTTGGTAATGGAGTAGTCCTTTGCCGTGGGGGTCTCGCCCTCGGCATTGGCCACATCCGTCTGCAAACGGAAGGCACTATAGGCCTGCCACTGGTTTTCCTCCGCGCCGTAATCCTCGAGGAAGATCAGGTTGTCGGAAAGATGGACCTGGAAGTCGTTCATCTTGTAGTAACGCATGGTGCGCGCCACGTTCTTCATCATGTCGAGGGACACGGGCTTACGCGCCACGTCCCACATGAAGCCGCGCACTTCGAAGCGCGGATAGTCGCGCATCTGGCCAATGGGGAACCCGTCCGTGTCGAGCTTGTACATCTGCAGGATGGTCTGCATAGCGTACATGTTGGCGGTCACGGCGGGTGCCACCACGTCGATGCTGTCGGCATCGATGGTCATGGCATAGCCCTCATCCCCAAGAAGCGCATCGCCCTCGGGGGACGCCAGCGTGAAGTTGAACGCGCCGGCCTTTGCGCCGACCTGCTCGATCGTCAGATCGCGACCGGTAAAGGTCTTGTAGTCGTCTGCGAATTCCTCGGCAATTGCCTTGAGCGAGGCATCGGAATAGGTAATCGCGGTCACGGTGTCGAGGGAGAGCTTGGCCGTCGAGTCGGAGAACCACTCCTGGATTTCGGGCACAACGGAGGGCTTGGCGTTTTTGCCCTGCTCCTGCGTTTTGGCGCCCTTCACCACATAGGGGATGTCCTTGGTCTCGGCGGTCTCATCGCTACCGTCCTTGGTCACCTTCCACGATACCTGCACGACCTTATCGACCAGAGGGTGAACCACGCTCAGGTCATCACCGATGACCTGCTCGAAGTCCGCTCCATTCAACTGGACGGTGAAGCCCTCGGGAACCTCGGGAAGGGAGATGGACGCGGCGTCGAGCGCGACAGTCTGCTCCCCCATCTGCTCAAGACTCTTCACCACGCTGCTGAGCGACTGGGTCACAGCCTGCTCGTTCGTATAGGCGGCGAGCTCAACCACGGATGCGCCGTTCCACTGCGTGTCGCCCGCAACGATGTCGAAGTTGGTCAGGCGGATCTTGGAGGCCACGATGGGCTCGTCAAGCATCACGCGAACGTGAGTCTCGTAACCATCGCCACTCTTGACGCTCTCGACGGTCTTGGCCAGTTTCCACTCGTCGCTGCCTGGGGTCTGATACTGAATATCAAAGCCCTTTACGTTGCTGGGCTTGACCGCAACCTTGCGCTCCTCGAACTGGATGTCGAAGAACTGCAGCTTGGCGTCTTGCTTGAGGTCGACGGCAAGCCAGGTTGTATCGTCCTTGTTGGGCTTTGCCGAGCTGCTCGACCAACGCGTATCGGTCTTGCCGTCGATGGCATGGTCGGGTTTGAGCTTATCGTCGTTGTCCTCGTAGGCACTCGCGGTCGCCGTCCCACCAAGCAGGTGGTTGACGTTCACAGTATCGACCACACCGTCAACAGCAAACGCACGCATGGGTCCCAAAGCGCAACAAAGCGCCCATGCAAGCAGCGCGATGGCAGCAAGTCTCCGGCTTACACCTCCCTTATACATATTGAGATGCATTCGAACCATACATGCTCCTTTCTGCGAGCCTCCGGCATGCCGAGTGACAGAACCCACAGGAGTCCCATTGGCCGGCCTGCGCCGATCCGCCTCCCCTCGTTATCCTGCTCAATCACTCTGCATGCATAGCCGCATGATTGTCGCATGCACATAAACATATAGATTCAATGGGCAATTCGCACCCCAGCAACGGTCGCTTTTTCTCGGCAAGCGGTACGTTGCGCGATGCAACACATCCAATTATCTATGCAAAGCAGAGGGCGGGGCGCAATTCACTTGGGGAGCGCCCCGCCCTAAAATGGAATCCGTAGAGCCCGAGGTTAGCGCGAACGAAGAGCGCGCGTTTGTTCGTGGCGCCCGACGATTGAAGGCGAGCCGAACGCGTTGTGCACGGCAGCCGACGTTTGAACGGTAGGTCGGGCGCCGCGGAAAGCGTCAACTCAGCTTGACGATGGGAGCGAAGCCCTTCATGAGCTTCTTGGTCTGACCGGAGCGCTCGAACTGGACTTCGATCATATCGCCAGCGGCGGAGATAACCGTGCCCGGGCCGAACGTCTTGTGGCTCACGCGATCGCCCGCCGCGAAACTCGTGGCAGCAGCAGTTGCGTCGCGCTCGCGCTCGACCGTGGCGGACACGCTGGCCTTCTTGGGTCGGGGCGCACCGGAGCCGAAGGTCGACGGCTTGCGGGGCGCCGAGCTCGCTCCCGCGCCTGCACCCACAGCACCCACGCGCCCGGCGTCGGGGCTGATCGCGGTGCGACGTTGCGTGCCGGGCGTCGAGCGGGTGTAAGAGCCGAACACGCGACCGCCGTACATATCGGAGCCCTTGCCGGAACCGAACGTGCCGCGACGGTCGCCGCGCTTCTCCCAGCCCGTCCCCTCGAAACCGGACGATCCGATGCCAGAGAATTCGATGTGCTCCGACGGGATCTCGTTCACGAAGCGAGAACGGGGATTTGCCTGGGTGGAGCCGTAGGTACGGCGCGTGGCAGCGTAGGTGAGGAACAGGCGCTTGCGGGCGCGCGTGATGGCCACGTACGCGAGACGGCGCTCCTCCTCGAGCTTGGCCGGGTCGTCATCGGTCCAGCCGGCGACATGCGGGAAGATGCCCTCCTCCATACCGGCGACGAACACCGCCGGGAACTCCAGGCCCTTCGCGGAATGGACGGTCATCATCGTGATGGCGTGGGTCTCCCCCGCCAGCGCATCGAGGTCGCTGCGCAGGGCGAGCCACTCGAGGAGGGCGGGCAGGGCCTTGCAGGCGAGCTGTCCGTACGTGCGCTCGACCTCCGCCGCGGCGATGGCGGCGGCGTTCAGAGCGGAGGCGGGCGCCGTGGAAGGGTTCGCCAATGCGCCAGCGAGCGCACCGGCGGCCGAAGCCGTCGCGTCATCCAACTGCATCGATGTCCCTGCCCCCGCAGCGGCCGAGGCACCCGTGGCACCGACGGCACCCAGGGCGCCAGCAGAACCACCAGCACCACCGACGGCACCCGCCTCCGGCACTCCCGCGACGCCCGCGGCGCGCAGCTCCTCGAGGCTCTCGAGCGTGCCCTCGATGTCCTCGTGCGTCT
>NZ_CAUFLV010000013.1:0-53946 GCF_959026545.1 uncultured Collinsella sp.
GCAGCTCATGAAGCAGGCCCAGCAGATGCAGAAGAAGCTCGCCGAGGCCCAGGAGAGCATGAACGAGGTCACCGTTGACGCCAGTGCCGGCGGCGGCATGGTCAAGGTGACCGTGGACGGCAACATGCAGCTTCAGTCCGTCACCATCGACCCCGACGCGCTCGATCCCGAGGACGTTGACATGCTCCAGGACATGATCGTGGCGGCCGTGAACGAGGCCTACCGCGGCGTGGCCGAGATCGCCAACAAGCGTATGAGCGCCGCCACCGGCGGCATGGGCACAGGCATGCCCGGCATGCCTTTTTAGCATCTGTTGAACTTGAGGCAGAGCGTGCATTTTGGAGTCCGTCCCCAAAATGCATGCGGCTCTCTTTGTGCAAATTGGAGTCCGTCCCCAAGATGCACGCTCCGGACGCATGCCGCTGTGGAACGATTTTGGATTGAAGCATGAGTGCCGATCGCAGTCTTCAAATACTCCTTGACGAGCTGGGACGCCTGCCGGGTATTGGCCCCAAAAGTGCCCAGCGCATCGCCTACCATCTGCTCGAAGCCGACGCCGAGGAGGCGCGCCGCCTGGCCGATGCCATCCTCATGGTCAAGAGCGAAGTGCATTTTTGCAGTCGGTGCTTCAATTACGCTACCGACGACGAGTGCGCCATCTGCGAGGACATGTCCCGTGAACGCGACCGGATCTGCGTGGTGGGCGAGCCCCGCGACGTGACCGCCATCGAGCGGACGGGCAGCTACCGCGGCCTCTACCACGTGCTCGGCGGTGTGATTAGCCCCATGGACAAGATCGGCCCCGAGCAGCTGCATGTGCGCGAGCTCCTCGCTCGCCTGGGGAGTGAGGACATCGGAGAGGTCATCATCGCCACGAACCCCAACATCGAGGGCGAGACCACGGCGAGCTACCTCGCGCGCACCATCAAGCCGCTGGGGATCACCGTCACGCGCCTGGCCAGCGGCTTGCCCGTGGGCGGCGACCTCGAGTACGCCGACGAGCTCACCTTGGGCCGCGCTATCGAGGCCCGCCGGGCGTTGTAGAAGTGGGCTAATCGTTGTCGCGTGCAGGGTCGGATCTGAGCGCGCGAGCGGTCCAAAATGCGGTATGCGGTCGAATAAAAGTGAAGCGTGCGGGGAGTCGGGCATTGGGAAGCACAAAATGTCCGGATGCGCACGCCGCACACGCCAAGACGACTTTCTGGAAGTCCAATCTGCGGGCATCCATCCAAAAACTCGCTATACGTGCCCGCACTTTGGCGTGGATACGGCTCCGATCTGCGGTGCCGGGCGGCTTTGCGGCGCTTCGATGTTCTAAGTACGTTCAATTTTTGGCTTACCCTGAGTACAGAACGAATGCGGCCTATCAAAAGCGCAGGTAGAGGTGTTACCTTAAACAGGTCGAGTTCCGGTGACAGTCAAATTGAACGTACTTAGCAGCAAGCGATACGAAAGTCCTCGAGATTTCACGTGCGGGGTCTGCTTGACGGGTGCAGTTTTTCGTGCAGGCACCTGGCCATGCCCGCCCGCCCCGATCAATGCTTGGCGCGGCCATGCTAAAAGGGCGTATTCCAGCTGGTGAATAGGTGGTATCGCAGGTTGGTTTCCATCTGGTGCATGCGGGCATCCAGAACCGGGGGCTTGGTGCCCAGCAAATGGGCAATATGGGCGCAGACGGCGTGGTACTTCTCTGGATTGAAAAGCTGGTCATAGGTAAGGGGCAGGACTTCGATCCCCATGGTTTGCAATGCGGCCATTCTGTCCGAATCCGAGATGAAGGACTCGTATCGGTCATGGACCAGACCACTTTGACACTCAATGTCCAGCGGACGCCCCGAGGTGGTGTTTTCGAAAAAGAGGTCTCCGTAACAGCAGCGAACTCGTCCCGAGAGGAGACGCGCGTCGCTAGTGAGCTTAATTTCCCTGTTGTTCTCGAGCCCCTTGAACCCTTGGCCTCCGAGTTTTGGCGGCAGCGAAAGTAACATAGTGGCTTGCACCTCAAAGGGAGACGCGCATATTCCGGTGACCAGCTTGGCGCAGCGAGCGAAGCGCGCTCCGCAACGATACGTGCGCACTTCGTTGGCAAAGGAGGAGAGCTCCTCGATTGCAACAAGAGGCCTGCGGCTCCAGAGTCCGCTTGGCCTGCCGTCGGCTTTCTTAACGGGCCGCCATTCTTCGAAGAAACGTGCGCCCGCCGAGCGTGCCGTTTCGAGTGCGGCGCACAACTCCTCGGTGGGTGCGAAAAGCGAAAACGTACCGCACAGCTCATACATTGCCATGAGGAGACGCACATCGGAAACATGCGGAATGCGGGCGAGTGTCAGAAGGGTCATGAGGGGCGAGGTGACTTGGAGGTCAGAGCCGTAGTTCTCGATTGCCCCAAAGGGGAGATCGCCAAGCCAGAGCTGGTCTTTGAGGTTCTTTGCGCCGGAACAGGCGGATCGTGTTTGACGCAGGCAGTAGAGCGGTGGCTGGATTAAAGTCCGGAACAAGGATTCTTTGAGGACGGTGCGCCAGCATGCAGGTGCGCCAATGAAGGGGACGCTGGGCAGCAGGGCGCGGTATTGCGGCGGAATGCGATGCAGCGCAAAGGCGGTTGGCCCGCTCAATATCTGGTCCATCAGTCGGTTCCCTCCCAGCTTGCATTCAAGTACGTTCAATAATGTGGTTGGGTTGGATATACCCAGAATGAATGAGCTCTCTATCTGGGGTTTTGACAAATTATCTGCTTCTGTTCTCGAGGCATTGGCCAAATTGAACGTACTTAGGTGAATCACCGGAATTAGTCGTCGGCATTAATCGCCGAAAGATGCGCGAGTGCGAGCCCGGACAGATCAGGGAGCGCGCGCTGTCCGGAGCGGCGGCAGTGCTTGGGGATGATTGTGGGGCGTGGCCGTTCGCGCGGTAACGCTGGCCTTTGGGCCGAAGCGCGCAAGGGCGTGCGGAGGTGCCGTCGAGGTAGGGTGGCGGCACATGCCGGCAACAGAACGCGGCGGACGATGATGGTGGAGTACGACCGCGAGGGCGGCACATTGAGCAAGCCGGTGTCGATGGCACGAGGTTTATCATTGATGAGATGCTGCGTAGTCCAGTATATCTACCTGCGAAAACATACGTTCGCCGACTCAACTAGATTGTGCTTTTAGGACTCATAATCGGGGGTACAATGGTCCTACATGCGCATCCCGCGTGGCGATATGTCATGCCGCGCGAGTGCATGGTGCGATCTTCCGAGGCAGCTGCTCGGTTCCGTCCGCCATGCGAGCATACCGGGAGTCGCAGTGACTCCCGGCGCCTTATATACCTAGTCGAGAGGAGAGGGGTATATGGCAGATCGTAAGTTCAAGTCTATGGACGGCAACGAGGCCGCCGCGTACGTTTCGTACGCGTACACCGAAGTGGCGGGTATTTACCCGATCACGCCGTCCAGCCCCATGGCCGACCATGTCGACCAGTGGGCGGCTCAGGGCATGAAGAACATCTTCGGTACGCCCGTGAACGTGGTTGAGATGGAGTCTGAGGCTGGCGCTGCCGGCGCCGTCCATGGTTCTCTGGGAGCTGGTGCCCTCACCACCACCTACACGGCGTCCCAGGGTCTCCTGCTCATGATCCCGAACATGTACAAGATCGCGGGTGAGGGCCTGCCGAGCGTCTTCCACGTTTCGGCCCGTACCGTCGCCACCCACGCGCTCAACATCTTCGGCGATCACTCCGACGTCATGGCCTGCCGCCAAACCGGCTTTGCCATGCTCGCCGAGGGCAACGTCCAGGAGGTCATGGACCTTTCGCCCGTCGCCCACCTTGCCGCTCTCACCGGCAAGACGCCGTTCCTCAACTTCTTCGATGGCTTCCGCACCTCGCATGAGATCCAGAAGGTCGCCGTGTGGGATTACGAGGACCTCAAGGACATGTGCGACATGGAGGCCGTTCAGGCCTTCCGCGATCACGCACTCAACCCGGAGCACCCCACCGCTCGCGGCTCCCATGAGAACGGCGATATCTTCTTCCAGCACCGCGAGGCCTGCAACGGCACCTACAACGCGCTGCCGGCCATCGTCCAGTCCTACATGGACAAGGTGAACGCCAAGCTCGGTACCAGCTACCATCTGTTCGACTACTACGGCGCCGACGACGCCGACCGCGTGGTCGTCTGCATGGGTTCCTTCTGCGACACCCTCGAGGAAGTCATCGATTACCTGAACGCCCACGGTGAGAAGGTCGGCCTGGTCAAGGTTCGTCTGTACCGTCCGTGGTCCGTTGAGGACTTCGTGGCCGCCCTGCCCGCGACCGTCAAGAAGATCGCCGTGCTCGACCGCACCAAGGAACCCGGCTCCATTGGCGAGCCGCTCTACCAGGACGTCGTCTCCGCGCTGTACGAGGCGGGCCGCTCCGACCTCGTGGTGACCGGCGGCCGTTACGGCCTCGGTTCCAAGGACGAGCCGCCGGCGGCTGCCTTCGCCGTGTTCGAGGACCTCAAGTCCGATACGCCCAAGCGCGAGTTCACCATCGGCATCGAGGACGATCTTACCCACCTGTCTCTGCCCATGGACCCGGATGCCCCCAACACGGCGGCTGAGGGCACCATCGAGTGCAAGTTCTGGGGCCTTGGCGGCGACGGCACCGTTGGCGCCAACAAGAACTCGATCAAGATCATCGGCGACCACACGGACAAGTACGTCCAGGCCTACTTCCAGTACGACTCCAAGAAGACCGGTGGCGTCACCATTTCGCACCTGCGTTTTGGCGATTCCCCGATCCGTTCCCCGTACTACGTGACCAAGGCCGACTTTGTGGCTTGCCACAACCCGAGCTACATCATCAAGGGCTTCAAGATGGTCCGCGACGTCAAGCCCGGCGGCACCTTCCTGGTCAACTGCCAGTGGACGCCCGAGGAGTTCGCCTCCCATATGCCGGCGAATGCCAAGCGCTACATCGCCAAGAACAACATCAACGTCTACCTGATCGACGCCATCGACCTGGCCGCCAAGGTGGGCATGGGCAAGCGCACCAACACCGTGCTTCAGTCCGCGTTCTTCGCGCTGGCCGGCGTTCTGCCGCAGGAGGAGGCGCTCCAGTACATGAAGGACGCCGCCACCAAGTCCTACGCTAAGAAGGGCCAGGCTATCGTCGACGCCAACCACAAGGCCATCGACGCCGGCGCGACCGCGTTCGTGAAGTTCGATGTTCCCGCCGACTGGGCCGACGCCACCGACGAGGCTCCTGCCGAGGTCCTCACCGATGCCGAGAAGACGGCAATCGCCAAGCAGGTCAAGGAGCTCATGGAGCCCATCGCCCGCATGGACGGCGACTCCCTGACCGTCTCCGCCTTCAAGGATTGCGCCGACGGCCAGTTCGAGCTGGGCGCCTCCGCATACGAGAAGCGCGGCGTCGCCGTTATGGTCCCGCATTGGGACGAGACCAAGTGCATCCAGTGCAACCAGTGCGCCTACGTGTGTCCGCATGCCACCATCCGTCCGTTCGCGCTCAACGCGGACGAGGTCGCCGAGGCCCCCGAGACCATGCGCATGCTGGATGTGAAGATCCCCAAGGACACCGGTTACAAGTTCGCCATCGCCGTCAGCCCGCTCGACTGCATGGGCTGCACCAACTGCGCCAAGGTCTGCCCCAAGGACGCGCTCACCATGGTTCCCGCCGAGGGCGAGCTCGTCGAGCAGAAGACCTTCGACTACTGCGTGGCCAACGTCGCCGAGAAGCCCGAGCTCGTGGGCAACAACGTCAAGTCCAGCCAGTTCAAGCAGCCCCTGCTTGAGTTCTCCGGCTCCTGCGCCGGCTGCGCCGAGACCGCGTACGCCCGCCTGGTGACCCAGGTCTGCGGCGACCGCATGTTCATCTCCAACGCCACCGGCTGCTCCTCCATTTGGGGCAACCCCGCCGCGACCTCCCCGTTCTGCACCGATGCGAACGGTCACGGCCCGGCTTGGAACAACTCCCTGTTCGAGGACAACGCCGAGCATGGTCTCGGTCTCGAGCTCGGCTACAAGGCCGTCCAGGGCAAGCTCGTCGCCGCGTGCGAGGAGATGTTCGGCTGCGACAAGGCTTCCGACGAGCTGAAGGCCGCCGCCCAGGCTTGGATGGACGCTCGCAACGATGTTGAGGGCTCCAAGACCACCGCTGCCGCGCTGATCGCCGAGTGCGAGAAGTCCGATTGCGACAAGGCCAAGGAGATCCTGGCCGACAAGGCGTACCTCACCAAGAAGTCCTTCTGGATCTTCGGCGGCGACGGCTGGGCCTACGACATCGGCTTCGGCGGCCTGGATCATGTCCTCGCCTCTGGCAACAACGTCAACGTCTTCGTGTTCGACACCGAGGTGTACTCCAACACCGGCGGCCAAGCCTCCAAGGCCTCTAACCTGGGCCAGGTCGCCCAGTTCGCCGCCGCGGGCAAGAACATCAAGAAGAAGAGCCTCGCCGAGATCGCGATGAGCTACGGCTACGTGTACGTGGCGCAGGTCGCCATGGGCGCCAACCCGGCCCAGACCCTCAAGGCCATCCACGAGGCCGAGGCCTACGACGGCCCGTCCATCATCATCGGCTACAGCCCCTGCGAGATGCACTCCATCAAGAAGGGCGGCATGCAGAACTGCCAGGCCGAGATGAAGAAGGCCGTGGATTGCGGTTACTGGAACCTCTTCCGCTACAACCCGGCTGCCCCCGAGGGCAAGAAGTTCGCCCTCGACTCCAAGGAGCCGGCTGGCGGTTATCGCGACTTCCTCATGAACGAGGCGCGCTACGCCAGCCTGACGCGTTCCTTCCCGGAGCGTGCCGAGGAGCTGTTTGCCGAGAACGAGGCCGCTGCCATGGATCGCTACCAGCATCTGGTCAAGCTCAAGACGCTCTACAACGAGTAGTCGCCTAAAACGGGCTGTAAGCCGCAGCGCATAGCGCCTGATGCGCCCCCGTCGGATTCATTTCCGGCGGGGGCGTTTGCATGGGCGTTGGAAAACACAGTTCCCAGCGTGATGGAAATGCGCGATACAAGTCATCACCTCGAGAAAGGGACGGGTGCTAATCTGAGGTGCGAAGTGCATGGTGCGGGGGTGCTTGGCATGAGGCGCTTGGTATGAAGTACTTGCAGCGAAGCGCAAGTCACGAGAAATGAAGTCTCGGCGTTGCCACGGAAAAGGCGAGTTCCGCGAGAGTTAACTCTCGCGGCGGGTTTTTGTCGTTTTGTCCGGATTGCCGCCTCGAGAGTTAACTCTCGAGGCAGCCGAGTGGAGGCGGGCCATAACTTGAAATGCCCAAACGCGTGTCGAACAGGATGCTGCGCATGGCGAGGTGCCTGATGGAAAAGCGTAGTAATTCGACCATAATCGAGATGGAAAACGCAAGAAAAAACGACAAAAACGTGATGTAAAAGCGTAAACCTGCTGGTTGTGGTGGGTATCTAGTTTCACACCTTAGCTCTGCCAGAAGTCGACGATGAGGTCCTCGCGGTTTTTGGTGCCGGTCTTCTTGACGAGGTTGTGCACGTGGGACTTGATGGTTCCCACGGCGAGCACGAGCTCGTCGGCGATCTCCTGGTTGGTCTTCTTCATGACGACGAGGCTCAGGACCTCGGCCTCCCGCTCGGACAGCCCGTGCTCCATGCGGTACCTCGGCATGATGGTGTCGATGTGGCGCTCGATGTCGGGGACGTTCTCGATTTCGGGGGCCTCCTGGATGCGGATGGAGAGCACGTGGTAGATGTGGCGCAGCAGCAGAAGGGCCGCGAAGACGAGCAGCACGTTCTCCGTGAAGTTGCGCTCGGAGAGGTACAGCGGCAGCCAGGTCTCGCCGTCGCTCGGCGGCATGACGAGGATGACGAGCGTGTCCTCAAGGATGATAAGGCCGACAAGCGTGAGGACGACTCGCAGCGGCTTGCGGAACTTAGCGAGCTGTGCTTTGAGTTCGGGGGAGGCCTCGTGCTTATAGCTCCAAATGGCATAGAGCAGGGTTCCAAAGGAGAACGCCTGCCGCAGCGTGTAGTACAGCCATTGGCGTACGGGACCCTCGGGCATGAGGAATATGACCACGAGGTTCGCTATTGAGAGCATGATGACCGGCCATGCGAACAAACGCTTGGAGTGCTTGTCGAGCACGTTGAGGATGAGAAGCCAAACGAACGCATTGAGGATGATGCTCACAGCGGTGCGAAGCACGGGCATCGAGATGGCGTAGTACTCGTCCATGGGGAACGGCTGGTTCTGAGAGATGTACTCGTGGAAGAAGATCTCGGTCAGCTCGATCGCGTAGCAGACGAAGGCACCGGTGCTAAAGAAGAACAGCCGCCGGCGCGTTGACGCCAACGCGGCAAACGAGAACACGGCAGTGACGATGCACAGGGTGAGCATCGCAATCGTGTAGAAGAAAAACAGGCTGTTCATACTCAGTCCCTCCCAAATCTTGGCCAGTATACATACTACCCAAACGGGAAAGAGCAAGTTTAGCCGTCCGACCTGCGGCTCTTCTACCTGCGGTTTATTGGGGTTTATTCTCTTATGCGGTTGAAATGGCCCAGTGAGCGGCAAAACATGCATCAAAAAGTGATCGCGGGCCCCACGTCCAAGATTCGCCGTGCGAGGCGTCGACCGTTCAGGGAGCCGTTCGCGGATTCGGCGAACGGTGCCACGAGACTCCGTCGGCGAGGGGATCGGGTCGTCGGATGCTGGCGGGATGACCGTCCTCAACCGGAGTTGGAGCCGGTTTAATTCCCCGAGCGGCATATCAACTCGAATAAACTCGCCAATCGCACAAGCTCGTCCAAAGATGAAGTCACGGAACGAGGCGGGGCGCGCAAGATGCCCCGCGTAGCAAAGTCGGCGCCAAGACGGCGGACGGCGGAGAGGACGAGCAATGGCTATGCCCAAGGACTTTATCGACACCAATGAGTTCACCAAGGAGCAGATCCTGGCGATCGAGGACCTCGGCCTCGCTATGAAGAAGGCCATCAAGGTCGACGGCTACTATCCCCACCTGCTCCGCAACAAGACCCTCGGCATGATCTTCCAGCAGGTGTCCACCCGCACCCGTCTCTCCTTCGAGACGGCTATGACCGACCTCGGCGGTCACGCCCAGTTCTACGGCCCGGGCTCCATCCAGCTCGGTGGCCATGAGTCCCTGGGCGACACCGCCCGCGTCATGGGCTCGCTGCTCGACATCATGATGGCCCGCGTGGACCGCCACAAGGACGTCGTCGGCCTCGCCGAGGGCTCCGCGGTGCCCGTCATCAACGGCATGTCCGAGTTCAACCACCCCACGCAGGAGATGGGCGACCTCATGACCATGCTCGAGAACCTGCCCGAGGGCAAGAAGATCGAGGACTGTACCCTCGCCTTCATCGGCGACGCCACCCAGGTCTGCCTCTCCCTCATGTTCATCTGCTCCAAGATCGGCATGAAGTTCGTGCAGTTCGGGCCCAAGGGTCACCAGATCTGCGACGGCGCCCTGCACGTGGGCACCGAGGAGGAGCGCGCCGAGTTCGGCAAGAAGCTCATGGAGATCGGCGAGGAGAACTGCAAGGTCTCCGGTGGCTCCATCGTGATCTCCGATGACATCGAGTGCATCAAGGGCGCCGACTTCATCTACACCGACGTGTGGTACGGCCTGTACGACGAGGAGGTCGAGGGCGAGAACTACATGGACGTCTTCTACCCCAAGTACCAGGTCACCATGGACATGATGAACTTCGCCGGCCCGAACTCCAAGTTCATGCACTGCCTGCCGGCCACCCGCAACGAGGAGGTCACCGACGAGGTCATGGACGACCCCGAGCGCTCCCTGTGCTGGGTTGAGGCCGAGAACCGCAAGCACTCCATCCGCGCCCTGCTCGCCACGCTCGGCGCCCGCACCCCGCTCAATGACGATGACGTCGAGTACTCCGCCAAGGCCGAGCTGCACGCCGCCCTCGACAAGATCTGCGAGCTGCAGGCCTAAGTCCTCTCTTTGCGGGCGGCGGATGCTCGTCTCCTGCCGCCCGCCTGCCTATCATTGACTGAGCTAAAGGAATACCAATGAGCGAATCAAAGAAGAAGCTCTCCTTTTTGACCGTTATCGCCACCGTCATCTGCGTCGTCTTCGTCTGCGAGGCCGCCGCCCCCGCGGCCGCCATCGGCAACCAGCAGTTCTTTTGGTGGATCTTTTTGGTCATCACCTTCCTGCTGCCCTACGGCATGATCGTCGCCGAGCTGGGAACCACCTACGACGGCGAGGGCGGCATCTACGACTGGGTGCGCGAGGGCCTGGGCGACAAATGGGGCGCCCGTATCTCGTACTACTACTGGATCAACTATCCCTTCTGGATCGCCTCCCTGGCGACCATGTTCCCCGACATCTTGGGCATGGTGTTCCACGTCGAGTTCTCTCTGGTCGCCAAGATCGCAATCGACCTCGGCTTCGTATGGCTGGTCTATCTGATGGGCCGCTCCAAGGTCGCCGACTCCGAGTGGGTCTTGAACGGCGGCGCCATCATCAAGGTCGCCGTCGCGGTCGCCGTGGGCGCCCTGGGCATCTGGTACGCCATGGAGAACGGTTTCGCCTCCGACATGAGCCCGCATACCTTCCTGCCCGAGCTCACCAACGCCAACGCGCTCAGCTACCTGTCCGTGATCATTTTCAACTTCATGGGCTTCGAGGTCATCTGCACCATGACCGATGACATGGCCGATCCCAAGAAGGACATCCCCAAGGCGATCATCGTCGGCGGCCTGTCCATCGCGGCCATCTACCTCTTCGCCGGCTTCGGTATCGGTGCGGCGGTCCCGGCCAGCCAGATCGACCCCGACTACGGCATGATCTACGCGCTGCAGACGATGGTCGGCGACTCCCCGATCTTCAAGATCATCTGCATCGCCTTCCTCATCACCCTGTTCGCCAACATGGCCGCCTGGTCCTTCGGCGTCAACTCCGTCGCCCGCTATGCCGCGGAGCACGGCAACATGCCCAAGATCTTTGCGTCCATGATCTCCAAGGACGACATGCCCAATGGCGCCAACCTCGTCAATGCCATCGTGGCCTCCCTCGTCCTGTGCCTGCAGCTCGTCCCGATCCCGGCGATCTCCGAGGGAATCTTCTGGATGCTCTTCGGCACCTCCGTCGTGTTCCTGCTGCTCACCTACATCCCGATGTTCCCGGCCTTCCTCAAGCTGCGCCGTGTCGACCCGAACCGCGAGCGCGTCTTCAGCTTCCCCTTCAAGGGCGCCATGATGAAGATCGCCATCGCCGTCCCCTGCATCGAGCTCATCCTGGCCATCGTCGCGACCATCGTGCCGCTCAGCGCCGCCGAGTTCGAGAGCAAGATCCCGATGCTGATCATCTTCCTCGTCCTGCTGGGCGTCGGCGAGATCTTCCGCGTCGTCTCCGCCAAGGGCCGCGAGGCCGAGTACAGGGGCCTGACCCCGGAGCTCGCCGCCCAGCGCCTCGCCGAGGAGGCCGAGGAGAACTAAAGCGCCTCATCTTGGGGCTCCAACTCTCCTCGCGTACCGTAGTGCGCTTCGTCGAGCTTGTCGCTCCCAACATGAGGCGCTCTAGCCTCCTCGGAGAAAAGAGGACTAGGGCACCCCACCTATACAGGTAGTTTCGCGCGGGGTGACCCGCCTCGCGCACAAGGTTGTACGAATATGGAGGTTCACAATGCGTACGATCTACGAATCCGACTCCACGCCTGCGGCCGATGGCTTCTTCATGCCGGCGGAGTTCGCTCCGCAGGACCGCGTGTGGATGGGCTGGCCCCACCGCACCGACACCTGGGCCCACGGCGCCAAACCCGCCCAGAGACAGTACGCCGCCATCGCCCGCGCCATCGCCGAGTTCACCCCGGTCACCATGTGCGCCAACCAGGCCGACTACGCCAACTGCAAGGCCGTCTTCGAGGACGACGAGAACGTCACCGTCATCGAGATGACCACCGACGACGCCTGGTTCCGCGACACCGCCGCCACCTACGTCATCGACGGCAAAGGTGAGAAGCGCGCCTGTCATTGGCACTTCAACGCCTACGGCGGCCTCATCGACGGCCTGTACTTCCCGTGGGACAAGGACGAACAGATCGCCCTCAAGATGGCCGAGCTCTCCGGCTGCCGTCGCTATCGCCCCGACGACATGATCCTCGAGGGCGGCTCCATCACCGTCGACGGCGAGGGCACCCTCGTCGTGACCGACCAGTGTCTGCTGTCCCCCGGCCGCACCTGCTCCGCGGTGCTCGAGGAGGAAGAGGACCCCGAGTCAATCTGGCCCAAGTTCAAGAAGAAGTTCGAGCCCTGGAGCGAGGAGCTTCGCGCCTACATGGACGAGCACCTCAAGGATTACCTCGGCGTCGAGAAGGTCATCTGGGTCAAGGAGGGCATCGACCCCGAGGAGACCAACGGCCACATCGATGACGTCGCCACGTTCATCGCCCCGGGCGTCATGGCCTGCATCTGGACCGACGATCCCGAGTACCCCTTCTATGAGCAGTGCCACGCCGCCTACGAGACCCTCTCCAACGCGGTCGACGCCAAGGGCCGCAAGATGAAGGTCTACAAGCTCCCCATGCCCGTCAACCCGCTGTTCATGGACCAGGCCTCCTGCGACACCATCGACGCCGACGAGAACGCCGAGCCGCGCGTCGCCGACGAGCCGCTGATCGCCTCCTACATGAACTACCTCGTGACCAATCACGGCGTCATCGTTCCGCAGTACGGCGATGAGAACGACGCCCTGGCCGTCGAGACCCTCCAGAAGATCTACGACGAGGTTTGGGGCGAGGGCGTCTATAAGTGCGTCGGCGTCCAGTCCGAGCAGGTCGTCTACGGTGGCGGCAACATCCACTGCATCACGCAGCAGGAGCCCTCTGCGTAATGGGCCGCTCCGCCTGATCACGCTTTTCCGCGGAGCGGAAGCGCCCCGTTCACCATGTGCTTCCCTTCGTCATCTCCCGAAGGCCGCCCGGCCCCGTCTCCAAGCCGGGCGGCCACATCTCTTGCGGGGGCGTCCAATCTCGTGTGCGGGTGCCCCGTTTGCTCCACTGTGATAACAGGTGCGCATATTCTTGTTCATTCTTGTATAGAAATGCATAGACAAGCTAAATCTGCAGGATTGATATACAAGAGGCGCAAGGGCCTGACATTTGGTCAATGTGATGAGATTATGCCTATAAGCTCGTTATTAACGCTTATCGCCAATAATCGTCCGTTCACCAAGACAACTAAAAACAAAGGTCCTTTCAGTGGCACATTGAGGGTATATTGCATAAAGTAAGCCTGCTGGTGAATATTAGAACCGGCGCCCTACGTTAGAAAAGAGGCAGTTATGTCCAAGCCTTACGGCAAGCCCGACCGCATTGTCGTGGCTCTTGGTGGCAACGCCCTTGGCGACACTCCCGCCGAGCAGATCGAGAAGGTCAACCACGCCGCCCACGCCCTTTTGGGCCTCATCGAGCAGGGCAATGAGATCATCATCACCCACGGCAACGGCCCGCAGGTTGGCATGATCCAGAACGCCTTCGCCGCCGCGCACGACGCCATCGGCACCCCCTCCATGGACCTGCCCGAGTGCGGCGCCATGTCTCAGGGCTACATCGGCTACCACCTGCAGCAGGGCATCGGCCGCGAGATGCACAAGCGCTATAAGCGTTGGCACGCCGCCACCGTCGTCACCCAGATCGAGTGCGATCCCGACGATCCCGCGTTCGTCAACCCGACCAAGCCGATCGGCCCCTTCTACACCGAGGAGCAGGCCAAGGAGATCATGGCGGAGAATCCGGACATGACGTTCGTTGAGGACTCCGGCCGCGGCTGGCGTCGCGTTGTGGCTTCCCCGGAGCCCAAGAAGATCGTCGAGGCCGACTCCATCCTCAACCTCCTCGACAACGAGTTCATCGTCATCGCCTGCGGTGGCGGCGGCATTCCCGTCGTCCGCGACTACAACAACAAGGGCTGCTACAAGGGCGTTGCCGCCGTCATCGACAAGGACATGGGCGGCGAGCTCCTCGCCGAGGACTGCTCCGCCGACGTTCTGTTCCTGCTGACCGCCGTCGAGCACGTCGCCATCAACTTTGGCAAGCCCAACCAGGAGGAGCTCGAGGAGCTCACCGCCGACGAGGCCGAGCGCCTGGCCGATGAGGGTCAGTTCGGCAAGGGTTCCATGGAGCCCAAGGTCCGCGCCGCCATCAAGTTCGCGCGCTCCCGCAAGGGCCGCACCTGCATCATCGGTGCCCTCGACAAGGCCGCCGAGACCATGGCCGGTCTCTCCGGCACGCGCATCACGGGCTAGATATCGGTATTCAGCGTGTCGGACGATGTCCGGCATCTGGAATTCCGATGAGCTATCGCTTTGCGTTTTCGCTCGCCGCGCTCGAGCGCCAAGCCTCGGGCGCGGCATTCCCTGGCTTGTCTCCCTGCTGGTCAAACCGCTTGCGTCCGCCTAACACGACGACGGATGCCGGGTCGGCCTCCTACATAGCCTTCCTCTCCTTTGGACGTCCCGGAAAACTGCCCCGGGGCGTCCTTTGCACGTGTCGCCACACATTGGCTGTGGGCGCCTTGAAATTGCCTATGACTACCCTGAAATTGCCTATGGTTGTCAGCCGCTTGGGCCTCTGAACCGGCAGATTGCCATAGGCAATCTCGTGAGAGACATAGTCAATCTCGTGCGGCCATAGGCACTTGTATGTTTGTGGAAGGGTGCTGACTGGATGACGCAACGAGAGGGTGGGGGGATTACACCCAAAATGACCAGCACGCTTGGGTTTGGTTGAGGATCTCCTGGATGCCCCAACGTCGTGCGGAGTTGTAGGGGCTGTTGGGGTCGAAGACCTCGACCATGCCGTGGTCGTCGATGCTGCGCAGCACGATGTAGTGACCCACGGTGGTGAAGTCGCCCGGACTGACGCTGCAGATGACGGGACGCCCGTTTGCCAAGGCGTTGGTGATGCCCCGGCGCGAGGGGTTGATGTATGCCGAGTTGATGCCGAGCATCGAGGCACCTTCAGTCATGAAGGACCACTCCGTGGCGCCGGTTGGGGCGAAATTGTTCTCGTCGGCAAACGCCGCCATGGCGCCGGGATCGAGGTCAGTTCGTCCGGTTAGGTAGATGTAGACCATGGTCAGAGATGTGGGGCCGCATGCGTTGGCGCGCACCGTTCCACCAGCGTAAGACTTGTTTGCCCAAGCGGGATCAGTTTGGTACAGGTGCGGCATGGTGCCCTGCGTCCATTCCGAGCGGGGAGTGGAGACGGCATAGGCGCCGACGCCTAACTTGTTGGGGTTGACCGCTTGGTTGGCGAGCCGTTTTTTCTCGGCGGCTGCCTCTGCTTGCGCGGCTTCTTCCGCTGCGCGCTGCTGTGCGGACGAGTAGATGGCCAGCCCTCCGCCGCCAACAAGCACGAGCGCGAGAACCGCCACGATTACGCGCGGCTGCAGAAGGCGATCGATCCAGGTTGCGCGGGCGAAGATGCGATTCGAGCGCAGATGGGGATACGAGCCGCGTGATGATTTGAAGACGGGCTGTCTGCGGCTTCCGTCAACGTAGCCATGCGAGCGGCCGCGTTTCCCGCTGAGCCCAGAGCCACGGGCGGCGCCGAAGTTGGGGTTGCGGGTGGAGCCGAAGCTGGAGCTGCGGGGGACGCCGAGATTGGAGTTGCGGGCGGCACCAGGGCCCGCGCCGCGAAATGCGCCGCGTTGCGGATGGGGGACTCTGCCATTGCGAGGTTGCTCAAGATATTCTCGCTGGGGCGCACCGCTGATACTCGAGTCTGCCTGACGTCGACGCTCGTTCACGCCGAGCGGCACTTCTCGCTGGCCGGCAAGGCGAACGGATCGCCGAGACGCATCATTTTGATGGCCCTGGTCCACAACTGCACCCCCTTACGGTATGCACGGCAATACTGCACATGGTACCAGCTCCAGGGTGGATAATCAGGCAGGATGCGCCGGCCGCGCACATGCGCCTGTCCGACACTTGTCTGGGGTTAATAAGGCGAGTCATTTCCGAATTGAAATCTGGCGGCAGTTTCAAACCGCGGTTTTCTCACATAAATGGCCTTGGTAATGTGATTTATCAACGGTTTGAAACAAACTAACCGTTTCAAACCGTTGATTCCTCACATCGTATTAAGGGGATTGCGAGTTGTTCGCATGGCTGTAGGGGAGGGACGAGGGATTCGCTGCTGAGATGCGCCTTGCCGCGGCCCGCGCGCTCGCCGATGTCGGCTGTCGTGCCTGTAACCCGCGCAGATGCGCCACGCCCACCGCGCGCCCGCTGCGCCTCTCGTCGCTGGCCGTTGCATCATCGACCGCTCGTCCCAAAAACGCGGCCGCTCGTCTGCGCCTTGCTTCCGCAAATCGAGAAGCACGCAAAACGCGCAACGGCAGGCAATATCCTCCAAGGCGTGGAAAAGGCGCGCGTGTACCTCGCGCGCAGAGGGATGGGCCCGTCCGGAACGGAGAGGCCCATAACAAAGAAAGGAGGCGTGCTATGGCGGACACCACCACTCCTGCCGCCGAACAGGGCGGCATGAAAAAGACGCTGTCGCTGTGGAACTTCTTCACCATTGGCTTCGGCGCCATCATCGGTACCGGCTGGGTCCTTCAGGTCGGCGACTGGATGGTCGTCGGCGGCGGCCCGGTCCCCGCTATGATCGCATTCCTCTTGGGCGCTATCGCGTTGGTGCCCATTGGAGCGGTGTTTGGCGAGCTTACCGCCGCCATCCCGGTTTCCGGAGGTATCGTGGAGTACGTCGACCGCACGTTCGGTCGCACGGCGTCCTACATCACCGGCTGGTTCCTGGCCCTGGGCAACGGCATCCTGTGCCCGTGGGAGGCGATCGCCATCTCCACGCTCGTGTCCGACATGTTCGGCAGCCTGCCCGGCCTCGAGTGGCTTCGCGCCGTCAAGCTCTACACCATCCTCGGTGCGGACGTCTACCTGTTCCCGACGCTGATCGCGCTCGCCTTCGCCGGCTACGTGGTCTTCCTCAACTTCCGCGGCGCCAGCTCCGCGGCCAAGCTCCAGGCCTTCCTCACCAAGGCCCTGCTCTGCGGCATGCTGCTCGCCATGGGCGTCTCCATCGTGACCGGCTCCCCGAGCAACGCCATGCCCGTCTTCTCCCAGGTGTCCGGCGCCGGCGGCGGCGTCGCCGCGACCGAGTCCACGAACCTGCTCGCGGGCATCGTCTCGGTCCTGGTCCTGACCCCGTTCTTCTACGCGGGCTTCGACACCATTCCCCAGCAGGCCGAGGAGGCCGCTGAGGGCCTGAACTGGAACAAGTTCGGCAAGATCATCACCCTGGCCCTCCTGGCCGCCGGTGGTTTCTACATGGTCTGCATCTACTCCTTCGGCACCATCCTTCCCTGGGACGAGTTCGTCTCCCAGCCGGTGCCCGCGCTCGCTTGCCTGAAGAACATCAACATGATCCTGTACGTGGCCATGCTCGTCATCGCCACCCTCGGGCCCATGGGACCGATGAACTCCTTCTACGGCGCCACGAGCCGCATCATGCTCGCCATGGGCCGCAAGGGCCAGCTGCCCGAGCAGTTCGCCGAGGTCGATGAGAAGTCCGGTGCCCCGAAGCTCGCCTGCGTGGTCCTCGCCGTCATCACCATCGTCGGTCCGTTCCTGGGCAAGAACATGCTCATCCCGCTGACCAACGTGTCCGCCCTCGCGTTCATCCTCTCCTGCACCATGGTCGCCCTCGCGTGCCTGAAGATGCGCTACACCGAGCCCGACCTGCCCCGTCCCTACAAGGTCCCCGGCGGCAAGTTCGGTATCTTCCTGGCCATCCTCGCCGGCGCTATCATCATCGGCCTGCTGGTCCTGCCCTTCAGCCCGGCATCGCTCGACATGGTCGAGTGGTCCATCGTGATCGGTTGGCTGGTCGTCGGTTTCATCCTCATGTTCGTCACCAAGGCCCGCGCCAAGTAGCGAACTACCCGCAAGCGGCGGGTGACCCCACACGACGCACCCGCCGCTTTCCTCCGGGCATTCGCCCGACCTCTCCTCTCTTGTGGCATCACCCGGCCGTGCACGTACCCCGCGCGGCCGGGGGCCAATAGCCAATCCATCGTTCCAATAAGGAGGAACATCATGGGTAAGAAGTACGCAATCGTCGGAGGCAAGCTCATCGACGGTACCGGCGCCGAGCCGGTCGAGAACTCCCTGGTTCTCGTCGATGAGAACGGCAAGATCGAGTACGCTGGCGCCCACCAGGACACCCCTGAGGGCTACGAGGTCATCGACGCCGCCGGCAAGACCGTCATGCCCGGCCTCATCGACACCCACCTGCACTTCTCCGGCAACCTCACCGACGACGACACCGACTGGGTCATGCAGCCGCTGCTCGAGAAGCAGGCCGTCGCCGTCAAGCAGGCCTATGACTGCCTCACTCACGGCCTGACCACCGTGTGCGAGATCGGCCGCTTTGGCATCCAGGTCCGTGACTGCATCGAGAAGGGCGTCTTCAAGGGTCCTCGCGTCCTCGCCACCGGTCTCGGTTTCTGCCGCACCGCCGGCCACGGCGACTCCCACCACTGCAGCCAGCTCGAGAACAAAGAGTCCCATCCTTGGGGCGACCAGGTCGACGGTCCGTGGGACCTTCGCAAGGCCGTTCGCCGTCGCCTGCGCGAGAACCCCGATGCCATCAAGATCTGGGCTACCGGCGGCGGCATCTGGCGCTGGGACTCCGGTCGCGACCAGCACTACTGCTCCGAGGAGATCAAGGCCGTGATCGATGAGGCCAAGATGGTCGGCATTCCGGTGTGGAGCCACTGCTACAACAACCACGCCGCCGCGTATGACTCCGTGCGCTTTGGCTGCGAGCAGCTGATCCACGGCTTCGACATCGACGAGCGCACCATGGACCTCATGGCCGAGCAGGGCACTTTCTTCACCCCGACGATCGCCTTCCTGCCCACCTGGTACTCCACCTATCCGCCGGTCTACGTGCCCGAGCTGCACGACAAGTACGAGGGCACCCTGGTCGAGAAGGAGCTCCAGCGCAACTACGACTGCCTGCGCGAGGCCAAGAAGCGCGGCGTCGTGATGACCATCGGCTCCGACTCCTTCTCCTTCGTCACTCCTTACGGCACCTGCTCCATCGAGGAGATGTACGAGTTCGTGGACAAGATCGGCTTCACCCCGGTCGAGACCATCACCTGCGCCACCCTCAACGGCGCCAAGATGTGCCACATCGAGGACGAGACCGGTTCCCTCGAGGCCGGCAAGTGCGCCGACCTGCTCGTGGTGAACGGCGACGTCGCCGCCGACATCCACACCCTCAACGTCGACAACATGGACGTCATCATGAAGGACGGCTGGATTGTCGATCCGGGTACCTTCGGCGAGGGCAATAAGTATTCCGAGTAACGGGGGTCACTCCCATCGGGGCTCCCCGGTCCTTAGTCTTGCGCTCAGCTTCGCTGCGCTCAGAAATCGCGCAAGACTAAGGACCGGGGAGCCCCTGCGCTTACCCCGTTGCGGGGTCGGGTGGAGCGGGGGAGTTGGCGCGCCCGGCTTCGGGACTTCCGCTCTTGTAAGATGGTGAGGTGTTGTGGATGGCGCGGGCGAGAGGGAGACGCATGCAGAGACCGTTCGAGCGGCAGAACCAGACGAAGTTCTTCCGCGTTGCGCAGACCTGGGCACTGCGTGGCCTCATGCTCTGCGTGCCGATGCTGCTCGGCCTGCTCGGTCTCGAGTTCGTGAGCAATCCCAACCCGGTTCCCGCGGTCATCACCATCGCCGGCCTCGTGCTGCTGTGTTTCTTCTTCGCCTACGTGTTCGTGGCGCCGGACGACTTCTCGCTCTCGGCGACCGACCGCACGCTGGGCATCGCGAGCAAGATCTTCACCTACACGCGTCATGGCCTTACGCCCGAGGCCACGCTCGGCGCGTGCCAGATCATCCTGCCCGAAACGCTCGCCTCCGCGATCTGCGTGACGGACGGCACCGCCGTCGTGGCGAGTTGGGGCGAGGATTCCGACAGGTGCCCGTCGGGCACGCCCGTCGTGCTGCCGAGCACGTTGCGTGTGCTCGAGGAGAAGCAGATGGAGGTCTTTGCGCGGGAGACCCCCGAGCCGGGCGAGCCGCGCTTCTTCCCCCGTCTGCACGCGGGCATCACCGCCCCGCTCATCGTGCGTGATCGCTGCATGGGCACAATCGAGCTGTATTACCCGCGCTACAGCGACATCGACGCGCGGCAGACGGCGCTCGCCACCGGGTTTGCCGAGCTCATCTCCACGCAGCTCGCGAGCTTCGAGCTCGAGCGTCAGCAGGACGTGAGCGCGCGCATGGAGCTCCGCGCCCTGCAGTCTCAGGTCGACCCGCACTTCCTGTTCAACACCATCGGAACCATCGTGTCGCTCGTCCGCACCGAGCCCGAGAAGGCCCGCTCGCTGCTCATCGACTTCTCGAACTACTACCGCCAGACGCTCTCGAACTCCGACGCACTCACGACACTGCAAAACGAGTTGGGGCAGGGCATGCGTTACATCAACCTCATGCAGGCGCGTTACGGAGACGACCGCCTCAAGCTGCGTGTGGAGCTCGACCCTGCGACACTGGATAGCCGTGTGCCTCCGTTCATCTTGCAGCCGCTGTTGGAGAACTGCATCAAGCACGCCATGCGCGAGATCGAACCGCTATCCATCGTGCTTTCGTCCATCGAAACGGATGACGGCATCGAAATCGTTGTGGAGGACGATGGCATTGGCATGAGCGAGGAGACGGTCGCGTACCTGTTTGACCCCAAGCGGGCATCGGGGTCGCAGCCCAACGAGGCGGAGGGCCAGGACGGTGCCCGTCTTCGCGATGCACCCACTACGGCAGACGGGTCGCTTAAGCGCGGCGGCGGTTTGGCGCTCGCCAATGTGCTCATGCGCATCCATTTCTTCTTTGGCGACGAATCGGGCATTCGCGTGGAATCTCGGGAGGGTGTGGGCACGCGGATTATGGTCGAGCTTGTGGGCGAACCTCACGAGCCGGACGCGAGCGCAATACCTTCCGCCCGCTGACCTTGGGCAATTGCGCCGGGGCGTCGGGGCTGTTGGCGCTGCGGTAGACTTTTCGTTTGGGACTGGATTTTGGCCGTATGAGTTCGGGCGCATGCCCGGGCAGCAGAAAGGGAGTTCGCATGGCTGGGCAAAACTGGCGCGTGCTAATTGTGGATGATGAACCGCCGATTCGTGCAGAGCTCAACTACCTGCTTACGCAAGATGCTCGTGTGGGCGCGGTGGAAGAAGCGGGCGGAGCGACGGCGGCGGTTGAAAAGATCCTGTCGTTCCGTCCGGATGTGCTGTTCTTGGACATCCAGATGCCCGGCACGAGTGGCGTGCAGCTCGCCGACAGCCTGCACAACCTCAAGCACCCGCCGGCAATCGTGTTCGTAACGGCGTTTTCCGAGTACGCCGCCGAGGCATTTGAGCTCGATGCTGCCGATTACGTGCTCAAACCCGTTGAGCAGGCCCGTTTGGAGAAGGCACTCGACAAGGTTGAGGCTACCATTGCGGCACGCAAACCCGCTGCGGCTGCCGAGCCGGTCCGCCGTATTCAAGGGGAGCGTAACGGGAAACGCTCGTATATTCCCGTGGGGGAGATCGCCTACATCGAAGCAAAGGCCGATTACGCCGTTGCGCACACGCAAGTAGGGGGCTATTTGGTCAACGAATCGATATCGGTGTTGGAGCGCCGCCTGGCATCTGAGGGCTTCCTGCGTGTGCACCGCAGCTTCCTGGTGAACATCGACGACGTTCGTGACATCGAGGTTCTCAAGCCAAGCGGCCTTATCCAACTCACGCTCGAGCGCACGGGGGCGTGCGTCCCGGTGAGTCGCCGCCGCGCCGCGGGTGTGAAGCGGCAGCTCGGTTTGGCGTAAATGCTCCTTGATGCCAGGAATCGGGCGATTTTGTAACGAATTTCCGGATGCCTTGAGTAGACGGGAAAAGTAAAGAGTTTTATCAGGGAAAACGTCGGCGTTTTAGAGGGTCTACTTGGCTCCCTTGGTTTTTCGTTACATTTTCGCCCGATTTGCGGCAGCAGCAATCGAATCGCGCTGTGCTCGTGCTGTGGCAGCCATTAGAGAACGATGTCGATGAGTTCGCGTGGGTCGTCAATCACGTAGTCGGCCCCCGCCGCCTCGAGTTCGGCGCGTCCGCGGAATCCCCAGGCAACGCCGCAAGAGCGCAAGCCGGCGTTGTGTCCACAGGCGATATCCACATTGGAGTCACCCACGTAGAGCGTGGAGGCGGGGTCGGCACTGAGCAGTTCGAGCACATGGAGCGTGATGGGGGCGGCAGGCTTGGGCGGGAACGCATCCACGCGCCCCTGCGCGACGGCGAAGCGGTCTCCAAAGTACTGGGCAACGAGCGGAGTGGTGGCGGCATGGTCCTTGTTTGAGAGGACGCCGAGCGTCACGCCGGCATCCAAGAGGGCGTCGAGCATCTCCATAATGCCGCTGTAGGGGGCCGTGCGGTCCTGCTTGTGGGCACTGTAGTACGTGCGGAACTCGGAGAGCGCCTGTTCAAAGATGCGTCCGTCCCCCGCGAACTCGGCGGGTATGAGCCGCTCGATGAGTTTGGGCTGTCCGTTGCCCACTTTGAATCGGAACTCGTCAGCGGTGAAGGTGGGCCAGCCGTGCAGCTCGCACATATGGTTGCCCGCTGCGGTGAGGTCATCGAGCGTGTTGAGCAGCGTGCCATCCAGGTCGAAGATCACGTGGGTGAATGCCATGGGCGGGCCTTCCTCTCGGTTGATTGTGCAGCCATCATAGCGCAACGTCCCGGTACCTTGGGGGATGGTGCCGGGACGTATAGGAGGGGACGGGGTTGTTGTGGGGGTCTGCGACGTCGCACCTTGGAGGGGTTGCGCGCGGCGGCGGGACGGAGCCTTGAAAGCGCGAAGCGCTTGCACCGTGTACGCGGAGGTCGATGTGCAGGGGCTCTGAGCGGGGGTGCAGCGCGGAGAGGCTACAGTTCTCCGAGGGCCTTCGCCACGGCGAGGTACGCCTCGTCGCGCTCGCGCGTGGCCTCAACGTCGCGACCCTGAGTGTAGTCATAGAACCCGCGCTGGGTCTTCACGCCGTAGGCTCCTTCGTCGAACAACTGGGCGAGAAGGGGAGAGGGCTCTGCGGCATTGCAAAGGTCCGCATTGAGGTACGACGCGATGTGGTGGAAGGTGTCGAGCCCGCCGAAGTCGGCGATCTGCAGCGGTCCCAGGCACGCATAGCGCAGACCGAGGCCATAGCGCATGATGTCATCGACGCCCTGCGCATCGACCACGCCGGTCTCCACAAGGTGCAGGGCCTCGCGCAGCACCGCGAATTGAATGCGGTTCGCCACGAAGCCGGGCACGTCCTTCTGCACCACGACGGGCTTCTTGCCAATCGCGTGCGCCAGATCGCGCACGATATCGGCGGTCTCATTGGAAGTCTCGTCGCCGCGGACGATTTCGATAAGCGGGATGATATGGGAGGGGTTGAACCAGTGCATGCCGATAAACCGCTGGGGCAGTTTCACCGCCGCCGCGAGCTCGTTGATGGAGAGGCCCGAGGTGTTGGTGGCGAGAATCGCGTCGGGACGAGCGAGTTCGGAGATTTCCCGGTAGAAGGACGTCTTCACATCGAGGCGCTCCACGATGCTCTCGACCATGAGGTCGCAGGTGCCAAAGCTATCTTTCTCGCAGGTATATGCGATACGTTCCAGCAGCTCATCGCCTTCGTCGCGGGTGATATCGCCATCCGCAACGAGGTTGTCCGTGCCCTGCGCGATGCGCGTCGCGGCGTTATCGAGTGCCGCTTGAGCGAGGTCGTAGATGGTGACCTGGTAGCCGTAGCGCGCGAAGATCTGCGCCATGGAATAGCCCATCGTTCCCGCGCCGGCAACCACGATGCGCTCGATATCTTGAACCTTCATAGTTAGACCTCCATCTCGAGCAGGGCGCTCCCTAGGGACTTTCCATGCATGTCGAGGGCGAGCGAGCGGGTCACGCCGCCACCAAGAGCTGCTTTGAGCTCGAAATTCAGCGCTGCGATGCTTGGGATCTCGTAACGGGTTACCTCTCCGTGCACGAGCTCTCCAAACCAAGAGGCGACACGCTCGGCGGTGATCTTCTCCTCGAGGAGCGCATAGTCCGCTGGGTCGTAGGCGATGACCGATATGACCGAGACATTGCCCTTGTCGCCCGTGCGGGAGTGGGCGATTTCCTTGAGTTTCATCGTCTATGCCTCCAGAAGCTCGACGCCGATGGTGAAGTCCGAAGACGGAATGAGAATGCTCGCGATGGAGATGATGTCACGTACGCTGGCTGTGGCACCGCCGCCACCGGCGGGGCCGTTGGTGTAGAGCGCCTCGACCTCGCGACCAACCTCATGTGCCATCTCGGCAGTCTTGGTGCGAGCTGCAACGCGGAGGCGGATCTCAATGGGGGCGCCGACTCCAGGGCCGGACGTCTCGCGGATGGCATGGGAGATTGCATCGCCATACAGGGAGTTGAACCCGATGTAATCGAAGCGGACTTCCTCGGCTTCAAGCCCGATGATCTCAAAGCGGTGCTCGAGTACATCACGTGCGAGCTCCGCCTTGGCGAGCGCGTTCTCGCCGCCGTAGCTGATCTGCCCCTCGCCGATGAAGCAATCGTGGTAGCCAACGCTCGTCTTGAAGAAGCCGTTGGGTGCGGCTCCGTCTGCCCCGTGGATCTTGACGCGGTTCTCGGCCTCTTGCTCGATGCGGACCTGGGAGAAGTCTGCCACGACATCGGGCGTGAAGTAGGTGTGGGGGTTCTGGATCTCGTAGAGGGTCTGCTCTTGGACCGTCGCGACGCTGACGAGGCCACCCGTGCCGGGCAGCTTTGTGATCACGCCGTTGCCCTCCTCATCGACCTCGATGATGGGGAAGCCGAGGTTCCACAGGTCGGGCACTTCCTTGTGGCCGGGATCGGCGAAGTACCCGCCGCAGACCTGACCGGCGCATTCGAGCAGGTGACCGACCCATGTGCCCCGCCCAAGACGAGTGTAGTCGTCCATGCTCCAGCCGAATTCGTGCACCAGGGGGCCGAGCGCGAGCGAGGGGTCCGCCACGCGTCCGGTGATGACAATGTCGGCGCCACGGTCGAGCGCCTCGACAATACCAGCGCAGCCGATGTAACCGTTGGCGGACAGGACCTCGCCGTCGATGTCGGACAGCGGCGCGCCCGTCTCAATGGTGGTCATGCCCAGGTAGTGGTCGAGCTCATCGGTCTTGTCGTCGCCGGTGACGCATACGATTTTGAGGCCGGTGAGGTCGCGCTCGCGTGCCATAGCGAGGCAGCGTTTCGCCGCGGCCGTGGGGTTCGCCGCACCCATGTTCGTCACGATGCGCGGGGCTCGCTTGGTTTCGGCGCGCAAGTCGACGAGGGCGTCGAGGATGCGCGTGAAGCGGTAATCGAACAGGTCATTGTAGCCAAGCTCGGGATTTTGGCGGCGCCTGGTCTGGGCGATGGAGACTGTGCGCTCCGCGAGGCACTCGAAGATGATGTAGTCGAGGTCACCGCGGCGGATGAGGTCGATGGCGGGTTCGATACGGTCGCCACCGTATCCCGCGCCCGAGCCGATGCGGATAGTTCTCATGTTTGGCGTCCTTTCGCATTGCGGGCCAAAGGAGGATGGGAGTACTGGCCGGCCTCCCGTGAATGTGCCGGTACCACGTAAGTACAACGTTGTACCCTACGAGGATAGTAGAACGTTGTACCTATCAGTGTCAAGCGGTTGTGCTAGGATTTTTTAAGCAAAATCGTCTGCATGCGCGGTGTCGAGCCCGCACGTGCCGTGCATATGGGGGAATGGGAATGGCCACGATAAAAGACGTCGCCGCATTGGCGGGGGTCTCGCTCTCGACGGTCTCCATCGTCGCAAACGGCCGCGCCAAACAGCGCAACATTTCACAGGTCACGCAAGAGCGCGTGCTGGATGCGATGCGTGAGGTTGGGTATCGCCCAAGTGTTGCGGCCCGCAAGCTCCGGGGCGGCAAGGAGCGCCGCCAGCTCACAGTTTTTTGGGCGGATGACTTCCGCGAGATCATGCTTGCCCGCTTCCTTAAGGGGCTTCATGCGAAGCTCGAGCAATGTGGTGTAGAACTCGATGTTGGTGTCGAGACGTACCGCAACGGAGAGCTGTCTCGCGTTGGTGCCCTGTGCGGTGCGCCGACGTTCGACGCCGCCATCATCGCGAACGCGTCGCCCGACGACCTTGCGTTCCTGGCAGAGATGAAGCCCTTGGCACCTATGGTCCTCTACAACCGCGAACTTGAGGGCTACGCCTCGGTTGTGGTTGACGATGCGGAAGTTGGGGCGATGGCGGCGAAGAGAGCCGCTGCGTGGTTGGGCGGTCGGGGCGATGGCGGTCGTCGTCCCGTGGCTTGCCTGCGAGCACCTGCAGCCTTTGAGGGCATGCTCATACGCGAAGAGGCGTTTTGCGCAGGCCTGCGAGATGCGGGCCATGAGGTGATCGACATGGCAGTTGACGAGAACTCCGCACAAGGCGGCTATAAAGCGCTTGCGGGTATCGCGCCAGGTGCGGTGTCGTGCCTGTTCGCTCCCAGCGATGCGGTCGCCATGGGCGTGCTGCACCGGTGCTGGGAGCTCGGCATTCGCGTCCCCAACGATATGGGAGTCATCTCCGTGGGCAATGGTGCCGTGGAATACGCCGAGCATACGTGTCCGCCTTTGACGTGCGTCTCGATTCCCATGGAGGAGATGGCAGGGCACTGCCTCGAGCTTTTGGGGGACGCGGTTGGCTTTGCGCCCCCCGCGGACGAGGCGCGTGTGCGCCGCATATCCGCGCGCCTGTGCGTTCGCGCGTCCATGTAGCGCCGCCGCGATTGAGGCGCTAGTAGTGTGTGAGCTCGATGCTGTGTTCTTCTGCAAATGCAATCACTGCCGGATCGCATAGGGCATCGAGCTCACACACGCGATCCAGGTTGTACGAGCTTGCCCGGTAGAGGTCGAGGTCGCAGTAGCCGGGATGGCACATGAGCTCGATATCCTCGTCGAGATGTTCCTGCATGATCGATATCAGCGTCTCGGCTGTGGCGGTTGGCCCAAAGAATCCGCTCACATACGCAAAGCGCCCGTACCGGCGCATTTCGAGGCCGTACTCGCGCGCAAGGCCGCGCGTGACATCGAGGATGGCGGGAGACATATCGTGCACGCCATGGTGTGAGTCGATATGCGTGGGCGCATGTCCAAAGACATCGCAGAAGGACTCGATCTGGGCCTTGAACTCACGTCGGACGTCTTCGGCGTCGAGGTCATCCACGCGGCTGTAGAGCTCCTTGCGTCCATAGAACGTACCGCCAGGGGCCGTGATGCTGCGTCCAGCGGTGAGGGGGCTGCCCAGGGTGAGCGTGAGGTGAACGCCGATGCCCAGGCCGTCCAGGCCTTCCACCGCTTGCCGTGCGAAGTCGATGTCCTTGGCGTTCATGAGCGCGGTGGTTGAGCGGAGGATGCCACGCTCGTATGCCTCGATGATGCCAAGCGTATTCGCCTTGGTGTAGCCAAGGTCATCTCCATTTACAACGAATCGCATGGGGCCTCCAAGCAGGGGACGTGTGGATTAAAGAACGGCGGTCGCCAGCGCACTGATGAGGGGCAGCGTTACCAGAGAGAGCAGGGTAGAAAGACAGACCGTGATGCTGGGCTTATTGGTGTCCTGTCCGAGCTGTTGGCAAAAGACGGAGACGTTGGAGCCTACGGGCGCTGCGGCCGCGATGAGGATTGCAAGTTTGACCTCGCGCGCCCCGGGGATGACGGCAAAGAGGGCAATGGATACCAAGGGGATGAGCACGAGGCGCGCCACGCTTGCCTGATAGGCTTTGGGCGTGGTGAGTAGGGTGCGCAGGTCTGCATTGGCCAGATACGAGCCAAGAATCAGCATCGCGAGCGGAGAGTTGAGGTTGGCGATAGTCCCCATGAGGGTTTGGGCAATGGGGGGAATGGGCATGCGAACCAAGAACAGCACGGTCCCGAGGATGAGTGCGATGAGCATGGGGCTGCTCAGGACGGAACGCATGCTGATGCTCTCAGTGGAGCCGGAGATGCGCCACCGCCCGTATGTCCACTGCAAGACATTGAGGGCTGCGATGAAAGGCGCGATGAAGAACACTGCCTCGGCTCCAAATGCTGCTTGAACGAGGGGAATCCCAATGAACCCGGCGTTGGAAAACGCAGCGGCGAACTCAAGAACGCCGTCGCGGGGGAACACCAGCCGCGCGATGAGCATTGCCAGTCCGAGTGCGAGGGCGGAAAGCACCATGGTGAACACGAGGTTTTCAAGGCGCTCGGGTGTGTACATGCCCCAAAACGAGCGGACGATCACAACGGGGAACACGACATTGAGAAGCAATGAGCCGAGTTCGCGCGTGGTGGTGGGGCTAAGCATGCCAAGCTTCACCAGCAGGCAGCCGAGCCCCATGACGGCGAACATGACAAGGCACTGAGAGGCCAGTGTTGCGGCGATGCTCATGGGTCCTATTTCTCGGCTATAGCCTGGTATACGGAGATAAACTCCTTGGCGAGGATGCCAAAGGCCTCGGCGCTCATGAGCTGATCTTCGGCGTGCATGAGGATCAGGGCGAATTCGGACTGCTCGCCGGCGGCCTCCTTCTGGATGAGGGAGAAGTGGGCGTCGTGACCGGCGGTGAAGAGCTGCTGGCCCTCGGCAATCAACTGCTCGGCACCATCGAAATCGCCTTCCTTGGCGCGGTGGATGGCCTCAACGTAGTTGGAGCGTGCGGCGCCAACAGAGGCGATGATCTGGAAACTTGCCTGTTCGACTTCGGGACTCATGGATACTCCTGTTCGTTGGGCTGGGTGCTATTTAGCGTGGATCTGGAAATAGACGGCTTTGAACTCGGGGGTCGCCTTAAGAGCCGCCTTGACGACGGTGAGTGCGCGCTCGTCGTCGGTCGTCTCGAAGAGCATCTCCATGGGAGTCTCGCTGACGAACGTGCACGTGGGGTCTTCCACGGCGGCGACGTACTCTTTGAGTTTGTCGTGGTACATGGTGCAGTTGATGGCGATCATGAGGGGTCCTTTCTACTCAATCGCGGTGTTAAGACTGTTGGGAGGTGCGTTGCGCGAGGGCGCTGGTGAGCAGGTCGATGAACACCATGAACGAGACTTGTGTCTCGAGGTATTGGCTGTAGTTCTGGTTCTGATAATTGGGGAGCCAGACGACCTGGTCGACCTTCGCGTTGAGCTGGTTCTTCCGACTCATGGTGATGAGGACGATATGCGGTCTCCGCTCGTCGGGGTTATCGGCTAAGGCATCGAGAATATCTTTGTAAACCCTGCTGCCCACAGAGAAGATGACCAAGGTGTCCTCATCGGCGATGCCCTGTTCGACGGAAAGCTGGTCATAGGGCGCAAAACTCGAGATGATGCCGAGCTTGAGAAGGTTGAGGTTCAGAAGCTGGGCGGACAGGGCGCTCTTGTGGAAGCCGGTGGTGACGATGCGCCGCGATGTCGTGAGGCGCTCGACGAGCAGGCTCATGTCGGCGTCTTCCATGGCGGCGGGTATGAGCTGGAGGAGCTTGCAGTACCATTCGATTGCCGTAGACGGCGAGCTGCTCTCGCCGGCTGACTTATGGTGCTGGTACACAGCGGACTTGAAATCGGAGAACCCCCGGTATCCGAGCTTTTGGCAAAAGCGCGTGATGGCCGGCTGGGAGATGCCGAAGCCCTCGGCAAGGGAGGTCGCCGAAGCGCGCAGGACGGCGTCGACGTTATTGATGAACGCCTCGTACACCTGTTGATCCGTTGCGGTGAACGCACCCTGTTTAATCTGCATCTGCTCGAATGGGTTCATAGTGAGTCCTCCAGTCATACCGAATGGCTATTCAGCAATCATGGACTCAATACTACCAATTACCGACTGCACGAAGGCGTCCGCCTCGCCGCGCGCGGTGCGGGAGTTGAACGTCTCGAAGTACTTGCCGTAGTCGCAATCGGGGACGAGGTAGTTGCAGTACGTGTTGGCGTAGCCGATGATGATGACCTCGTGCTCGGGGAATGCCGCTTTGATACGGCGGCCGAGTTCGCTGCACACGTCGCCCGGCATGGTGACGACGATGAGGGTGCCGAATGAGTAGAACTGGCTCGTGAGTTCGAGTGACACGGGGCTCATCTCGAGCTTGCGCTGTTGATGGTCCATCAGGAACGCGGACATGGCTTGGGGCTCGGGTGAGGCCAGGTCTTCTTGAATGCGAGCGGTCATTTCTTCCCAGTCGCGATCGGTGCGGGCATCATAGGTGGTGGGTCGGCTGACACTTCCGCATCGGGGCATCCACATGTGTAGTTCGACGGGTGTCTTCTTGACCATGACCTGCTCAAAGAGGGCATCGGCGGTCTCGTTGAGCTCATCTATGCCCGATGACTTGCGGTAAAAGCGCGTTGACACATCCCCGCACGTTCCGTTGGTGCACAACACCTGGCAACCAAGGGCATCCTCGAGCCTCAAACGGACTTGGCCGATGAGGTCGGCGGAAAGCGCAGTGCTGCTCCCGTTGAGGATGGTGGGGTGCGCCGAGACGTTGAAGAGCGCTCCGAGGGGCGTGCCGTCATCACCTTGGAAGGTGATGAGGTAGCAGTGCTTGTCCTCGACACCTCCCCGGACGTTGCGGTTGCCGTAGAGGCCGTCGACGAGCATCTTCTCGAAGGTGCAGGTGGCGGGCTGCATGTTGGCGTGTGCCCGGCAGGCGCTCTCGATCATGCGGCGCTCAGCGTCTGCGGTGAGTTCGGGCTCGACATGGGTATCCTCAAAGGCGAGTTTGAAATACGCCGGGGCGGAGTGCGTGTGAATGCACGCCACGGTGATGTGTGAGGGGTGGACGCCCGTGCGTGAGGTGATTCCCGCCTTCACCCGGTTGCAGAACACGGGGTCGAGCATGATGGAGTCAAGGACGACGAGAACGAGGGTCTCGTTATCGATGGAGAGACACAGTGAATTAATCTGAATGGAATCAAGAACCGATTCATTCATTCCTGGACGGTTGTATCCCGCCATATAACATGGACGCTGAGGGGTGATATCTACTTTATCGAATCCGATATACATAGTTACCAGCTTCTTTCCATTGAAACCTGTATGATGAGGACATCGTACTACATGAATGGCCATTTACCGTTTATCGAATGAAAATTCCGGTAAACGGTAAAAGTATTGAATGGATATTCAAATTCGGATACATTCGACTCACGTACTGGCCGTGCGCCCACATCGTTTGCAGTAACGAGAGGAAGGAAGGTCCACCATGAGTGAGGCCACTGCACCAAAGCAGTCCATCATGGATAAGTTCCAGGCAGTTATGGAACGCACCATCGTGCCCGTTGGCATGAAGATCTCGCAGCAGAAGTATCTGGCTGCCATCCGCGACGGCATGACCGTCATGATCCCCATTACCATCATCGGCGGTTTCGCCTGCCTGCTCGCCGTTCCTCCTGCGCCGGTTGGGCTCACGGGCGGCAACATCTTCGCCGACTTCCTGCTTGCCTGGCAGGCATGGGCTGCGGCGAATGCGTCGGTTCTCATGATTCCCTATCACATGACGATCGGCATTATCTCGGTGTTCGTTGTGTGCGGTGTTGCGTATCAGCTCGCGCAGACCTACAAAATGGATGGCGTCAATAATATGTTGTGCGCCCTGCTGGTGTTCTTGTGCGTAAGTGACGCCGTCGACCTCGAGACGGTCTCCATATCCATCGCAAAGCTCGGTGCTTCCTATATGTTCGGCGCCATGATGATCGGTTTGCTGGTTGTTGAGATCAACCACCAGTGCATCAAGCACAACATCAGCATCAAGCTGCCCGCATCCGTTCCGCCCAACGTTGCTGCCCCGTTCAACGTGCTGATCCCCATGACCTTCAGCGTCGTTGGCTTCACGCTCCTCAATGTCCTGTGCACCATGGTCACTGGCGCGGGTATTACCTCGCTGGTCTACACCATCTTCCAGCCGCTGCTCTCCGCTACCGGCAGCCTTCCCTCCGTTCTGCTCATCAACGTCATCACGACCACCTTCTGGTTCTTCGGCATCCACGGTGGCAATATGGTCAGCGTTGTCACGAGCCCCATCACCACGGCAGCCCTCGCCGCCAACCTTGAGGCCTATCAGGCGAATCAGCCCCTGCCCTACATCTTCTCTGGTGCGGTTAACGGCGTGTTCGGCAACTGGATCACCTACTTCGCCATCCTGCTCGTCATTCTGTTCTTCTGCAAGAGCTCTCAGCTCAAGAGCGTCGCCAAGGTCGCTGCCGTGCCCTGCGTGTTTAACATCAACGAGCCTACGATCTTCGGCATGCCTACGGTGCTGAACGTCTTCACGTACGTTCCGCTGCTTATCTGCTCGATTATCAACTTCTCCAGCTACTATCTGCTGGCGGAAGCCGGTATCCTGGGTCGCTTCTACATTACGCTGCCGTTCACGGTTCCCGCTCCGCTGCAGGCCTTCCTCGCCACCATGGATCCCAAGACCATCGTTTTGTACTTCGTGCTGCTCGCGGTTGACGTCGTTGTATGCCTGCCCTTCATCAAGGCCTACGACAAGACCCTCCTTGATGCCGAGAACGCACAGGAGAAGCTCGCTGCCTAAAGCGATTGTTCGGTTCGAGTCCGGCGTACTGACCGAACTCGTATCACATGCGCGGGGCGCGGAATGCCCGTGCCCCGTATTGCCAGAGAGGAAACCACCATGCGTAACATCGTTCTGTTCTGCGCTGCAGGTATGTCCACGAGCTTGCTCGTGACCAAGATGCAGGAGGCTGCCGACGCCTCCGGCTATGAGGCGACGATCGCCGCTCACCCCATTGCGGAGGCCGACACGTACGGCAAGGACGCCGATATCGTTCTGCTTGGTCCGCAGGTCCGCTTTGAGCTGGCGCGTGTCCAGGGCCTACTGCCCGACAAGAAGGTCGAGGCGATCGACATGATGGCCTACGGCATGATGAACGGCGAGGCCGTCATCGCCCAGGTCAAGAAGGCCCTTGGGGATTAAGACGAGCGATATCGTATATATGACTTTGATTTGGCGGCCTACGAGATACCACTGGCCGCCTTTTTATTAGGGGATCAAGCCAAATAAGCGAAAACGGAAACGGTGCCGGATCGGTGCCATGGGAGGTACTACCTTAATGGGCAAGAACGTAAGTCGTAGGGGGGTTGTGTGCGATGGTGGCTGCGGCGGCGACTTCTGCAGGCCTTTCGGCGTGCACGGGTGACGATATTACCAAAGGCGGGTTGTCTTCTGAGGCAAGTGGTGTGAAGTTTGATGGTGCGCGCGCCACGGTGAGCGCAGGTTCGGTCAAGGGGTCTGAAGTTGCTGATGGAGTGTTCTCGTGGTACGGAATTCCGTATGGCGAGGTACCGATTGGTGACTTGCGTTGGAGTACTCCAAAAACCCGTGCTGCGTGGACGGACGAGCTTGACTGCAGCAAAATGGGCGAGAGGTCGCTCCAGTATTCCGGCGGAAAGGTTATTGGCTCTGAAGACTGCCTTAACCTGACCGTGACAGCTCGTGACGGTGAGGGTGGAAAACCGGTTCTTGTTTATATTCATGGTGGCAACAATCAGACTGGTGATGCTCGGGAGCTTATTGGAAACGAGCTGGTGAGTACGCTCGACTGTGTGTATGTCTCCTTAAACTATCGACTGGGTCTCTTTGGATTCAATTGTCTTCCGGCGCTACAGAGCGACGATGACGCTACGGGTAACTATGCGCTGCTCGATATTAAAATGGCTCTTGATTGGGTTGCGGAGAACATCTCCGTGTTCGGTGGCGACCCAGAGAATATTACGATAGCGGGTTTCTCGGCGGGAGGCCGAGACGTTATGGCGATGCTTATCAGCCCTTTGTTTGAAGGAGCTTTTAAACGTGCGATCGTCTTTAGCGGCGGTATGACGACATGTGATGAGTCTGCCGCCTCTGTGCGAGTGGCCCGGGCATTGGCGCCTCTTGCGCTTGAGGATGGAATCGCCGACACATCGGAAGAGGCGGTGGCGTGGCTTCTTGCGAATGACAATGAGGTCGAAGCATACGTGCGCGGGCTGGAAGCGGAGCGTCTGGCACTTCTCATGGCGAATGCCAGTATCCGGATGAGCGTGTTCCCTCATTTGTACGAAGATGGTGTGGCCCTTCCAAGGGGAGGATTTGATGGAGCGTTGTACAACGATGTGCCCGTGATTATGTTGACGGGTTCTTCGGAGTTCGGACTATTCTCCAATGGAGATTCGTGGTGGCAGGGTGAAGAAGCGGCAGGGCTCTCAGATGACGAACTGACTGCGGCAAAGAACTTCTCTTGCACATATGGGAACGAGATGTATCGCATCTTCAACGCGCAAGAAAGCGCAAACACGATGATGAGTGGATGTGGGCAGCCGATATACGTATGCGAGGTGAACTATGGCGATGATGCGTCAAAGATGAAGGATGAGCTCAGCGGTTACGGCGCGTTCCATGGCATCTTTATTCCCATGCTGTCCTCGACTAATTCCTATACCTCGATGCTCCCAGGCGTGTTCGAAAGTGAGAGCTACCAGGCAATGGCGGAAGTATTCAGGAGCTACATCGCAAACTATTTGAAGACGGGAGACCCGAATTCCGAGGAGCTCGAAGAGTGGGTGGCTTGGAGCAGCGATTGCCATGAATCCCTGTGCTTTGACGCGGATGCAGAAGGTGCAGTGGTGAAGAGCCTTGATAAGACTACTACCTATGGCGATATCATCGAGCGCATGGAGTTGGATACAACGGTAAGCGATGAGATAAAAAGCCTAGTTGCGAAAAATGTGATGAATGGGCGTTGGTTTAGCAAAGACCTTGATGGGTACTATGCGGGAAACCGATCAGCGTAATAACAGGTGCCTTCGAAGTTTTTGTAGAAAAGGATAAGAAGAATCCACTGTGCGTTCGTCATTGAACACGTAAGCAAACAGGCCGGAGCAATTATCTGCTCCGGCCTGCTGTATTCAATGGCTGGGGTAGAGGGATTCGAACCCCCGTAACTGGTACCAAAAACCAGGGTCCTGCCGCTGGACGATACCCCAATGCATCGACCGCGCAAACGCGCGACCGTCATAGTGTAGCGTACCTAGGCGCTCAATGCATCGCACAAACCGTCGAGGAGGCGGACCGCCAAGGTTTGCGCATCGCTTGCGGTGAACATGCCGTAACCGGTGATGCCCGTGAGCTCGATTCGCAGTACCACAGGTTTGGTTTTGGCCGCCGCCAGAGCGGTCTTTATGCGAAGGGGGAGATTCTGGCATTCGGCGAGAGCAATGGTCGCACGGGGCTCTGCGTCTTCGGGAAGCTCGTCAGAAGCGACCTCGACGATGAGGTCGACGTCGTGCGGCGCCTCGCTGTCGTACAGGACGATACCGCTGCCGTCCGTGGTCGCCGAGGCGATATTCCACACGCGCGAGGCGACGTTGCGCGCGATCGCGTCCTCGCCGCCAATGGCAATGCGGCAGTTCTCAAGCACATTTGCAGCACGTGCGAAGCCCATGCGTGCCTCGGCATCGATGTCGACGATCGAGGGCTTACCCTCCCAAACATGGTGAAGGCGCTTGACGTAGGCAAACGTGTCTTGGAACGCCATGCCATCGGCGAAGAGGCCGACGTTTTCCTGGAACTGCTGCAGCGCCGCCTCGGTGTGCGGGCCAAAGTAGCCATCGTCGACGCCGCAGGCAAAGCCCAACGTGTTGAGTGCCCGCTGCAGTGCCTGCACGTCCGCGCCGTGGAAATTGGGCAGGCGCAGGTAGAGCGTGCGGTCACCGAGTTTGTACGAGGCGTCGACCAGCGCACTCCATGTGGTGCCGTCGACCTCGTCGCCCGTCTCGATGCCTTCGGAGGAGCGGAAGGCACGCACCGCCTCTGCGGTGGTGGTGCCGTACTCCTGGGCGGACGTCTCGGCGGTATCAATGGTATATCCCAGCGATGCGAGGCGCGTTTGAACGTCTTCGACGGCAGGCCCTTGCATTCCCGGTGTGATGGATTCCATGCGGATCCCCTAACAAGCCTGGCGCACACCACCATCTGGTCGGTGACGGCGCTATCTCATGCACGCGAGCGCAACATGCCCGCGCGGCATACGATTCATAGTGTATCAAGGATGTGTATCGTCCGCACAAGTTCCACTGGGGTCGGCTCGTGAGGTGTTGATGATACATGGGACGATGCGGCTCATGCAAAAAGACGACCGCGCCTGGGGGACGGGCGCGGTCGCAGAGGGAAGGTGCGTTGACGCGCCGCAGTGCGACGCGACGTGGCAGGCGTTTAGAGGTTTGCCTCGATATCTGCCTTGAGCTTGGGCTTGGGGATGGCGCCAACCGAGCGCATGGCCTCTGTGCCGCCCTTGAGCATAACGACCGTGGGGATGGACATGACGCCGTAGCGCATGGCGAGGTCCTGGTTCTCATCGACATTGCACTTGGCGACGACGATCTTGCCCTCGAGCTCGTTGGCGATCTCGTCGACCACGGGGGAGAGCATACGGCATGGGCCGCACCACGGGGCCCAGAAGTCGATGACGACGGGGAGCTCGTTGGTGAGCAGGTTGTCGAATGTGCTTGCATTCGCTTCGATGATATTGGCCATGAGAGCCTCCTGTATGGGTGGTCTCGCAGCGTCGAACGCCACGAGGGTGGGTCTAATCGAGGTGGTTATACCCAAGAGCGTGCTGGCGTTACACCGAGCGGTAGAATGTTCTTACAATATGTAGGACGACGGTCAACGCGGACAGGGTGAGGGCACATGTCGGTAACAACAGGCGAGCGCAAGGAGGCCCTGGCGGCTGCCGTTGAGCAGGAACTTGGCTCGCTCCAAGCGCGTGGCGTTCGGATTGCGGGGAATGCTTTCTCGCCTGTCGTTTTGGTAAAAGGCGAGCTGAATGCCGACGAATTGGCGGGCGAAAGCCTCTTGAGCGGCGCAGACGGCACGGCGCTCCGTGCGGCGCTTTCGGCCATTGGATGGGAGCCGCAGGATTTCTGTGCGCTTGCGACGGTGTTCGGCACGGGCGAGCCGGGCATTGTCGACGGCCCCGTACCGGGCGATGCCGTGCCCGCTGAATTGTTTCGCGAGGCGCTCGAGGCGCTTGACCCCGAGGCGATCGTCTTGCTCGACGATGCCGCAGCGGATGCGATGCGCGAAGCGTACGCGGACGCCCTTGCGATTATCGAGGACTTTGACACGGCTATGCTCAAGCCCGGGTTGGTGGCTCCGGTGTTGGGACGGCGCGTGCTTGCGCTCAACGGCTTCGAGGCGGCACTCACGGAGCCTCGTCAAAAGCAGCGCATGTGGGCATATCTCAAGCAGCTCCCTCCCTTGGGAGCCCCCTATTAACTATGAACCGTGGCGACTTCTCGTCATTTTTAACTGTCTTGTCAGCTGTCTTGTCAGTAAAGGCGGGCAGTGGGATACTTCCCCCAACGGAAGCTGATTCGTCGGGAGGACTCAATGACAGAGACGACGATGGAACCCACTGCGCTTGAGCGCGCCGCTGCGGTGACGGCGGAGACCCGTGCGCGGATCGAGGCGCTCAAGGCGGAGCGCGACGCGGTGATTTTGGCCCACTATTATGTAGAACCCGAGGTCCAAGCGGTGGCCGACTACGTGGGCGATTCGTTCTACCTGGCAAAGCTCGCAAAATCACTCCCTCAACAGACGATCGTGCTGTGCGGCGTGGAATTCATGGGGGAGAGCGCGAAGCTCCTCAATCGCGATAAGACCGTGTTGATGCCCGAGCCCGCAGCGGATTGCCCTATGGCCCACATGGTGCAGCGTGCGACGATCGACAAGGCGCGTGAGGAGTACGGTGACGATCTTGCGGTGGTTTGCTACGTCAACTCCACCATCGAGGTCAAGAGCTGGAGCGATGTGTGCGTGACCTCCTCCAACGCGGTGAAGATCGTGCACGAGCTGCCCCAGCGCCACATCCTGTTCATTCCCGACCGCAACTTGGGGCGCTACGTGGCAGAACAGGTGCCCGAGAAGCACGTGATTTTGAATGACGGGTGCTGTCCGCGGCACGAGGCCATTTCCTTGGCCGAGCTGCGCGAGCTCAAGGCGGGGCATCCGAATGCCCTGGTGTTCGCTCATCCCGAGTGCGTCGCCGCCGTGTTGGACGAGGCGGACTACATTGGTTCGACGGCGGGCATCATCTCGTTTGCCGAGCAAAGCGACGCGCAGGAGTTCATTATCGTGACGGTTCGAGGGGTTCTGTACGAACTCGAGCGTCGATGCGCCGGCCAGGGGAAGAGGTTTTACGTTACGTCTACGCCGCCTACGTGCAGCGATATGGACGGCATTACGCTTGAGAAGCTCCTGCATTGTTTGGAGTTCGGCACGGGTGCCGTGGAGATCGGCGTGGATGGGGCCTCCGCAAAGCGCGCTCAGCTCACGCTCGACCGTATGCTCGAGTACGCCGCTCGATAATCGACGGCACATGCGCGGCGAAAGGGGCGGCACGATGGAGGCTGCATACAAAGATATGACATGCGATGTGGTAATCGCCGGCTGTGGCGTGGCGGGTTTGTACGCCGCGCTCAACTTGCCGAGCGATATGCGGGTGGTTATGCTTTCCAAGGGCGCGGTTGACGAATGCGACTCCATGCTCGCCCAAGGGGGCATCTGCGTATTGCCCGAGGCCGCGGATTACGACGCGTTCTTTGAGGACACCATGCGCGCGGGTCATTATGAGAACCGGCGCGAGAGCGTGGACATCATGATTCGATCATCCCGTTCGGTCATCAACGACCTCGTGGCGTTGGGGACGGATTTCGATCGGGCTGAGGACGGTTCGCTCGCGTTCACGCGCGAAGGTGCGCACTCGCGTCCGCGAATCGCATTCCATGCGGATGTGACAGGCAAGGAGATTACCGAGTCTCTGCTCGCGGCGGTCAAACGGCTGCCCAATGTGACCGTTCTCGAACACGTTGCCGCCGTCGACCTCATCGTTGATGACCATACGTGCGCAGGCGTGATCGCCGTGCCGGTAACGGAGAATGCCTCGGCTGCGACGGTCGAAGAGCTGCGCGGTGAACAGAGTGAGCGGGGTGTCCGTCCCGAGGGCGTGGGAGCGCCGTTTGAGATTCGGGCGCGTGATGTGCTGCTCGCAACGGGCGGCATCGGAGGCGTGTACCAGCACTCCACAAACTTCCCGCAGCTCACCGGCGATGCGTGTTTCCTGGCGAACGAATATGGGGTCAGTCAGGAACACTTGGACTACGTTCAGATTCATCCCACGGGCCTGTATTCCGAAAAGCCCGGTCGCACGTTCCTCATCTCAGAGAGTTGCCGTGGCGAGGGAGCGGTTTTGCTCAACCAAGCCGGCGAGCGCTTTACCGACGAGCTGCAGCCCAGGGACGTGGTGGCGCGCGCCATTCAAGACGAGATGCGCGATGAGGACGCGGAGTACGAGTGGCTGAGCTTTGATCCCGTTGATCGCGAGATCGTACGCACGCACTTTGCCAACATCCGAGCCCACTGCCAGCAAGAGGGGCGCGACATCCTCGAGGAGCCTATTCCTGTGGTGCCCACGCAGCACTACTTCATGGGTGGCGTTTGGGTCGATCGGGATTCGGCGACCACGATGCCGCATCTGTATGTTGCCGGCGAGGCGGCGTGCAATGGTGTGCATGGCAGGAACCGCCTTGCGAGCAATTCGTTGCTTGAGTCGCTCGTTTTTGCGCGCCGTGCGGCGTGGAAGATGGCGACGGGGGAGAGCCTGGAAGTCGAGAAGGCGGGCGAGCCCGCGCTCGACGGCGCACATCGCCTGTTGCCCGGTCAGGTGCGCCAAAACCTCAACATCGACGTGCTCGTGCACGCGTGATGAGCGCGCCTTGAGGTGCGCTATCTGCGGCGCGCCCCTTGGCGTGCGGCGCGCCCGTCATGCTCACGACCGTCATGCTTACGAAAGGAATTCTTGTGAATCCAATCACCATGAACCTTGTTGCCGACGATATCATCCGTTTTGCCCTGCGCGAGGACATGAACGCGGGCGATCTGTCGACCGAGTCGGTCTGCTCCGGTCCGCGGGAGGCCGAGGTTCAACTCATTGCGAAGGCAGCGGGCGTCATCGCGGGGTTGGATGTGTTCGAGCGTGCCTTTACCCTGCTCGACCCTGCCACGACGTTCGACGCGCGCGTGAGTGATGGCGACGAGGTCGAGCCCGGCCAGGTGCTAGGGACGGTGCGCGGCGACGCCCGCGTGCTGCTCTCCGGTGAGCGCGTGGCTCTCAACTTCCTGCAGCGCATGAGCGGTATCGCAACGTATACACGTACCATGGCAAAGGAGCTCGAAGGTACCAAGACCCTGCTTGCCGACACGCGCAAGACCACGCCTGGCCTTCGCATATTCGAAAAAGCGGCGGTCGAGGCAGGCGGTGGCCACAATCACCGCTACAACCTTTCACAGGCGGTCATGCTCAAGGACAACCATATCGATGCGGCGGGAGGTATCGCTGCCGCCGTGGCAGGTGCTCGCGCCCATGCGCCCTTTGTGTGCACGGTGGAAGTTGAGTGCGAGAGCCTGAATATGGTGCAAGAGGCACTCGATGCTGGTGCGGACATCATCATGCTCGACAATATGGATCGCGAGCAGATGCGCGAGGCCATTGCGCTCATTGATGGCCACGCCAAGGTCGAGGCCTCGGGCAACGTTGACGCGAGCAATATCCGTGAGCTCGCCGATCTGGGCGTCGATATCATCTCGTCGGGAGCGCTTACCCATTCGGCGCCCATTCTGGATCTCTCGCTCAAGCACCTGCGCCTGCTCTAGCTCATCTTGATGTGGGATGTGGTTCGTTCGGAGAGTGCGAGACGGGAGGTGCGGCGATGCCGCTAATGGGTCATGAGCGCAGGGATGCCATCTTGCAGTCCTTGCGTGGCGCAAAACGCCCGGTGAGCGGGACGGCGCTCGCAAGCGTCGCCGGTGTGAGCCGACAGGTGATCGTGCAGGACATCGCCCTGCTGCGTGCCGATGGGCACGACATCGTTGCGACCAATCGCGGGTACGTGCTGCGCGAGGGCGCCTCGGAGCTCTCGGTTCCCACGCGTCTTATCAAGGTTCACCACACTATCGATCAACTTGAGGACGAGCTCCAGACCGTCGTCGACCTGGGCGGAACCGTTCAAACCGTTATGGTAAATCATCGCGCATACGGCAAAATCACCGCCAATCTGGACATACGCAGCCGTAGCGGCATAGCCCGCTACCTCGAAGACATCCGCACGGGCAAGAGCACACCGTTGATGACGGTGACGAGTGGCTATCATTTTCATCGTATTTCTGCCGATACGGAGGAGGCCCTGGACGCCATTGAGGCCGCCCTTGCGGCCAAGGGCTATCTTGCCGAGGTCTTCCCCTATGAGCGTGAGGGCCTGGACGGGTAACGCTCGGGCGGCGTTTCGCAACTGCCTGTGCCGGTCGCGGCATGTCCCATCCCATGGCGGCTCCGCGCGAAAGTGCCGCGAAAGTTAACTCTCGCGGCACGTTTTTGCTCTTGCGCCGAAATAGCTTCCGCGAAAGTTAACTCTCGAAGAGCGTATTTGCCATCATGGCGGAAATGTCGCCGCGAGAGTTAACTCTCGCGGGCACGCTCGGCGCCCGACCCCTTGGGCCCGGCTTGGCATACGGCCCCTTTGGCTGGCTACCCAATAGGCTCGACGTATTTGGCCCGGTCGGTGCGCTGGACGCGCTTTGAGACGTGGAGCGGGGCGGGCGTTTGATGCCGGAGCGGTGGTCCGCTTGGGGCTCTTTGCTTGCTGGAGGTGTCAGCTGCCGTCTCGTGCGGCATGCCAAAATATGTTATCGATCCGATGCTTTGGTTGTTATGGTGCCATGCCTTCTGTAGTCGCTTTTTCTGCCATAACCGTTATCTTCACAAGGCTGTCGGAAGAGTTCTTGTTCGGGCGCAGCGGCGAGGGACAGTTTGAGGATGTTGATAGATGAAGACCGTTCACATGGAAATAGCTACCGTCTACCCAAGACTGATGTAACTAAATCGTATACAACGTATAAGACGTATATGATGACTTATGTCACATGTTGCCGCGGGATCCGGACTCGCGCGCTTCGGTGAGGGCGCTTCGAAGCGCCATAAAGAATTGATGGAAAGGAGACGGTAATGAATCAGCTTTATGCAGCAATAGCCGTTGGCCTCGTGGGTGTCATTTGCATCATGGACTCCCGTATGCTGGGGCGCCTGAGTCTTGAGCGCCCGCTTATTGGCGCCACGATGGTCGGCATCGTGCTTGGTGACATCCCCACGGCTTTGGCCGCTGGCGCGACGCTCGAACTTATGAGCATCGGTTTGATTAATGTGGGCGCCGCGATGATCCCCGACATGAATATGGGATCTATCGTTGCTACGGCGTTTTGCATCTTGACCGGAGCGGGTCCGGAGGCGGCGTTGACCATCGCAGTCCCTGTTGCCGCATTTGGCCAAGCGATTGGTCTTGCGGTGCGCATGGTCCTCGCGGCATTTTCTCATAAGGCCGACACCCTTATCGATCAGGGCAAATTTAAGCAGGCGCTTCACCTTCATATTATTTGGGGTAATGTCCTGTATGCTCTGATGTATTTCGTGCCTATCTTCCTTGCGATCTATGTCGGCACCGATCTTGTCCAGTCTATTGTGGATATGATTCCCGCATGGGTCACAAGTGGACTTAACCTTGCCGGCAATGTCCTTACTGCTCTCGGCATGGCCCTGCTGCTTAATATCATGCTTACCAAGAAGATGGCCCTCTTTTTCTTCGTTGGCTTCTTTGCTGCGGCCTTCCTTAACATTAACGTTACCGCCGTTGCGATCTTTGCTGTGTTGCTCGCCCTGCTGCTCGTGGATCTCAAATTCCGTGATGGTGGCGGCCAGTTCGCAACCCAGGCCGCAGACGACTATGATCCGCTCGAGGACGACGACTAAGAAAGAAGGAGGTCATTTCAATGGCAGAGCAGATTACTGTTGAGCAGGCATCCAGCACGACCGAGCTGAAAAGCTTGGAGCCGCAACCTGTTTCCGAGAAGAAGCGCCTTTGGCAGTTCTTCTGGCGCACCTGGGCGATCCAATCTTCGTGGAACTATGAGGGCCAGATGAACCTGGGCTTCCTCTATTCCATTGCGCCGACGCTCGACCGCATTTACACAGATGAGTCCGACCCGGAGATTCTCGAGCGAAAGAAGGAGGCCTATCACCGTCATACCGCTTTGTATAACATCACGCAACAGCTGAACAGCTTTGTGCTTGGTCTCGTTGCCTCGATGGAGGAAGAGTACGCTCGCGACCCCAAACACTTCAACCCTGAGGTGATGAACAGCCTAAAGGTTTCGCTTATGGGTCCGCTTTCGGGCATTGGCGATTCATTGCTTGAGGGAACGCTTCGCATTATCTCTTTCGGATTGGGCGCGTCCCTGGCAGCGCAGGGCTCCATTCTTGGACCTATTTTGGCGATCCTCATCTCCGGCATCCCTAAAGCCCTTATTACTTGGTTTGGCGGCAAACTCGGTTATACACTTGGTGCCGACTACGTAAAGCAGCTGCAGAGCGGCGGCATGATGGAGCGCGTGATGTACGTTGCGAGCATTGTTGGCCTCATGACTGTGGGCGCGATGATTGCCACGATGGTTGGTATTACGACCCCGTTGCAGTTCCAGGATGGAGCTTTGGTAATTCAGGACGTGCTGAACGGCATCTTCCCGGCAATGATTCCCTTGGCTATTACTATGACTTTCTACTGGCTGCTCAAGAAGAAGGTTAGCCTCACGGTGTTGCTGCTGGGCGGCATTGCTGCTAGCTTGGCTGCAAGCTTCTTTGGAATTCTTGCATAGCAATTGCGTATATAGCCCCCTTATTAGGCGCAGATCGTTGACGGGTCTGCGCCTTTTCGTATGTTGACGAAATGTGTCGAGCGGGGTCTGGTGCTTCGAGTGAGACATCTTTGAAGTATGTCGGTCTTGGGCAGGACCTGGTCCCCGACTGTTGCCAGTGGTTGCGGGCAAGTAGTGGCTCGCCGATTCGTTCGCAGCCATGGCTCATCGAAATGTGGACGGGTGTGGCGAAAGCTGTGATGGCGTAGGTGTCGAATGTGCGTGTGCCGCAGGGTCATCATGTTGATGTCAATGTGCGGATGGGTTATGAGAGTCCGGATCCTTACCGCCACGGGCGGCCTTTTTCCTTTCGAGGTTGCTGAGAACCATATGAGTGGGTGCTTTGCGTGGGGTCTTTTGGTTCCGCTGCATGACCGGTGGCTGGCATTGTCAGAGACAAGAAGCCCCCGTTTCTGCTGTATGAGAAACGGGGGATGGAGGGTTTCTGTCTTTTGGTGGGGTGCGCGTTATGCGCGTGCGGCTTCGATCTTCTCGTAGGCGCTAAGATAGGTTGCCATTGACCGCGCATCGGCTGCCATGGGATCGGTGAGCGTTGCGGAATCGGTGCACTCGACGCTTAACACCCCTTGGTAGCCGTTCTGCTCAAAGGTGAGGATGTCAGTCGCAATATCACGTTCTCCGTCGCCAAGGGCAAGGTGGAGTGAACGCTCGCCGGTATCGACATAGTGGGCATGAATCATCTTGGGGCCAAAGGTATCGAAATACTCCTGAATAGTGTTGCCAGCGCTCACCATGGCGCCGATATCGAGGCAGACTTTCAATGCGGGCTCATCGACCATGGATAGTAGAAGATTGAGGTCGGCAACGGTGTTGGCGATGCGCGACTCGGGCGCGCGCAAGGCTTCGATGGCGAGGTTGATGTCCTGCTCGCCTGCATAGCGCGCGACCTGTTTGAGCATGGTCGCACTACGCTCGCGTGCGGTTTCAACTGGCTCGTTGTAATACGCCCAGCCACTCGTTACGAGCACCTGAGTTGCGCCAACGCTTTTTGCAACATCGACGGCACGGGTAAAATATGCAAGTGTGCGTTCTTGGATGCTCGCGTCTTTTGCCGCCATATTGTGTGGTTTGGGGTTGCATTGCTCCGGGCATATGCCGTGGATGCGGATGCCGTATTCATCGATGAGATGGCTTAGGCGCTCAATGGGATCGTTCTGCCGATAATCCATAAAGAAGTGCTGGGGAGATGTCCATAGCTCGACGCAGGGATAGCCGAGCTTTTGTGCATTGGCAAAAAAGTCATCAAGGTCATAGAACATGTAGTGGTGGTTCATGGTGGCAAGTTCAATGCGAGGCTGTGCCATCCCGACTCCTTTCCAAGGATTTATCAACAAACACGTCTCAGACGTCATATACGATTATAAATTAAAGAGATGTATGATGTGCAGACCTGGGGTTCTTGCCGTGAACGGTAGATATTCGGCGATAAACGGACATTTCAACTTGAATCTAGACCAATCTGTATATAACGTCTATGATGTCAGTAACGAATAGGAGGTACGTATGAATCAACTCATACTTGCGTCGCATGGTGGCCTTGCGGCTGGTGCCCGCGATACGCTCGAAATGATTATTGGCGATGTGTCGCGTGTTCACGTGGTTTCGCTGGAGAGGGATGACAAGGATCGGATCGACGAGCGCACGATTGCGCTAATCGACTCGTTCGAGCCGTCTGATGCAGTTTATATTTTGACCGATATGATGGGTAGCAGCGTGAATAACTCGATGGTTTCCGTGCTTGCCCAGCGTCCCTCTGTCACGGTGATCTCTGGGATGAATTTTCCTCTAGTGCTTGAGATGTCGTTGGCAACCGGGCCTCTTTCTCGAGAGCGCATTGACGAAATCATCTCGCAAAGCAAGGGCGGCATCCAAGACGTCGCGGCCCTTTTGGCTCAGAAGGCACAGGAAGAAGAGGAGGACGACCTATGATCAAGCTTGTGCGTTTGGACTATCGTTTGGTACACGGCCAGATTTTGGCAGCCTGGGTGAACCACCTGAGCGCTCAGCGTATCATTTTGGTTGACGATGCGGCGGCGAATGACGAAATGAAGTCTGCCGCCCTGAAGCTCGCAAAGCCCGCGGGGATTCGCCTGAATATCTTTACCGTTGAGAAAGCTATCACGAAGATGCCAAAGATTCTCGAGCTCAACGAGAATATCATGATGGTCTTTGGTACTACTAAGGCGCTTGTCGACGTGTGTAAGGCTACTGGTGCGATTAACGAGATCCAATATGGAGCCACCTTTAATAAGGACGGTTCGAAGCAGATTGACCAAAGCGTCTTTTTGGATGAGTCTGAACAAAGTGATACCCGAGAGTTGCTCGCAATGGGCGTGAAGCTCTATAGCCAGCAGACCCCTTCGTTCCCGAAAGAACCTATTACGTCTGTTTAGCGTACGGCGGTTTAAATCCACTGCATAAAACCATTTGTTTATAGGTGCCACGACGGCGCGTAGGAGAGTCTTGTCGCGGCAGCATAGAAAGGAAGCATGTTATGTACGAGATCGACCTTAACCTCCCTAAGCAGATCGTCGCTGACGTCCTGTCCAACCACGAGATCCACAGCGTCGCCTTCGTCGGCTGCGGTGCCTCCATGTCCGACCTGTACCCCGCCAAGTACTTCCTGGCCAACAACACGGACAAGCTGAACGTTCAGATCTTCACCGCTAACGAGTTCAACTACGACACGCCTTCCTGGGTCAACGAGCACACCTTCGTGATCACCTGCTCCCTCGGTGGCTCCACGCCCGAGACCGTCGAGGCCAACAAGACCGCTAAGAAGCACAACTGCCCGGTCGTCTCCCTCACCAACAAGGCTGGCTCTGCTCTGACCGTCGATGCCGACCACGTCATCGTCCACGGCTTCCATGCCAACTTTGCCGCCAAGGCCGAGAAGCCTGGCTACGCCATCGCTCTTGCTCTCGAGATCCTTCAGCAGACCGAGGGTTATGACAAGTACGACGACATGATCACCGGCCTCACCAACGTCTTCGAGCTCTGCGAGAACGCCGCTCAGCACTGCAAGAAGCTTGCCAAGAAGTTCGCCGAGGACTTCAAGGACGACAAGATGATCTACTTCATGGCTTCCGGTGCCTCCGAGAAGATGGCCTACTCTCACGCCGCCTTCCTGTTCACCGAGATGCAGTGGATCGACGCCGCCGCCTACAACACCGGCGAGTACTTCCACGGCCCGTTCGAGGTTTCCACCGAGGGTAAGCCCTACGTCTTCTTCATGTCCGATGGTGCCACCCGTCCGATGGACGCCCGCGCCCTCACCTTCCTTGAGCGCATGGGCGCCAAGGTCGCTCTGATCGACTCCAAGGACTACGGTCTGGCCGACGCCGTGCCGGCGAGCGTCATCACCTACTTCAACCCGCTGCTGCACCTCGCCGTTATGCGCGAGTACGGCAACCAGATCGCCGAGGCCCGTCAGCACCCGCTGACCATGCGTCGCTACATGTGGAAGCTCACCTACTAGGTGAAGGCCGTAGGTTCTGTCTGCGATTTGTATTTTGACTCGGCGGGGCGGCTCCTTATGGGGCCGCCCTTTATTACAGGGAGGTTCCTATGATTAGGGCAGTGCTGTTTGACATGGACGGTGTGCTGGTAGATACAGAGTGGTTTTACAGCAGGCGTCGTGAGGCATATTTAGCTGAGTGCGGGATAACATACGATGTTTTTCCCGATTTGACTGGTATTAGCACTGCCGAAACTTGGGAGGTGCTCATCCCTAACGATTTAGGGCTGCGTGAACGTCTATGTGAGGCATATGGCCCCTATTGCGATGCTCACCCCATTCCGTATTCCGAGCTTCTCAATGATGGGGTGAGGGACACGTTTCGAAAGTTGCACGAACGCGGAATAAAGACTGCTATTGCGAGTTCATCATATCGAGACATGATTGAGGAGGTCATTAGCGTTGCGGGAATCAGGGGTATTGTAGACTATGTGATAAGTGGGTTTGAGTGCAATGCTTTCAAGCCTGATCCTGAAATCTACGCGAGAGCGATGAGCTATTTGAGGGTTGAGCCTTCCGAATGCTTAGTCGTCGAAGACTCTCCTACTGGTATTGAGTCGGGCGTGCGTTCTGGCGCACGTGTCTTGGCATTGAGGCCCCGCGACGGGGTTGTGCTCGATCAATCTCGGGCAGATAAAGTGATTGACACTTTGGGCGCAATCATGGACGAGCTGTAGTCAAGGTCTGGACGGCGATTGGCTTTTTACCGTTTACCGAGGTGTATGCCATTGCCGGCTGAGGCGGGCTCAACTGATGCGCAAGCGATTATACTTAAGACGTTATATACATCACATAATTGGATGGAATCATGACAAATAGCAAGTCGGCACCTCTGTACCAGCAGATTTTCGAAGAGATTAAAGGGGCGATCGAGGCGGGGGATTACGTTCCGAAGGAGCGGATTCCCTCCGAGCCGGAGCTTTCCGAGCGTTATGGAGTGAGCCGTATCACCGTTCGCCGTGCTGTTGAGGAGTTGTGTGCCGAGGGATATTTGGTCAAGCAGCAGGGTCGCGGCACCTTCGTGAGCACGCCTCACATTAATCGCCGTCTTCTGCAATATACGGCGGCGCGGAGTTTTACAGATGTGTGTCGCGACAGCAACATGAAGCCTGGTGCCCATGTTCTCAATCGCCTCATCGTCCCCGTGCGCTTGGAGGAAGCGAAGTTCTTTGGCCTCGACGAGTCGGCGCTACTCCTGTATGTCCAGCGAATTCGCACTGCCGACGAGCAGCCGATTTTCGAAGAAAATGTTTTCGTGCCGTACGAAGGTTGCCAAGAGCTTCTCAACGTCGATTTGGAGGGCGTATCCCTGTTCGACAAAATTGCGGAAGTTACCGGACACCGGCCGACTAAAACACCAAGACGCACCGTCGAGGCGGTTCGCGCCACGCAGGAGCAGGCGTCGAGGTTGGCGATCTCGGTGGGCGACCCGCTGCTCTTCCTGAATGTCTGCTTTGCCGACGACGAGGACAACCCCGTGTGCATCGGCCGCCAGTACTACGTGGGCAGCAGGTACCGCTTCGTGTTGTAGGCAAAAGCGCTCGATATAACGGAGCTTCGGCATGGCGGTGGGTCGATATGACGGCGCGCCGCCATATGGGATGTGCGGGGATTACCTGCCGTCGTCCTGCTGCAGGCCGGCGGGTTCGTGCCTGCGGGCCTGCTTGGAGAGCAGGCGGGCGGGTTTGTCGGGGTCGGGCACCGCGGTGGGCAACGGCTCATCCACATGGCCACCCCACCATCCGCCCACGAAGTCGAGCGTATGGAACACGTTGATCACGGCGCCGGGGTCGATGTCGCACACGAGCTTGATGATGTCCTGGCTCTCGTATGTGGACACAACGGTGTGCAGCAGGTACATCTTCTCGCGGCTGTAGCCGCCGATGACCTCGGCGCAGCTGATGCCGTGCTGGAAGTGGTTGACGTAGGCGGTCATGACCTCGTCGGCCAGGCGGGTGGTGATCTGCAGGGTCACGCGGTCGTAACGGTGGTAGAAGCTGTCGATCGTCTTGGTGGATATGAACTGGAACACGATTGAGTACGCGGCGTTGTCCCATCCGAACATCCAACCGAAGATCACGAGGATGAGGCAGTTGAAGGCGAAGATCACTCCCCAGATGGTCTTGCCCGTGTGGTTCGAGACCCACAGCGCGATGAAGTCGGTTCCTCCGGTGGAGGCGCCCGCCTTGAGGGCGATGGCGATGGAGAGCCCCGAGACCACGCCGCCGAAGATGATGAGCATGATCTTGTCGCCCAGGAAAGGCGCGAAGTCGAAGATGTTGAGGAACAGCGAGGAGAGGGCGACTTGGGTCATCGAGAAGATGACGAAGCGCCTGCTGATGCCGCTCCAGCACATGAGTGCCACGGGGATGTTCAACGCGAGCATACCGAGCGAGGTGTCGATATGGACGCCGCCGAGCGAGGTGATGCGGTCGAGGAGGACCGCGACGCCGGTGAAGCCGCTGGGCAGGAGGTCGGCGGGCTGAACGAAGGCCTGGATGAGGAAGGTTTGGATCAGGGCGGACACCGTGACGGCCGCCGCGGTGATGATGCGGCGGACGATGGTGAGGCGCGCGAGCTCGAGCGCGCGGTCGGTGAGCTGGTCGACGGCGTTCGCCACGGGCGCTCCTTTTGCAGGTAGGTGTTGGTACAGGGTGTGTCGAGCGATTGTATCACGGGCGGGCCGCGTCTATCGCCAGCGGCCTTGCAGCACGCGACGCGCCGGTTGCTATAATGGAGATCGAGTACGCGAGGTGTGCCCATCGCCCTCATCCAATGGGAAGGGGGTGGTCGTCGTGTCCGAGGTTATTTTGCTTCTGGCCCTCGTCACCGTCCTGGTGATCGTGGCCAAGTCTTAATTTCTGCTCTCGCACAAAAGACGACTCCGGGCCGCCCTGCAAGCGACCCGGAGTCTAGGTGCGAGACATATGTTCCGTTCCACCCGATTCACTTGCTTAAAAGAGGGTGAGCCTCGCGTGCTTGGATACATCATAGCACAGACGAATCGTCCTCAAACGCTGTCGTCATACATATGGAACTTGAGTTCACGTATGCTGAAAAGCGGCATTTTGCGCGGGCATAAAGAAGGGAATCTTTGGATGGTGGACGTGGAGAGCGTGCGCGACCGCGCAAACAACCCCAGGCCTGGTGGAAGGCCCCGGCGCACCAAACCTAAGTCCGTCTCGTCCAATGCGGGCGAATCCGCGCATTCGGTTCGGGAGGCATAGGGGGTCCGTGGAAGCAACAAAGGACATTCTCAAGCGCTATTTTGGCTACGACTCGTTTCGTCCGGGTCAGGAGCGGATGGTCGATGCCATTCTCGCCGGCCGCGATGCGCTGGGCGTGATGCCCACCGGCGCCGGAAAATCGATCTGCTACCAGGCGCCAGCGCTCATGATGCAGGGCCTCACGCTGGTGGTGTCTCCGCTTGTCTCACTTATGGGGGACCAGGTGCGAGCGCTCAAAGAAGTCGGCGCGCGCCCGAGCTACCTCAACTCCTCGCTCACGCCTGCCCAGCAGAACACGGTGCTCAAGCGCGCGTCGGAGGGGTGGTACCAGATCATGTACGTGGCGCCCGAACGCCTTACCGACGAGCGCTTCCTCGCGTTTGCGCAGGCGGCCGCGGCTCCGGGAGGCATCGGTCTCCCACTCGTCGCCGTGGACGAGGCCCACTGCGTTTCCCAGTGGGGTCAGGATTTCCGCCCATCCTACCTGCAGATAGCAGAGTTCATTGCCGCCCTGCCCGCGCGCCCCGTGGTGGCTGCCTTTACGGCAACGGCGACGGAGCGCGTGCGCGACGACATCGTCCAGATGCTGGGGCTGCGCGCGCCGCAGACGGTGGTGACGGGTTTTGACCGAGCCAACCTCTCGTTCAACGTGCAGGAGATGGGCGACAAGGCGAAGGCGGCTTGGATTCGCGATTATGCCGCATCGCACGCCGACGAAAGCGGCATTGTGTACTGCGCCACTCGCAAGGCGGTGGACGAACTGGCCTTTGACTTGGGCCGGACGCTTGCGCCGCGGGGAATACGTGTTGCGCGCTACCACGCAGGCATGAGCACAGACGAACGCACGGCGGAGCAGGCCGCCTTCATCGCCGACGCCGCACCGCTCATGGTCGCCACGAACGCCTTTGGCATGGGAATCGACAAGCCCAACGTGCGTTACGTGATTCATCATAATGTGCCCGAGAGCATCGAAGCCTATTACCAGGAGGCCGGTCGCGCGGGGCGCGACGGTGATCCGGCCGCATGCTACCTGCTGTGGAACGGGCACGATTTTGGCCTGAGGCGCTACTTTATCGAGCGGGATGTGCCTGAAGACGCGCTCAGCGCGGAAGAGCGCGCGTTCACACGGCAGAACCGGTACCGTTTGTTGGCACAGATGGAGGGCTACTGTCAGACCACTGGCTGCTTGCGCGAGTACATCCTGCGCTATTTTGGCGACGAGGGTGCGCTGGGTGTCAAGGGGGTGGCAACTGGGAGTGCCGATTCGGTCGGCGCAGGCGCGGCGGCAGGGAGCTCCGTACCGGTCGGCGCGACTTTGGCAATCGGGGGCGCCGCGTCAAGCGAGGCCGGCTGCGGCAATTGCTCCAATTGCCTGACGCGCTATGAAGTGGAGGACGTCACGGACATCGCGCTCGCTGCCATGCGCCTGGTCTCCGCGACGGGCGGGCGGTTTGGCAAGGCACTTATAGCCGAGGTTCTGCACGGTGCCAACACCGAGAAGATCCGCCAATTTCACCTCGACGACGCGCCGGGATACGGTGTTGTTGCGGAGGTCTCCATCAAGCGCATCAAGGACGTCCTGGACCAGCTGGTTGGTCGCGGCTACTTGGCGCAATCGCAGGGTCGGCTCCCCGTTGTGGGCCTGGGCTCCCACGCAGGTGAGGCACTTGATCCGCAGCGTGTGAGTGGCTTCTCCTTTACGGTGAAGAAGCGCGCCTCCCAGAGCGTCTCGGCAAGCCGGGCGCGCCGGGCGGTCGACTTGGTGCGTGAGGAGGCTGCGTTGGATGCTCGCCCGCGCGTGGGTGATGACGCCGAGCTGTTCGACGAGCTCAGATTCTTGCGTCGCAAGTTGGCGGATGAGCACAACGTCCCGGCGTACATCATCTGCTCGGACGCGACGCTGCGCGGTTTGTGCCGCAAGCGTCCCGCAACGCGCGAGGACCTGCTCGAGGTCACAGGCATAGGCGAGAAGAAGGCCGACGCCTATGGCGAGGCGTTTCTTGCGGCGATTGCCGAGTACGAAGCAAGCGTGCGGTAGGTGCCGTCATTCGATTGCATCCTGGGGCAGCTGTGGGGTAATTGTTCAGTGACGGAGGCCTCTGTGGGCGTTCGCAGGGACAATAAACGGGCCGCGCCGGAAGTGCTTTCTCCGCGCGCGGCCTCTGTAGGAGCGCGATATGTAGGAGCGCGTTACGCTCGACCAGACGGCAGTCGATTGACTATTTGGCGTCCCAGGCGGCCTCGTCCCACCAATCGAGCTGGGCGATGTTGTCGCGGATGTGCTGGCAGCTCTTGTGGAAGCCCTCAAGCTCGTGCTCGGACAAATCGAGCGTATAGACCTCCTCGACGCCTTCGGCGCCGATTACGCACGGCAGGGAGGTGAAGATGCCCTCCTCGCCATATTGGCCGGTCATGAGCGTGGAGGCGGAGAGCACGGCGTGCTCGTTGTGCAGCACGGCGGCGCAGACGCGAGCGGCGGAGTTGGCGACGGCGTACTCGGTGCAGCCCTTGCCCGCGTACGTCACGTAGCCGCCCTTACGTGCGAGTTCCTCGATCTTCATGTGGTCGAATGCGTACTTCTCGCGGTTTTCCGCCTCGAGCTCGCTGAGCTTCTTGCCGGCGACGGTCGCGGCCTTGAATGCGCCGATCTGGCTAAAGCCGTGCTCGCCGACCATGTACGCATCGATGGACTTGGGCGAGATGCCGATCTGCTTGGAGATCTCGGTGCGCAGGCGCGCGGAGTCCAAGCCACAGCCCGAGCCGATGATCTTCTTGGGGTCGTAGCCGGTCAGGTGCCAGATCTCGGTGCACACGACGTCGCAGGGGTTGGAGATGCTTACGAAGATGCCGTCGAACCCGGCGTCGACGATGCGGTTGGCGAAGGTGCGCGCGGCGTCCGTGGTGTAGAACAGCTCGCCATCGCGATTGGTTGCGGCAAGCGCGACCTTGCCGGCGGCGTTGACGACGATGTCGCAGCAAGCGAGCTCTTCGTAGCGGTTTCCGCAGTTGACGATCTTGGTGTTGTAGGGAACGAAGCTGAGCGAGTCGCGCAGGTCCTGGACTTCGGAGGTCACCTTTGTCTCGTTGATGTCGCACAGGTAGAGCTCGTCTGCGATTCCCTGCATCAGCAGACTGTTGGCAACGTGCGCGCCCACATGGCCCTGGCCCACCACGCCGATCTTTCGAGTCTGGTACATATCCGAGTCCTTTCGGCCGAAGTTTTCGTACAGGACATTGTAATTCGCACCGAGCGCTGTGCCGAGATAAAGCGATTCGTTTCCGTTCTGACACATTGCGGTGGCGGCATGTGGGGGCGGCGGGCGTTCCGGGCGTGATGGGC
>NZ_CAUFLV010000014.1:0-51834 GCF_959026545.1 uncultured Collinsella sp.
CTTGTACCCAGCTCAGTGCATATATATCAACTAACTGTTGTGACAGAGCCTAATACAATAATCATTGCAGCAGACGTTTGCCTGCTCCTTCATGATGGCAAGAGTACTGTCGCTCGAGCCATCGTCCACGAGCACTACTTCAAATTCCAGTGGCTTGGCGGCTCTCATGCTACGGACAACTTGGGCCAGTTCGTTTAAAAACAAGGGGAGGCTGGCTTCTTCGTTGTAGCAAGGGACCACGATGGAAATGTCGGGCGTTTGATTTGGCATGTGTCACTCCGGTGCTTGGCAGTGCGATGGTTCACTGTGGTTAGTTTAGTAGAGTTTTGCGGGGTCAGGATGGCAGCTTAAGGCTTCGGCTAAAATACAGAGTCGAATGCGACTGACATTGAGGAGGATAGTCCAGCATGTCTGATGTGGATAACCAATCACGAGGCCGTCATTTTAAGACGGAAGAAGAGCGGCATCCGGAGCCACTTCAGCCTCGGAATCCTTATGTTCCCAGCAGCGTCCACGATGCTTATGATTCTTCTTATAAGCCGGTCTATGGTCTGTCCTCTTCCTCTCATGCTCAGGGCCCTCGGCGCAAGGATCGCAAGAAGGCTACTTTTGTTCTGTTGGGTGCAATCCTTGTTCTGATCGTCGCAATATCCGGTGTGGGCGTGTCCGCGTTTTTCTCTGCCAAGAATCTCAAAGCAAAGGCCTCGGGCGCGATGTCCGCAATTTCTGCCATTACCGATTCGGTTAAGGCGCAAGATTTTTCTTCCGCCTCCCAAGCGGCTCAAAGCCTCGCCGACCTTACAAGAGAAATGACTGACGGCCTTGATTCTCCGCTTTGGACGGCGGTCTCTCTCATGCCGGTCTATGGCCAAGATATTACATCTGCCCGCACGCTCGTCGGCTCCTTGGACAAGGTCGCCACCGATGCTCTTGTGCCCGTGCTCGATGCTCTCGAGGCGAATCCTCCTGCGGAACTCATTTCATCTGATAAGACAATTAACGTGGCAGCAGCAACCCAGCTGTTCGAGGCGGTGGGGGACGCCGCTCCGTCACTCGCGGAATGCGCTGAGACCGTCGAGTCTCTTCCGCAGTTCGCGTTGCCGCAGCTGGAGGAGATTATGGGTCCGGCTCGCCAAAAGCTTTCTGAAGTTAACGCGCTTGTTCAGGGGGCTGCGGATTTCTCCCCGCTTGCTGCGCCCGTTCTGGGAGCCGAAGGTAATCGAACGTACTTAATTGTTGCTCAAAATTCCGCCGAGATGCGTGCTTCGGGCGGTTTTCCCGGATCAATGGGAACCCTGCGCATTCAGGACGGCAAGATCGAGCTCGACGAGTTTTCCAAGGTGTATGACGTTATGGAGGAGGCCACTCCCGCCTCCATGGGCATCACCGATGCCGAGCGTGCATTGTTCGGTGGTTTTATGGACGTTGCGCGCGATGCGGGTATGGATCCCGATTTTCCGCGCGTTGCGGCGATTTGGGCTGCTGCATATGAAGAGAAGACCGGCGTTCAGCTAGATGGTGTTATCTCCGTGACTCCTGCCGTAGTTCAAGATTTGCTTGCCATTGCGGGCTCCATCACCCTTGAAGACGGAACGGTTGTCGACGGTTCGAATGCCACAAAGGTTCTCCAGCACGACCTGTACTGGAATTATCTGTCTAAGGAGACCTCCGCATCTGGTAATGGCGACCTAACGGATGCGCTGTTTGCCCAGGCTGCCGACCTTGCATTCGAGAAGTTTTTCTCGGGCCTCAACTCCGGTACCCTCATGCAGTTTGCAGAGCTTATGGCCAAGGGCGTCGACAATCGCTCTGTCATGTTCTGGCTCTCCGATGAGACCGAGCAGGATGCACTGAGCGCTCTCGATTGCTCGGGCTCAGTGCTGACCGATGCTTCAGAGCCTGCAGTGGGCACGTATTTCTCGTTGTGGATTGGCTCGAAGATGGGCTGGTACATCGATATCGACAATCAGGTGCTCTCCTCGAGCGATAATGCCGATGGATCACGTACATATCACGTGCAAACGACCTTTGCGAATACCGCTACGTCCGATATTATCGAGACCGCAGGGGACTATATTTCGGGCTATTTAGACGGCTTCGATCGAGACAATCTTTACCCCGAACTGTACATCTATGCTCCTTCTGGGGGTTCCATCTCGACTCTTGAGGCGTCGAATGGAGCAGAGTTTGTAGAGGCTGAGCATGAGGGTCTGCAGGTTTTTCATGCCTCTCGACCCAACTTGCGCGCAGGCGAGTCAATCGTATGCACCTATGAGGTGACAACTGCGCCTGGAGCTGCTGAACTCACCTTCATGAGCACCCCAACACTCACGAAGTATCGCGAGTAGGCCTCATTCGTTTATAATCATCCCTGCCGCGATGCGGTTCATATGACGCGCCATTAGCTCAGCTGGATAGAGCACCGGACTTCTAATCCGATGGTCGAGGGTTCGAATCCCCCATGGCGCACCCTTACATCCAATGCCCGGATGCCATCACGGCATCCGGGCTTTTATCGGGTATGTGCGGGGGATTCGAACCCATTAGGGTCGCGAGACTGAGAAAACGCGTGAGCGTTTTCCAGCGAGCGTGCGAGGGCGCGTAGCGCCCGGAGCTGCGGACGCCGTAGGCGGACGCGAATCCCCCATGGCGCACCCTTACATCCAATGCCCGGATGCCGTCACGGCATCCGGGCATTTTGCGCTCTGAGGTCAAGCCCCGACCATTCCGCCTCACGATAAATCGTTTCATTCCAAACCTACTCCCCAAACTTCCGTAAAGGGTATACAATGAGCGAGTCGTGTTTTTGTGCCGCGTGGATAGTCATGCCGCGCGAGCATCACTCAAAGGAGTCAGGTTATGGTTTCTGAGAAGGCTACCCTCGTCAACCCCCAGGGTCTCCACATGCGTCCTGCCGGCCTCTTCGCCTCCACCATGGGCAAGTTCGCCTCCGATGTCACCGTTGTCGCCCCCGACAAGGAGGTCAACGGTAAGTCCCCGATGGCCCTCATGGCTGCCGGCATCCCTTGTGGCACCGAGGTCGAGGTCAAGTGCGACGGTGCTGACGAGAAGGAGGCCCTCGCTGCCGCCATCGAGCTCATCAAGAGCGGTCTCGGCGAGTAGTTCGCGCCCGCGAGCATTGTCTTTGATGACAGACATCTAATCATATAGGTGTAATTGCAGGTGTCCGCGAACTCGTGGGCGCCTGCTTTTTGTTTCCCTCGCGCACGGGAGGGAAACGGGAGAGAGGAAACGTAATGTATCAGGGAGTTAACGCCTCGGAGGGCATCGGTATCGGCAAGGTTATGGTCGCCGTCGATCCCGACCTCACCTTCGAGCCCCACGAGGTCGCCGACACTGCCGCCGAGAAGGAGCGCTACCAGGCCGCGCTGGCCGTCTTCTGTGAGAAGACCCAGGCCCAGGCCGATCACATGAAGGTCGCGGTGGGCGAGAACGAGGCCGAGATCATGGCCGGCCACATCATCCTTGCCCAGGACCCCGGCATGACCGACGCCATCAACGGTGCCATCGACGGCGGCGCCTGCGCCGAGCAGGCCCTCGTCGACGCTAGCACCATGTTCGAGAACATGTTCCTGTCCATGGACGACGAGATGTTCCGCCTGCGCGCCGCCGACATCGCCGACATCCGCACCGGCATCCTCGCCGAGCTGCTCGGCGTCGAGGTCGTCGACCTCTCCGTTCTCCCCGAGAACACCGTCGTGGTCGTGCACGACCTGACTCCGTCTATGACGGCCACCATCGACAAGGAGCACGTCGCCGGCATCGTCACCGAGACCGGTGGCCGCACCTCCCACTCCGCCATCATCGCCCGCGCCCTGGAGATCCCCGCGGTGCTCTCCGTTGCCAACAGCTGCTCCGCGTTGCGCAACGGCATGACCGCCATCGTCGACGGCTCCAAGGGCGTTGTCATCGCCGAGCCCGAAGGTGACGTCCTCGCCGACTACCAGGCCAAGGCCCAGGCGTTCGCCGAGGAGAAGGCGGCCCTCGAGGCCTTCCGCGGCCAGGAGACCGTCACCGCCGACGGCATCAAGAAGATCCTCGCCTGCAATATCGGCAGCCCCAACGACGTTCCCAACGCGCTCGAGCACGATGCCGAGGCCATCGGCCTGTTCCGCTCCGAGTTCCTGTTCATGGACGCCACCGAGCTTCCTTCCGAGGAGGAGCAGTTCCAGGCCTATCGCAAGGTCGCCTCTGCCATGAAGGGCGCCCCGGTCATCATCCGCACGCTTGACGTGGGCGGCGACAAGGCGATTCCTTACCTCGCCATGGAGCCGGAGGAGAATCCCTTCATGGGCTTCCGCGCTGTGCGTTACTGCCTTGAGTACGTCGACCAGTACAAGGTCCAGCTCCGCGCCCTGCTGCGCGCCGGTGCCTTCGGCGACGTCAAGATCATGATCCCGCTCGTCACCTGCGTTGAGGAGGTCCGTGCCGTCAAGGCGCTCGTCGAGGAGTGCAAGCACGAGCTTGAGGCCGAGGGTCTCAAGTATGACGAGAACATCGAGGTCGGCGTCATGATGGAGACTCCTGCCGCCTCCCTCATCGCCGACAAGCTCGCCGAGGAGGCCGACTTCTTCTCCATCGGCACCAACGACCTCATCGGCTACACCATGTGCGCCGACCGTGGTAACGACCACATCTCCAACCTCTATCAGGTGTACTACCCGGCCGTGCTCCGTTCCATCAAGAACATCATTGAGAACGGCGTCAATGCCGGCATCATGGTGGGCATGTGCGGTGAGGCTGCGGCCGATCCGCTGCTCGAGCCGCTGTTGATCTCCTTCGGTCTGGAGGAGTTCTCCATGTCCGCGCCGTCCATCCTTCGCGCCCGCAAGACCATCTCCCAGTGGTCCAAGGCAGAGTGCGATGAGCTTGCCGAGAAGGCGCTTGCCTGCTCAACTGCTGAGGAAGTCAAGGCGCTGCTCGAGGCCGCCGCTCGCTAAACGCGAGCAAATTTGCCGGCTGCACGCTCCACCACCGCGGTACGGGCTGCAGCCGGCCATCGTATATTTGCCGATAAATCGATTTATCACCTATGTGGCCGATGTTCTGCTTTCATTTGCGCTACGCTATGGAGGTCAGTGCGTCTGATTAGGAGGCTGTATGTTTTACACTCTGACTGCCAATCCCGCCGTTGACATGACGGTCGCCGGCCCCGCGCTCGTTCCCGATGAGAACGTTCGTGCGAACTCCGCCAGCTATACCGCCAACGGCAAGGGTCTCGACGTGTCGTTCGCCCTCAAGAAGTTCGGCGTCGACTCCGTCGCCCTCGGTTTCTTTGGCGGCTTCACCGGCAAGTTCATCGTCGAGGAGACCATGAACCTCGGCTGCCTGTGCCGTCCGGTCTGGATTGACGGCGTGACGCGCATCTGCGCCTATATCAACGACGGCGAGCACGAGTACGGCGTCCTCAACCCCGGTGCCCCGCTTACCCCTCAGTACGAGCAGGAGCTCTACGACATCCTCGACACCAGCACCGGCATGGACTGCCTGATCGTCTCCGGTTCCGTTCCGCCCCGCGCCTCCAAGGACTTCCTCGATCAGGTCATGGAGCATGCCCAGGAGCGCGGCGCCGACGTGGTCCTCGACCTCTCCTCCGACAAGCTCAAGACGCTTGCCTCCAAGAAGCCGTTGCTCATCAAGCCGAACCATCACGAGATGCGTGAGATCTTCGGCGTTCCGGTGAACACCGACGACGAGGTCCGCGTCGCCATGAAGCTCGCCCATGAGGCCGGCGTCCAGAACGTGCTGCTCACCCGCGGTAGCCGCGGCGACGCCTACTTCTCCAACGGCGAGGACATCTGGTACGCCAAGCGCGAGTTCAACATCAAGCTCGTGTCCTCCGTCTGCGCCGGCGACTGCACCCTCGCCGCCTTCCTGCTCAAGTGGTACAAGGATCGCGACAATGTCGAGGAGGCCATGAAGCTCGCCATGGCCACCGGCGCCAACGTCGCCGAGAGCGTTGGTCTGGGTGACTTCGGCCGCGTTGACGAGTACTCCAAGCGCGTCACTGTTCGCAAGCTCGAGCGCAAGTAATTCTCGACCTTGATCTTGCCTCTTTTGGGCGCCGTCGGCCTCTCGCCGGTGGCGCCCTTTTGGTTCAACTGGTGCAATTGGGGTACGCCCCCAATTGCACCATTAGATTGAGGATAATGGGGTCTTATGCTTGGTATACTGGGGCGCAGGAGCAAGGAGGACCATGCAGCATTCCACGGACATGTCTTTTGCGGGGAGCGCCCTTAACAGCGCGGTGCCGAGCGATGCCGCGGTCATGGTCTTGCGCACGCTCGAGGCTTCCGGTCTCGAGGCGTGGATTGTTGGAGGTTGGGTTCGCGACGCGCTTATGGGCACGTCCGGTCACGATATCGACATCTGTTGCAGCGGTTCGTGGGGGGAGAGCGCGGCGGCTCTGCGAGGCGCGGGGATCTCAGTAATCGAGTCGGGCATCAAATTCGGGGGCATCACTGCCGTCGTCGGCGGAGAGCGCATTGAGGTCACGGCATACCGTTTGGACGGATTCTATACGGATGGCCGTCACCCCGAGGATGTGCAACGAGCCTCCTGCGTTGAAGACGACCTGGCGCGCAGGGACTTTACCGTCAATGCGATGGCATGGCATCCCGAGCGAGGGCTGCTCGACCGCTATGACGGTCGTGGTGATTTAGAGCGTAGGCAGATTCGCGCGGTGGGGGAGCCCCGTCGTCGTTTCGAGGAAGATGCGTTGCGTATGCTGCGTGCCGTGCGCTTTGCCTGCCGCCTTGACTTCTCCATGGATGCTGCCACGGCGATGGCACTGGCGTCTTGTGCTCCGTTGCTCGACCAGGTGGCACGTGAACGTGTGGGTATTGAGCTCGAGGGGATTCTCGTTACTCGCCGCGGGGGTGACGCCCTTGTGCGGTATCCCGAGGTCATGTGTGCGGCGATTCCCGAGCTCGCCGTAGCGCGCGGATTTGACCAGCACACCAAATACCATGCCTTCGATGTGTACGAGCACGTTGCGCGCGTTCTCACGGTTGCAGGGGAGTTGTCGAGTTTTCGCATTGACGGCGGGGACCCCAATACCCCCGTCTCAGCGTCGCTCATGTGGGCGGCTCTGCTGCACGACATCGCCAAGCCCCAGACGTTTACCCTTGACGACCGGGGGCGTGGACACTTTTACGGCCACCCGGAGCGTGGCGAGGTCATGGCAAAGACGATTATGCGGCGCCTCTCATGTGGCAACGATTTGATTCGCGACGCGACCCTTCTCATCCGGTATCATGATCAGCCGCTCAGGCCGCAACGCGTTGACTTGCTGCGCATGATGCAACGCTTCTCGGCACCGGGGGTCGACACCGCTCGTCTTATGGGCGAGCTGTTCGACCTCAAACGCGCCGATACCCTCGGCAAGGCCCCGAGTTGCTTTTACTACGTGGACGAGATTGAGCGCATGCGCGAGATGTGCCGCGAGCTCATGGCGAATCACGAGGCATTTAGCATCAAGACGCTCGCTTTGACGGGCGGGGACCTCATCGCGCGCGGCATGACGCCTGGGCCGCACGTCGGGGCGGCGCTCAAGCGCGCCTTGGAGGCAACGATCGTCGGGACCGTTGCCAACGACAAGGCCGCGCTCCTCGAATTTCTCGGTCTGTAGCGGGATTTGCTGGGCCGGGTCGTGGCGGTCGAGTCGATCGGGCGGCGGGTTGAGGTGGCACCTCGGGTCTGCGAGGCGGCGAGGCGCCTCTCCATCTTTTCTCTCGAGGACAATCCATCAGTGGTATCATGGCACTTGCCAGTATTACGAATATACATATGCGTAACACTATTGAGGAGCTATCGTGACCCACCGCGCTTTGATTACGCCCCCTGCCCGTCCCGAGTTTGCTGATGGACGATGTCCGGTATGCAGCCGTAGGGGGCTTCTCGCCGGTTCCGCCGCTGGAACGGCCTTTGCCGTGGCGTGCGTGCTCGCGGGGTGCTCATCGTCCGATGAGACTACGGGGAGCGGCCCGTCCACCGATTCCAGTGGGCACTCGCAGGTCGTCGTCGCCATGAACGCGACGAGCGAGCCTGCCGCGGGATTCGATCCGCTCGTCTCGTGGGGCTGCGGCGAGCACGTGCATGAGCCGCTTATTCAGTCGACGCTCGTGACAACCGATGAACAGCTCAACATCGTGAGCGATTTGGCTACCGAGTACCTGTGCTCGGACGATGGCCTTGTTTGGACGTTCACCATTCGCGACGATGTCTTGTTTACGGACGGCGAGCCTCTTACCGCTCGCGACGTCGCCTTTACGGTCAACGGCGTTATCCAAAGCTCGGCCTCGGAGGCAGATCTTTCCATGGTCGACACCGCCGTCGCCGTGAGCGATACGGTTGTCGAGCTTCACCTCAACAAACCGTATAATGCCCTGCTGTACACGCTTGCCGTTCTCGGTATCGTGCCGGAGCACGCATATGGCGAGGGGTACGGTGCGCAGCCCATTGGATCGGGCCGGTATGTCTTGGAGCGTTGGGACAAGGGGCAGCAGGTCGTGTTCGCCTCCAATCCCGATTACTACGGTACGACGCCGACTATGGAGCGCGTGGTCGTGGTGTTCATGGATGAGGATGCCGCGCTCGCCGCGGTGCAGAAGGGCGAGGTCGACATCGCCTATACGTACGCCACGCATGCCCATCAGTCCTTTGATGGATATGAGCTTGTGGCGTACGAGACGGTCGACTCGCGTGGTGTCTCGCTTCCGACGGTGCCTTCCGGCCAGACCAAGGTGCTCGAGGGCGACATTGCGTATGAGATGGGCAATGACGTGACCTGCGACCTTGCGATCCGTCGTGCCATCAACTGCGGTATAGACCGTGAGTCCATGATCGAGCAGGTGCTAGACGGGTACGGCAAGGTTGCGTATTCGGTCGGCGACGGCATGCCGTGGTCGAGCGACGACATGCAGGTCGATTTCGATCGCGAGCAGGCCAACCGTCTGCTCGAGGAGGCGGGTTGGCTCCGCGGCGAGGATGGTGTTCGGAGCCGTGATGGCGTGCGCGCCGCCTTCGACATATGGTATTCGTCCGACGACTCCGTGCGCCAGGCGCTGGCGAATGAATTCGCCAATCAGATGAGCGAACTCGGCCTTGAGGTGACGCCTCGAGGCGGGAGCTGGGACGAGATCTATCCTCGGCAATTTAGCCAGCCCATCCTGTGGGGCTGGGGCTCGAACTCGCCGGTTGAGGTCTATGAACTGCATTATTCCACGGGCTGGGGCAATTACAGCTGCTATGAGAACGAGACTGTCGATGCGTACCTCGACCAAGCGCTCGCGCAGACGGATGTCGAGGCGTCGTATGAGTTCTGGAAAAAGGCGATGTGGGACGGAACTGAGGGCGTGGCACCCAAGGGCGCCGCGACGTGGGCATGGATCGCCAACGTCGACCACCTGTATTTCAAGCGCGAGGGGCTGGATGTCGCCCATCAAAAGCCGCACCCCCATGGGCACGGCTGGTCGCTGGTGAACAACGTGGACACGTGGAGCTGGGCATAACGTGAGGCATCTGGATGTGGGCCTTGCGGGGCGGTTCGCTTTGCGCGAGGTGCTGAGGTTCTGCGCGCTGATGATTGCCGTCAGCTTCGTCACGTTCGCGCTCGTGGCGGCTTCTCCCATCGATCCGGTTCAGGCGAACGTGGGACAGCAGGCGCTCTTGGGCATGAGCGCCGCCAAGCGGGCCCAGCTCGCCGCGCACTGGGGGTCGGGCGCGCCGTTTTGGGAGCGGTATGTCCTGTGGGCTCAAGGCGTGGTCGTGGGTGATTGGGGCACGAGTCTTCGGTATAACGCGCCGGTCATCCACGTGGTAGGGGAGCGTTTCGCAAGTTCGTTCGTGCTCATGGTGAGCGCATGGTTGCTGTCGGGTGTCCTTGGCGTGACCCTCGGCATTGCGGCGGGCGCGCATCGTGACGGCCCGGTTGATCGAGTGGTCCGCGGAGCGTGCATCGCGCTCTCGTCCACGCCCGCTTTTTGGGTGGGAATCGTCGCGCTTATGGTCTTTTCCGTCGCCCTCGGATGGTTTCCCATTGGTTTCTCGGCACCCATTGGCGCAAGCGTTTCGGACATCTCCCTGTTCGAGCGTGTGCGTCATGTGGCCCTACCGGTGCTCACCCTCTCGGTCACCGGACTTCCCAGCATCGCCCTCCATACGCGTGAAAAGGTCGTTGACGTGCTGGAGAGCGATTACGTTCGCTTTGCGCGTGCTCGCGGTGAATCGGGTCGCGACGTTTTGCTGCGCCATGGTTTTCGCAATTTGATTCTGCCCGCCTTGACGCTTCAGTTCGCCTCTGTTGGAGAGATTTTTGGAGGCTCGGTATTGGTCGAACAGGTGTTTTCCTATCCTGGGTTGGGTCAGGCGGCGGTGACGGCGGGTTTGGGCGGTGACGCGCCCTTGCTCGTGGGTATCGCGCTTGGTAGCGCCGCATTTGTATTCGCGGGCAATGCGATTGCGAACGTGCTGTATGCCTTTGTCGATCCGCGCATGCGAGAGGGGAAGCCCCATGCCGCCCACTGATACCTTGCGCACGGAGGGCTCGGGGAGCTCCCGTCGCGACGGTCCGACCGTGTTCCATCGTCCCGCATCACGTGCAATGGACAATCGCGTGCGCCTTGTGGCTGCGTGCACGCTGTGCATCTCCGTGCTACTCGTCGTCGCCATTGCGGGGGGAGTGGTGGCCGCCCGAGCCTCCGTCACCGACTTCGCGTCTAAAATGCTGCCTCCGTCATACGCGCATCCCTTTGGGACGGATCAGATGGGCAGGGACATGCTGCTGCGTACCCTCGCAGGCTTGTCAACGTCCCTGTTCGTCGGGCTGTTGGCCTCGGTCGTCACGACCTGTATCTCGCTTGTCCTGGCCGTACTCGCCGCCTTTGGGGGGCGAGCGGCCGATGCGGCCGTCTCATGGCTCACGGACCTCGTAATGGGCGTTCCGCATATCGTGCTGTTGTTGCTCATAAGTTATGCGCTCGGACGTGGGTTTTGGGGCGTGACGATTGGCGTCGCGCTCACGCATTGGCCGAGTTTGACCCGATTGCTGCGGGCGGAGTTGCTGCAGGCAAAGCGTGAACCGTATCTTGAGGCGAGTGCTGCCCTGGGCGTCTCTTGGCCGCGCGTGGTCGTGCGTCACCTCATTCCGGCGATTGCCCCGCAGCTCATTGTTGGGGCGGTTTTGGCGTTTCCTCATGCGATCTTGCATGAGGCATCTATCACGTTTTTGGGATTTGGCCTCTCGCCCGACCAGCCCGCCATTGGCGTGATCTTGTCCGAGTCGATGGGATATCTCACGGCTGGCGCTTGGTGGCTTGCGGTCTTGCCGGGTGCGGCGCTGGTTGCCTGTATCGCCTTGTTCGATGCGCTCGGTTCGAGCTTGAGACGCCTCGTCGATGCGCGCACGTCGCAGGAGTAAGGGGAAGAGATGGCCGACCAATCTGCCGCTCCGTGCTTGCGTCGCTCCGCTTGCCGGGAGGGCGGGAATTCGCCGTGTGGCACAGGAGAGCATGGGGAGCGCCATGCCGACGCCGAGCGGCACCACAACCATACGCACGCACCGTCATCTCATCATCCGGGCAACCACCATCTTCTCACGGTCGAGGGGCTAACGGTTTCATTTGACCGGTACGCCGCCGCTTGCGATGAGCCGCTCGATTCACGTGATGAGCCTCGCGCTGGCAACTCGGGGTCCGCGTCCCGTCCGCGGCGCATTTTTCCCAAGCGTTCGAGGGGCGAAGTCCTTCATGGTCTCACGCTTTCCGTTCACGAGGGGGAGATGGTGGCGGTCGTGGGCGCAAGTGGTTCGGGAAAAACCGTCCTCGCTGACGCACTGCTGGGGCTCTATGAGCCAAATTCCACGGTCTCGGGTGACATCTGGTTCGATGGCGAGCAAATGGATGCCTGCTCGCTTGCACGTTTGAGGGGCAGCGGTGTAAGCCTTGTTCCTCAGAGTGTGTCGCATCTCGACCCGCTCATGCGGGTGGGCAGGCAGGTTCAGGGCGCTCCGCGGGGCGTGACGCGTGCGGAGCGGCTGCGCGACCGTCGCCGCCGCGAGGTTCGTCAGCGGGAACTGTTCGAGCTGTATGGCCTGGCACCCGAGGTCGAGCAAATGTATCCCCATGAGCTCTCGGGCGGCATGGCGCGTCGCGTACTGCTCATGTGCGCCCTTATGGAGGAGCCGCGCCTTTTGATTGCCGATGAACCCACGCCTGGACTTGACGTCGAACTTTCCGTACGGGCTGTCGATGATCTTCGGGCATTTGCCGATACCGGTGCGGGCGTCATCCTCATCACGCACGATCTTGAGCTGGCGGTGCGTGTTGCGGACCGCATTGCGGTGTTCAAGGATGGGCGCGTGGTTGAGGAGACTGCGGCCCGCTGCTTCGCCAACCCGCATTTGCTCGAGGATCCGTTTTCGCAGGCCTTGTGTCGCGAGCTCATTGCCCTCCATGGGGTAGGTGGGGGAGTTGGTGACCCGGATGACGCCGTGGGGGCTTCGTTGCCACCTGGGAGCCCCGATGCGGCAGAGCCGGTGCTTCTGGAGGCTCACGGTCTCTCCTTCGCATACGCTGCGAAGGAGCCGCTCTTTGCCGACGTTGAGCTTACGGTTCGCGCCAACGAGCGCGTGGCGCTTCTGGGGGCATCTGGCGCAGGGAAAACGACCCTCTGCCGCGTGCTTGCGGGGTATATGGAGCCCTCAGCTGGATCGGTGCGTGTCGAGGGGGCATCTGCAGGGGAGAGGGGGCGTTCGCCGCGGCGCGTGCAGCTCATCTCCCAGCATCCCGAGAAGGCCTTCGATCCCCGTATGCGCATGGAGGCATCACTTGCCGAGGCGGGTGATTTCGATGCTCCGCGGACGCAAGAGCTTCTTGAGCGCTTTGGAATTCACAGGGGCTGGCTCGACCGTCTGCCTCATGAGCTCTCTGGTGGGGAACTCATGAGGTTCTGCCTTGTGCGCGCTTTCATGACGCGCCCGGCGATTTTGATATGCGACGAATCGACGGCGATGCTCGATCTGGTGACGCAGGCGGAGCTGTGGCGTCAGATCCTGCATCTGCAAGTTCAGATGAGGTTCGGCTTGATTTTCGTCTCGCATCACCCCGCGCTCGTTCGCCGGATAGCCACAAGGTCGTATTCTGAGCTGCTGCGTTCGTAATACGTCCACAAACTCAAAAAACTTTGCGTTTGGGGCTTGCGCGAAGAGAGACGATTCCGTATAGTATTTCCTCGCGCTGAGGCGTGACGCGCATCACCTTGGGATGTCGTCTAATGGCAGGACAGCGGATTCTGGTTCCGTCAATGGGGGTTCGACTCCCTCCATCCCAGCCATATGCGCTGCTTGCTTCTCGCTTTTGGCCCGTTCGTCTAGCGGTTCAGGACGCCGCCCTCTCAAGGCGGAGATCACCGGTTCGAATCCGGTACGGGCTACCATGAGTTCTCGGGGCACTCGTAAGCTCCTCTACATAACGGCCCGTTCGTCTAGCGGTTCAGGACGCCGCCCTCTCAAGGCGGAGATCACCGGTTCGAATCCGGTACGGGCTACCAAACTTTTCTTTTGGCGAACCATTCTTTTGGTTCGCCAAATTTTTATTCCAAAACTCGTGTCTACGCGTTCATCACGACCGCTATCGATGAGATCGTTCGCTTTTTCGGTGCAGGGATGCTGCCCGCCAACTCAGATTACAAAAAACGACAATGTGTACCAAAATCGCCGTCAACTTGCAGCTCGGAGCACGATTCTTCTGCTCCGACGGGCTATATCAACGCCGATTATCGAAAAATAATAAACAAATGTCCTTGAACAGGTTCGCCGGTGCGCATGGATCAAGCGAAGACGGTACACATAGTCGATATTTGTATGTGTGGCCCAGAATGTCTCACATTCTGGGCCACACAGGGGCTGATCAAGGTTCAGTTGCCGCGGGTTCTACACTCTCGGGCGATGTCACTGATATCGCAGGCACTCGACGGGATCGAGTTTGGCCGCACGCCGCGCTGGGTAGTAGCCGAATACCAGGCCAATAAGTATAGATATGCCGACGGCAAGTGCGATGGCGCCGGGTTCCACTGCAGGGGTTAGCGCCGCTCCGGTCGAACCCATCCCCGTCATGCTTCCCAGATCGAAGCCAAGGGCGCCGGCACCGATCGCAAGTCCCCAGGCGATTCCGTATCCGGCGAGTGTGCCCAAGATGCCGCCGGCAACGCATAGCGTCGCGCTCTCTGCCAAGAATTGCAGAGTGATATCGCGTCTGCGGGCGCCGAGCGCACGGCGCACGCCGATTTCGCGAATCCTCTCGGTCACGTTGGTGAGCATCATGTTCATGATGCCGATGCCACCCACAAGCAGGGAGATCCCCGCTACAGATCCCATCATGAGTTGGAAGGACATCATGAACGTATCAAGCTGGTCGATCGATGATTTCATGGACCATACGGAGACCATCGATTCGCGGTCCTCCTCGGGGATGTTCTTGAGCGTAGCGATCTGCTCGACCGTCTGGGCTTGGATGGACTCGATGTCAACACCTTCGCGTGCTAGGCCCACGACGCTCGAAAGATATTCCCAGTCCTGGGAGATATCCTGTAAGACGGTGGCCTTGGGCATGTAAATGTTGCAGTAGTCCGTGCCCGTCGTGCCGTCGTCGAGGATGCCGAGCACCGTGTAGCTCTTGTTGTTGAGCTGGATGGTCTTGCCAACCGCTTCGGCACCCGGGCTGCCGAAGAACGCCTCGACGCCGTTGCGCCCAATGAGGGCCACGCGGCTGCTCGCGTCGGCCTCTGCGGACGTGTAGATGCGTCCCTCGGCGAGCTTGGAGGCGGCACCGGTCATCTCGAGGAATGTGGGGCTGGCACCCGTGATGCCCGCGCTCACGGTTTTATCGCCCACCTGCACCTGCGTATAGCTGTCGCACGTCCCCTCAATGGCCTCGTAGTCGGGCACGAGGCGCTTGAGGTCCTCCAGGTCGTCGTCCGTGAGCGGATAGCCGCAATTGATGTAGACAATGCGCGCCGCATTGAGGCCCATGCCGCTTATGAGGCTGTTACGCACGCCTCCGATGAGCGATGTCATGGCGATGACGGCGGCGATGCCGATGACGATGCCGAGGATGGTGAGCAGGCTGCGGCCGCGGTTGGCTTCGAGTGAGCGTAACGCCTCGCGCGCAAGGTCGATGAAACTCATCGTGCACCTCCGTTCTGAAGTGAGGGGGCGGAAGGACTGGGCGAGGGGATATAGGCACCCTCGAAGATACGTCCATCGCGGATTTGCACGGCGCGGTCCGCCTCGGCCGCGATGCCCGCGTCGTGCGTGATGAGTACGATGGTCTTGCCGACTCGTTTGAGCACATGGAAGGTGTCCATGACCTGCCGCCCGGTGGTGGAGTCGAGGTTTCCCGTCGGCTCGTCCGCAAGGATGATCGCCGGGTCGTTTACGAGCGCGCGGGCAATGGCGACGCGTTGCATCTGACCGCCCGAGAGCTCGTTCGTGCGATGGTCGTAATGGTCCACCGGCAGCCCCACGGCGCGCAGTGCGTGTACGGCGCGCATTTCACGCTCGCGGCGTGGCACATCGGTATAGGAGAGCGGCAGCATCACGTTGTCGAGCACGGTCATGCGCGGCAGCAGGTTGAAGCTTTGGAACACGAACCCGATGCGCAGTGCGCGGACCTCGGCAAGCTCATCGTCGGTAAGCTCCGCCACGTTGAGGCCTTCGAGCAGATAGCGACCGGAGGTGGGCGTATCCAGGCAGCCCAGGATGTTCATGAGGGTCGATTTGCCGGAGCCCGAGGGGCCGGTGATCGCCACGAACTCACCGGGCATCACGGAGAGTGAGATGTCGTGCAAGATGTGCGCCAGCCCCGCATCGCTTTCGAAGATGCGGTGGATATGGCGTATATCGATGACGGGGTGGACGGCCATTAGAGCACCGCCATTCCGCCGCCTGATTCGACCCCGTCAACCATGCCCTCGGGCATGCTCCCGCCCGCTATCACGAGGACATCACCGTCTGAAAGGGGCGATTCGGGCATGTCTGGGTTCTGGTCTGCAGGCGCGTCGGCGGGTTTGCCGATCACGGCGAAGTCGTCGTTCTTGGCGATGACTTCGACGTCGAGACGCTCCATGGCGTGCGTCTCGGGGTCGGTCTCGACGTTGACGTAGTAGCTCTGCCCGTCATCGGTGAGAAGGGCCGTCACGGGTACCATCACGACGTTGTCGAGTTGCTGCGTGGTGAGTGAGACCTCGGCGGTCATTCCCGGCTTGAGGCGCGCGTCGGGAGCATCTATGAGGATGTCGACGGCGAAGGTGGGGGAGCCGCCCATGTCATAGGACATCGTCGATGTGTTGCCCGAGGCGATGGAGGCGATTGCCGTGACGCGCCCGGTGAGCATGAGGTCGGTGAAGGCAGGGCAGGTGATGGTCGCGGTTTGATCAACGGCGACGTTCGCGATATCCTGCTCGTCAACCTGGATAGTGACCTTCATCTTGGAGAGGTCGGCGATCTGCATGAGGGGTCCGCTCGTTCCGTTCGTCCCGCCTAGGCTCTCGGCAACGTCGGCTCCCACCTGTGCGTTGAGCGCGACGATGGAACCGCCTGCGGGTGCCTTCACCGTGCGCAGCGCGGCCTTGGCAAGCGCGTCGTCGTACGCGGCCTGCGCGGCCTCTACGGCAGATTGTGCGCTGTTGACGGCCGACTGCGTGCTCGACGTGTCATCGACCGTGGCTACGGTCGGATCGTTTATGGGTGCCGCGGCGATCTGGCTGGCCTGCTTGAGCGTCTGTTGGGCGAGGGCTAGGTCGGACTTCGCCTGCTTGAGGTTCCGCTCCGCCTCGGCAACGGCGCGGTCGAGATCCGGATTCTTGATGGTCATGAGGACATCGCCCTCGTTCACGTGCTGCCCGGCGACGACGTTGATGGACTCGATCTGCCCGGTCACCTCGGGCGTGATGACCGTCGAGGACATGGGCTGTAGAGTGCCTTTTGAGTCGATGACCGTGGAGAACGTGCCTTGCGTCGCGATGTCGGTCACGGCTTCCATGACCTGCTCGGGTTGTTGGTTGAGCACGTTCACGGCAACGACGCCGCCGATGACGAGGGCACCCGCTATGCCGGCGATGATGGCGCGATGGATGAGCTTCTTCTTGCGGCGCTTTGCGCGCTTGGCCTTGAGGGCCGCGTATGCCTCCGCGTCGGAGCCCTCAAGCGGTGTCGCGTCGGCATCCTCAGCGTAGGGAGATTCGGTGCCAGTCGACGCGCCGGTTGTACCGCCGTCACCGCTTGGTCCGCGGTGAATCACCGGTATGATCTCGGGGAGCTTGAGTTTCCGCGTGGGCTGCGGAGTGTCTTCGAGCGTGCTCAGGAACTCATCGGTAGGGTTGGTGTTCTCGGGCGTGGAGTCGGACACGGTCAATCCTTTCGTCGGGTTGATACGGTCGTGGGGCGAAGGAGGCAGGTGCAGCCTGCGCATCACTCACATTTGAGGATGCGCGTGGAATGCTCGGCGCGCCCACCCCCGGCGCATCCCTCGCTCATTAGATGGCGTCCTCGCGCAGGGTCTGCACGATGGACCTGACACTTGACTTCCGTAAAGCGTAAATGGTCGAGAGCGCGAGCACGAGCACGACCACGCCAACGGCGGCGAATACCCAGCCAGCGGGCACCACGAAGTCGAGTCCAGCAAAGCTCATCATCATGGCCTGGTAGATGAAGAACGTCACGATGCCGCCGAGTGCGAGCCCGAGGGCAAGCCCGCGCCATGCGTAGGACAGGCACTCGAGTGCGATCATGCGCCAGAATGCGCGATTGCCCATGCCGATGCTCTTGAGCATGGCGAACTCGCGTCGGCGCAGGATGATCGAGTTCGTGAGCGTGTTGAATACGTTGGCCACGGCGATGGCGCTGGTGATGAGGATGAAACAGGTGATGAACAGCTGCACGGTCTCGGCCATGAGACGGGAGGTCCTCACGTTCTCGGCATTGTTGGTGAGGTGCGTGGTGTACCACTCGGATCCGCTTAAGTCGCTGGCGACCATCGTGTTCATCTCGGTCTCGGCGGCGCGCGAGTCCTCCGCGTCGTAGGAGAGGTAGGCGTACATCGCATTGCCGTACGACCCTTGCGCCGAGTGGAACGCGAAGGGCGCGGCGAGGCTGCCGGTGTCGACGTCGGTCTTCACGTCCTCCGTGTCGGCTGCCAGCGCGGGCAGGGCGCTCACGGGCAGCACGAGGGTGGGCCAGATGGACGCGTAGGACTTGATGGAGTCGGGGAAGGTCTTGACGATCGCGCCTACGGGCAGGTCGTACGAATCGAGCAGAACCTCTTCGAGCGGGCGGGTCACGTTGCGGAAGATCGGGTTGCCGTCTTCGTCGTAGCGCGCCTCGTCGCCGCTGCCGTAGCCCTCGTAGCGCACGATGGGGGCACCATCTTCGACTCCAACCTCGACGAGCGAGGTGTCCTCCACGGTCGAGATGTTCGTGAAGATACGCGCTGAGCCCGTGCCCTCGAACAGGTCACGCACCGAATAGCGCCTGCCGTCGTTGGATTGCGTACCGTTGAGCGCTACGGCCACGGGGCTGTCGGGGTCGTCGTAGCGTGCCTCGTCGAGCCCGTTGGCCTCGAGGATCTCGCGCCAGGAGTCCTCGTCGACGAACAGGGCCGAGGTGGGCGCGTACACGGTGCCGTCCGCCGTCTGCCCACGGTCGGGCATATCGTACTGGTCGCTTTGGCTGGACAGCTCGTCGTAGTCGATCATGCCGGCGTCGAAGCTGGCGAAGAGCGAACTCATGATCATGTAGCCGTTGCCGGTAGCGGTCTTCGCGCCGCCGAGCTCTCGATACGCCTGGTCTATCGCGGCGACGCCGTCAGCGGTGGTCTCTTCGTCCGTCAGCATGCGGCTGAGGTTCACCTCGATATCGCCACCGCCGCTGTCGACCACTTGGGTGAGAAAGCCGAGGTAGTGCGAGATGCCACCGGAAATGATGATGAGCGCGACGGAGACTGCGAGCGAGGCGACGGCGACGCGTCCCTTGGAGCTGGCACGCGTGAGGTTGCGATGGGAGAGCAGCGCCGGCACGCCGCCCATGCGAAGGCGCAGGCCGTCGAGGGTGCGCGCGATGGGGTGTGCGTGAGCTCCGGTGCGTGCGGCTCGTCCCATGCCGCGTATGCCGCGGCGTTCACGGCGGGTGAGGCGCACATCGCGGCTCGCGCGGATGGCGTCCACGGCGGACACGCGGCTCGCGCGCCACGCCGGAATGGCGGCACTGACGAGCACCGTCACGAGTGCCAGCAGGGCGCAGACGGCTAGCACGATGGGGTTCACGGTGATGGAGGTGAGACCCGTGTCGGCGAAAGCCTCCTGGTCGATGAGCATGCCTATGCCCTCGCCCGCGACGTTGAACACCACGAAGGTGCCTGCGAGCCCGACGGCCAGGCCTATGGGGATGCCAATGCCGGCGAGCATGAGTGCCTCGGCGTAGACCGTGCGGCGCAACTGGCGCTTACTGGCTCCGAGCGAGGACAGCAGCCCGAACTGGCGGGTGCGCTCGGACACCGCGATGGCGAAGGAGTTGTAGATGAGCGATATGGAGGCGACGATCACCACGGTTGAGAGGATCGCGGCAAGCGTGTAGAGGGTTCCCCAGATGGAGCGGTCGTCCGTCATACCCTGGTAGCGCAGGAGGGAGTTATGCGAATACGCGACGGTCTGGCCAGTTACGGTCATGTTCTCGAGGTCGCCCCGATTGCCGCCGTTGAAGAGGGCGTGGTCGAGGCCGGTGTAATCCACGATGAACTTGTCGATCGCGGCGCGACTGGTAAGGTTGGTGGTGAGGTACACGCTCGTCTGACGCACCGGGAGGTCTGACGAGGAGACGAAGCCCAAATATCCAGGCAGGGAGTAGCCCCACACGTCCATGGCTTGCGCGTTCTTGGGTGCATAGAAGCCCACGACCTTGTACGTCCGAGCGGGTTCGATGTCGGCCAGGTACTCACTGATCACATCGCCCTTATCGGTCGTGGTGGTATAGAGCGACTCGTCGTAGAGGCAGGGAATCTCCGTGCCGCTCTCGGCGTCCACGAACATACGCTGGCCGAGTGCAAGCTCAATGGTGCTACCGATCTCGAGGGCACCGTCCCAGCTGGCACGCGGGGCGTCAGCGTCCTTAACGGTCGAGGGCAGGGCGTCGTAGAGTTGTCTGCCGTTCTCGACGGTCATGCCCTTGAGGTCGAGGTTGAGGACGATCTCGTCGGCGGCCTCGGGCGCGCGGCCCTCGGGGATGGTGGGGAGCGGCTTGAGATCTCCCACGGCGTCCGCCGTGGGCCATTCCTGTACGCTCAGGTAGCGGCCCCAGTACCCCTCAAAGCTCTTGGGCATGAGGGCATCGCCGTATGAGATGCGATCATAGCTTTCCTCCACGCGCGTGTCGGCATGCACGGTGTCGAGCTCGTCTTCGGGCACGTTCACCAGTTCGACCTGCCAAGTGCCGTCAGTGACGATCTCCGCTTTGAGCAATCCCCCGTACAGGGTGACGACGCTCGTGAAGATGGCCGTGATGAGGGCGCACGAGAGGGCGATGCCGATGATGGAGACGATGGAGCGTGTGCGGTTGAGCTTGAGTGAGCGTGCGGCGAAGTGCCGAAAAATACCGCTGCGGGAACCGAGCGGGGAGGTGCCACCCTCGTTCGAGGAGGCGCGGGGGGTACGTGGCGCGTTCATGTTATGCCCTCCGCTCATCACTCACGACGCGGCCGTCCTCGATGGCGATCACGCGGTCGGCCATAAGCGCGACATCCTCGTCGTGGGTGATGACGATGAGGGTCTGCTTGAATTGTTTGTTCGAGGCCCTCAACAAGTTCATGATCTCGGCGGAGTTTCTCGAATCGAGATTGCCGGTGGGCTCGTCGGCGAGAACAACGGAGGGGGCGTTCATGAGGGCTCGACCGATCGCGACGCGCTGCTGCTGGCCGCCGGAGAGCTGGTTAGGAAGGTAGTGCTCGCGACCGGTGAGGCCGAGCGCGCGCATGAGCGCCGAAAGCCGCTGCTCGTTGATGGTGCGTCCGTCCATGAGGACGGGAAGCGTCATGTTTTCGACTACATCGAGTACGGGAATGAGATTGTAGAACTGGTAGACCAGTCCCACCTCCCGACGACGGAATACGGCCAGCTGCTCATCGCTACGGGCGAAGATGTCCTGCCCCTGCAGCTTGACGGTGCCGGAGGTGGGGCGGTCGACGCCGCCCATGAGGTGCATGAGGGTTGATTTGCCCGACCCCGAGCTGCCGATGATCGCGATGAACTCGCCTGCTTCGACGGAGAAGCTCACATCGTCGAGGGCGGTCACGGCCGTGTCGCCCGATCCGTATACGCGGGTGAGATGCTCGACTTCGAGGATGTTCATGGCCGTCCTTTCGCCTGGCGGATGCTTGTCTACGATACTGGACGAGTGTCCTTTCCATGCCATGACCGCGGGGTGACAGATATGTCACGTGCGCAATGATCCCGTGGCGTTGGGGGGGCGGTGGCAGCAGGCATTGGGCGGTGTTGCATGTCGCAAGGGCGGTTCTGGAGCGAAGCGGTCCGTGACACAAAGCGTGTGGATCCGCAATCGCTCGTTGCCCCCTACACGACTGTCTTGAAGAAGACGATGGTGAATGCGGCCCCCGTGACCGCGCCTGCCTCATCTCGAACGTTCTCGGCGGTGAGGGTGCCTCCTTGGGCCGTGACGAGGCTTTTGGCGAGCGAAAGTCCGATGCCGACTCCCGCCGGATTCACCTCGGTCGAGGGCTCGTCTTCGGCACGACCTCGTTCCCCGCGGTAGAAACGCTCGAAGATGTGGGGAAGGTCGGCCTCGGCGATGCCCGGGCCGGTGTCCTCCACGCGTATGCGACACGCCAGGACATCTTGCGTGACGCACAGGGTCACGCGTCCCCCTGCCGGCGTGTGCTCCATGCAGTTCTTGAGTATGTTGCCGAGCGCCTCGATGCTCCAGGACAAATCGCCCTCGTATCCGGATCCCTCCTGAACGGATGAGGAGAAATCCACACCAGCGATATCGAAGGCGATGGCGAGGGGCTCAAAGCTCTTGCGCACAAGCTCGGAGGCGTCGACCGGGCCGCTCACGAGTTTGACGACGCCGGCGTCGATCCGCGCGAGCTTGAGCAGAGCGGACACCAGGTCCTCAACGCGCCCTTGGAGCCTTTGCACCAGACGCAGGCGTTCGACCATGTCACGTGCGTCCCCGCGTTCGGCCAGACGGTCGCGGATGAGCTCGGTGCTGATGGCGATGGAGGTCAAGGGCGTTTTGAGCTGATGCGAGATATCGGCAAGCGCGTCCGAGAGGGCGAGCTTTTCTGCCTGCAGCTCATCGACGGTGAGGTGCAGGCGTGCGATGACCTTGCCGATCTCGCTGGAGAGAATGGCGAGCTCTCCCTCGTTCATGTCGCGTAGTTTTATGTCGCGTTCCCCGGCGAGAACACGGTCCAGATTCTGCGCCATGCGTGCGAGCTCACGGTACCGATGACGGGTGGTAATGATGAAGACACCGGTGACCAGTGACCCCGTGGCGAGGGTGCAAAGCCCCGCCACCATGGCGATGGCTCCGGCAGATGAGGTGAACGTGATTGCGTTCGTTGTGCTCTCTTGCACTATGCCCGTCATGACAAGATAAGACTGACTCTGAATCTGTTTAACCAGGTGCATCGTTCCCAGATACGTTGCAATGCTTCCCGCTATCGTCACGGTGAGGCAGACAAGGAGGGCGCATCTGACCTCTCGATTCCTCAACAGCATCGGTTACCCTTCCGCCTTGTAGCCCATGCCGCGGACCGTCTGGATGAGCCTGGGGTGGCTGGGGTCGTCTTCAATCTTGTCGCGCAGGCGCTTGATGTATACGGAGAGCGTGTTCTCCTCGATGTAGGTCCCCGCGCTGTCCCAAAGGGCGTCGCGTATCTTGTCGCGTGTCACGAGCTTGCCAGGATTGGTGGCGAAGAGCAACAGCAGGCGATATTCGAGTGCCGAGAGCGTAAGCTCCTTGCCTGCCCGTTCGACATACGCGCGATCGGTGTCGATGCGTATGGGCCCGAGGCCCACGATGCGTCTGCTTGGCTGCGAGCGCCTCATGATCGCGGCGATGCGGGCGAGCAGCTCGCGTGGGCGAAAGGGCTTGGCAACGTAGTCGTCGGCACCCATTTGAAGCCCGGTGACCGTGTTGAACTCATCGTCGGATGCGGTGAGGAAGATCACGGGGACGTCAGGAGTGTTCTCCTTAATGGCTGCGCAGACTGCGAATCCGTTGCCCTGCCTGAGCGTGACGTCGAGGAGCACGAGCTGATAGAGATGCAATCCCGTTGCGGGCGCAGCGAGTTCGATGGCACGCTGCTGCGTGTCCGCGGTGTCGACGTGATAACCCGACTCGACGAGGAGCTCGGTGAGTGCCTCGATGATGAGGGGGTCGTCTTCGACCAGAAGGATGCGGGTTGACAAGATGTGCCTCCAAATCGCGTTTGATGCGAACGGTGCCGGTGATTTCGGGTATGTGTCTCCATTGTAAAATCGAGTGGAGCCAACGCGGGGTGACACTTCTGTAAGCGGGGTTTACGCAAGCGATACCTCGCCATTTGCGGGCGATTGGCCTCCTGTTGTCGGTGCTCGTCTAAGCTATAATGGCTGCGTTCAGGCAACGATTACCATGAGAGCTGATCTTCAAGATGAACACGCCGCTTCAGAATACGCCATCGCCCATGCAGGAGAAGACGACCGTCATGTCACCGGCACCGCTTTCCCATGGCGCGCGCGGGCGATCGTTCGAGAGCGACCGCGGGCGGGTTCATGCCGGCGGGGGTCACTGGCGCGAAACGCCCGGGAGCAAGCCGAACGGATCTCGCGGGCATCGTGTCCTCATCGCGCTCGGCGTCGTTCTCGCCGTGCTCATCATCGCCTATGGCGGTGGTGTCGTCTTGTTCGGCAACGTGTGCTACCCCAACACGGTCATTGCCGACACCGATGTATCGCTTATGACCCGCGACACTGCGATTTCACGCGTCCGTTCGTCCGCGGAGGGCTATAGGCTCACGGTTGAGGGCGATGGCTTTACCTGGACGTTCGATCCGGAGTCCGCCAGTGAGGTGATTGACGCGGAGGCCGCGGTCGATCGCACCATCGGTGCGAACGATCCGTTCGAGTGGCCGGTCCGCCTGGTTGAGGCGCTCTCCAATACTGATTCCAATGATGCCGTCGAGTCGAGTGCCGATGGTGCTGAGGAGGTCTCACTCGACCAGATCGACCTGCCGCAAGGATTCGACCGCGATGCCTTCCTTGCCGATTTGGATGCTGCCCTCGATGCATTTAATGAGACGCGCACTGGTACGTTCGACGCCGCGGGAGCGTATGACGCCGATGCGGGCAAGTTCACGCTGGAAAAGGCGCGTTCCAATCAAAGGCTCGACAAGGAGGCCATTGAGGTCGCCGCGTTGCGGGCGATTTCGACCCTGAGTAAAAGCGTGACGCTCGATGAGGGGAGCTTTGTTCCGCTCGCGGGCGGGGCATCGGAGTCTGAGCTGCAGGCCGCGATAGATCAAGCCAATAGCTTGATTGGAACCGATGTCGATTTGAAGATGGGCGGATCGGTGGTCGCTACGCTCGACGGGGCCACGTTTGTCCAGTGGATGACGTTCGACGAGTCCCTCAAGCCCACATTGAGTACGGAACCCCTTGCCCAGTGGGTGCGTGATCTTGCGGAGACTAAGCTCGACACCATCGGTTGCCAGAGGACGTATACGCGTCCAGACGGCAAGGTCGTCACGGTTTCGGGTGGCACCTATGGTTGGAATAGCGACGAGCAACAGTTGGTGACGCTCCTGCAGGAGGCCGTCGCGAACAAGCAGGTAGGCGAGATCGACATCCCGACGCTCCAGAATGCCGCCGTTTGGACGGCCAAGGGCGAGAAGGACTGGGGTGCCTACTGCGATATCGACCTCACCGAGCAACATTGCCGCTATTACGATGCGTCGGGCAATATCCTGTGGGAGAGTGGCTGCGTGACGGGCAACCCGAATGAGGGGGACGCCACGCCCACCGGTGTGTACATCTTGAATGCCAAGCGTCAAAACGAGACGCTCATCGGCATGGATATGGATAAAGACGGTGAGCCTGACTACCGTTCGCCTGTCGCGTACTGGATGCCGTTTGTGGGCAATCTCATTGGTCTGCACGATGCGAGTTGGCAGTCGCCCTCCGTGTTCACGAATCCGACTGCATATCTATGGGCGGGTAGCCACGGTTGCATCAATCTTCCCACGGATAAAGCGGGGGAACTCTACAACCTCATTCAAGTGGGCGATTGCGTGATCGTGCACAACTAGGCCATGCACATGCCGCACCGGTCGCAGGCACGCAGGGCGGAGGGAGCCACGGCGATGCCTCCCTTGGCCGTTTCACGTAGCGACGAGGGGAGGGCGTGCCCCACATTGAGCATGACCTTTGCCATCTCGTCAAGCGGCACGAGGGCGTGCACGCCCGAGAGCACGAGCTGAGCCGAGGTGAATGCTGCCGCGACACCGATGGCATTACGGTTTTGACAGGGCACCTCGACGAGCCCGCCCACAGGGTCGCACACAAGGCCGAGAAGGTTGGAAAGGGTGATCGACGCCGCATCGAGCGCCTGTGCGGGCGTTCCCCCATGCATTTGGACCAACGCCGCCGCCGCCATGGCCGCTGCAGATCCGACTTCAGCCTGACAGCCGCCCTCCGCACCCGCCACGCAGGCGGACGTTGAGAGGATGAGCCCTACTGCCGCTGCGCAATACAAGGCTTCCTCGATCATCGTGTCGATTGCATCCCGGTCATGTGCCAGCTTAGGCGCCACTGCGAGCACGCATCCCGGCACGACACCCGCGGAGCCGGCGGTGGGGGCTGCGACGATGACGCCCATGGTTGCCGAGCGCTCGAGCACCGCCATCGCACGCGCGACCGCCTCAGTCTGCGTTGAGCCCAGGAGGCTTGGGGCATGCAGCGCGCTTCCGAGATGGACACGTTGTGCTTCGCCGTTGAGGAAGCCCCCAAGGGAGCGCTGCGGATCTACGAGGGGTTTGGTCGTTTCCTCGCGCATGACATTAATCACGCGCTCCATGCAGCGACGCGCGCGATCGGCGCCAACCATGCGCTCTTCGCGCATGCGCATGACGTGTCCGATGTTCGAATCGTGCTCTACGCACGCTTGGAGCAGCTGCGCCGCGTCATCGAATAGATCGGGTACGGAGATTCCGGGGCCCAGGGTAGCGACCGAGCCGGGGAGCTCGATGAAGGTCGCGTAGGTCACCAGGTCGAGCGAGCGGACGATGGGAAGCACGCCATGCTGTGGTGCGCCATCGGTCTCAAAGACCGAATACGCATGCCCGCCCTGCTCCGTGCGGTACGTGCGGCAGAAGGCGATATTCATGTGGGCTTTCGCGAGGGCGCCGGTGAGCGCGGCGAGGGCCCCCGGAGCATCAAGGTGAGCGACGAAGAGCGTCGTGTACAGCCCCGAGATCTCAACGTGGACGCCATTGATCGCGCTGATGCGCATCTTACCTCCGCCAAGGCTCTCGCCGCGCACATTGCACGACGATCCCTTCGAGCTTTCGAGTGCAATGTCAACCGTATTGGGATGGATCGAGGGGTCGTCTCCGCCTATGACGAACTTGTAGTCGAGTCCTTTTCCTTTTGCGAGCGAGAACGCATCACGGATGCGTTCGTCATCCGTATCAAGCCCGAGGACACCTGCCACGAGCGCGCGGTCGGTGCCGTGGCCGCGGTACGTATGGGCAAAGCTGTTCCACAGGGTAAAGGTGACGTGTGTGGGCTCGCCCTCGAGCAAGGTCGCGGCAACGCGAGCGCATCGTAGGGCACCGGCCGTGTGCGAGGACGAGGGGCCCACCATGATTGGCCCTAAGATCTCGAACGCAGAGGTGGTCGCAAACGAAAGCGGCTTGGTGGGCATGGTCTCTCCTTGTCGACGGGCGCGCATGGGGTTTACGCCCTGCGCTCAGCTTCGCTTTGCTCAGAAATCGCGCAGGGCGTAAACCCCATGCGCGCCCTGACCATCACGAATCCGAACATCCAGCGTTCAAATCACGCAACAACAAAATAAGTGTAGCGAATCGTCGGGGCGAGCTGCACCGGAGCGATCGCGCCCGTCCGATGGCTTCGAGTGGGTAAATGCAGGAACCCCACACATCTTGCCTCGAAGCGATTTCTGAGCAGCGCGAAGCTGAGCGCAGAGGCAAGATATGTGGGGTTCCGGACAGGTTGACGGACTAGAGCGCCATCGGGCGGGCGCGGTCGATACGGGCGAGGCAGTCGTCGCGGCCGATGAGCGCCATGGTCTCACCGAGCGGGGGGCTCACCATGTTGCCGCATTCTGCCACGCGCACGGCGCCGAACACCAGGCGCTTCTTCACATCGAGTACCTCGGGTAGAGGCTCGAGCGCGCCGTCGATGTTCTCGGCCGTCCAGTCGGTCACGGCCTCAAGTGCGGTACGCGCGGCGTCGAGCACCGCACCCATGCCCTCCTTGGCGAGGCCCTTGGACACGGATTTCTCGTCGTACGCGAGCGTCTCGGCGGTGGCGAAGACGGGCGCGGCAACGGTCGCGGCGTCGGCTGGCATCTTGGTGCGCGGGCGAACGATCTCGGCAAGGGCGTCGAGCCATGCCGCATCGGCTTCGAAACCCTCCTTAATCAGCCCGGCCTTGAGCAGCTCCGGCAGCATGATCTGATCGGCGAAGTCGGCGTTGGACATCGCGTTGATGTACTCGGCGTTCATCCAGTCGAGCTTCTTGGGATCGAAGGTCGCGGGGTTCTTGGAGATGCGCTCCAGGCTGAACTGGCTTGCGAGTACGTCGCGCGGGATGACCGTGGTCTCGCCATCGAGCGACCAGCCGAGCAGCGCCAGGTAGTTCACGAAGGCGTCGGACAGGTAGCCGGCGTCGCGGTACTCCTCCACGGAGGTGGCGCCGTGGCGCTTGGAGAGCTTCTTGCCGTCGGCACCCAAGATCATGGAGATATGGGCGAACACGGGCACGGGGGCGCCCATGGCCTCGTAGACCATGACCTGGCGGGGGGTGTTGGAGAGGTGGTCGTCGCCGCGGATGACGTGGGTGATGCCCATGAGCGCGTCGTCCACCACGGTGGCGAAGTTGTACGTGGGGGTTCCGTCGGAGCGGAAGATCACGAAGTCATCGAGCTCCTTGGCGTCGAAGGTGACCTCGCCGTGGACGGCGTCGTTGATCACGACGTTGCCGCGATCCTCCGGCACCTTGATGCGCAGGACGTAGGGCTCGCCGGCGTCGATGCGCGCCTGGGCCTCCTCCGGCGAGAGGTCGCGGCAGCGGCGCTGATAGCCCTGGAAGGGGTCCTTGCGGGCCTGGGCGGCCTCGCGGTCGGCGGCCAGCTGCTCGGGCGTGCAGAAGCAGGGGTAGGCTTTGCCCTCGGCGAGCAGGCGCTCGGCGGTCTGCTTGTAGAGGTTCAGGCGCTCGGTCTGCGAATAGGGGCCGAAGTCACCGCCGACCTCGGGGCCCTCGTCCCAGTCGAGTCCCAGCCAGCGCATGGCGCGCAGGATGATCTGGGTGTTCTCGTCGGTGGAGCGGGTTGGGTCGGTGTCGTCGATGCGCAGGATGAAGGTGCCGCCATTGGCGCGGGCGAAGGCCCAGTTGTAGATGGCGGTGCGGGCGCCGCCGATGTGCAGCTTGCCGGTGGGCGAGGGCGCAAAGCGGACGCGGACGGAATCGCTCATTCTCGTGCTCCTTGTGGTTGCAGAAGGCATACGTTCAAACAGAGCCATTATAGCGTTCGCATGTTGTTCGCTTGACGATGCGCGCGAAAAGCGCATGCGCGGTACAATCGTTCAGCCACATGCCCGGCGGAATGGTAACGGTCGCCGGGCGTCTATATGAAAGGGGCATCCATGCCAACTGAGAATCGTTCCACCATGGAACCGGCTCGCGCCGCCGACTTCGGCGCAGATTCCTTCGTCTTCACCTCCGAGTCGGTCACTGAGGGTCACCCCGACAAAATCGCGGACCAGATCTCCGACGCCATTCTCGACGCCATCCTCGCGAAGGAGGCCGAGCTCGAGGCTAAGGGCTATATCGCACCCAGCGGCCAGCCGGCCAAGCTCGAGAACGTCCGCTGCGCATGCGAGACCTTCGTCACCACCGGCACCGTGATCGTTGCCGGCGAGATCCGCACGGAGGCCTACATCGATGTGCAGAATATCGCGCGCGAGGTCGTTCGTCGCATCGGGTACGACCGTGCCAAGTTCGGCTTCGACTGCGACACCTGCGGCGTGCTTAACCTTATCCACGAGCAGAGCCCCGATATCGCGCAGGGCGTGGACGAGTCCTTCGACGCCCAGGCCGGCCGCACCACCGACCCGCTCGACCTCATCGGCGCGGGTGACCAGGGTATGATGTTCGGCTACGCGTCCAACGAGACGCCTACGCTCATGCCGATGCCGCATTATCTGTCCAGCCGCCTGGCGGAGCGCCTCGCCGCGGTGCGCCACGACGGCACGCTGCCGTATCTGCGCCCCGACGGCAAGACCCAGGTCACCGTTCGCTACGAAGGCGGGCGCCCCGTCGCGGTGGAGACCATCGTCATCTCCACGCAGCATGCACCCGAGATCGAGGACATGTCCGTCATCGAGGCCGACATGCGCGAGCACGTGATCGCACCCGTCATGGAGGCCGCGGGCATCCCGTGGGAGGGTGCGACCCTCTACGTGAACCCCACTGGCCGCTTCGTGGTGGGCGGCCCCATGGGCGACACCGGCCTCACCGGCCGCAAGATCATCGTCGATACCTACGGCGGCATGGGCCGCCACGGTGGCGGTGCGTTCAGCGGTAAGGATTGCACCAAGGTCGACCGCTCCGCCGCGTACGCCGCGCGTTGGGTTGCCAAAAACGTGGTTGCCGCGGGTTTCGCCGACCGCTGCGAGATCGAGCTCGCCTACGCCATCGGCGTGAGTTACCCGCTGTCCATCATGGTTGATACGTTCGGCACGGGTGCGGTCGACGAAGTCACCATCACCGAGGCCGTCAAGCACGTGTTCGATCTGCGTCCTGGCGCGATCATCCGCGACCTGGACCTGCGTCGTCCCATCTACGAGAAGACGGCCGCCTACGGCCACTTCGGTCGCGAGGACGAGGACTTCACCTGGGAGTGCACCGACCGCGTGGCAGAGCTCCGCGCCGCGTGCGGGCTGGCCGAGTAGCGGTTTTCGCATGGCGGGCCAGGAATCGCTCTTTCCCGAATTGAATACGGCCGATCAGGGGGCGTCTGCGCAAGCGGGCGCCCTTCGCCCCCTAGGAGGGGCCGTACCCGGTGGAGACGTGGCGCGGGCGGCCTCGGAGCCCGTGTTGGGCTATGTCTCCGTGGTGATCGACATCCCGGCACGAGCGCTGTCCGAGCCCTTCGCCTACGCAGTGCCTTCCGCGCTGGATGGTGGCTGCCGGGTGGGCACCACGGTGCTCGTGCCGTTTGGGCGCCGCGTTGAGGCGGGGTATGTGGTTGCGCGCGCGGGCACCCTGGGGGAGCTCCCGGGCGCGGAGGGCCTCGACCCCGCGCGCATCAAGCCGGTTCGTGACGTCGTTGCCGCTCCGGCGTTCTCCACCGCCTCCGCCGAGCTCGCGTTTTGGATGAGCCGCGAATACGTGGCGCCGCTCTCCGAGTGCCTGCGCCTGCTGCTGCCCCCGGGTGGCGCCGGCAAGGTCGTGCGTCAGGAGGACGGATCGTATGCGTATGAACCGCCGGCGGTGACGCCCGTCACGGCCCGCTGGGTGAGCCTCACCGAGGAGGGGCGTTCGTTCGAGCCGGCGGAGCGCGCCGTGCGTCAGCGCCAGCTCATCGAGGCGCTCTCCTGCGGACCCGTCACTACGCGTGAACTCAATCTCATGAACGGCGACCTGTCCGCCACGATCCGCGCGCTCGAGAAGCGCGGTGTGGTGACGGTGGAGGAGCGCCGCAGCTGGCGCGGGTGCGAGGGCTCGACCACGCTGTCTTCCGCGAACGCCGCGGCGCCCAAAGAGCTCACGGCGGGGCAGCGAAGTGCCCTCAACGCGATCGCGCGCGCGACCGAGACCGCATCCGGCGATGTGGTCCTGGTGGACGGCGTCACCGGTTCGGGTAAGACCGAGGTCTACCTCGCCGCCATCGAGCGCGTCCTCGCCCAGGGCTGCTCCGCCTGCGTGCTCGTGCCTGAGATCTCGCTCACGGCCCAGACCGTGGGCCGCTTCCGATCACGTTTCGGCGACGCGGTCGCGGTGTTCCACTCGCGCCTTTCTGCGGGAGAGCGCTTGGATCAATGGGACATGGTGCGCTCCGGTGCCGCCCGTGTGGTGGTGGGCGCGCGTTCGGCGCTCTTCTGCCCGCTTGCCGACCTCGGACTCATCGTCATCGACGAGGAGCACGAGCAGAGCTACAAGCAGGGGAGCAGCCCTCGTTACCATGCGCGCGAGGTTGCCGCCAGGTTGGCGCGGCTCCACGGGTGCGCCCTGGTGCTGGGGTCCGCCACGCCGTCGGCCGAGGCGCTTGCGCGATGCGAGGCGGGCACGTTCGGAGGCGCCCGCTGGACCCGGGTCGAGATGCCCGAGCGCCCCGGCACCGCGTGCCTGCCCGAGGTCATCGTTGCCGACCTGCGCCGCGAGTTCGCCTCCGGCAGCCGCTCCATCTTCTCAAAGCCTTTGCTCGACGCGCTCGATGAGGTTGTGGAGAAGCGCCAGAAGGCCGTGCTGCTCCACAACCGCCGTGGGTTCGCGAGCTTCCTCATGTGCCGTGAGTGCGGGTGCGTTCCCACGTGCAAGCACTGCTCCACGGCGCTCACCTATCATGAGCGCACGCACACGCTCGAGTGCCATACCTGCGGTTCCTCCTATCGCGTGCGGCCGTACCCCGAGTACGGCAGCGCCTGTCCCAAATGTGGGAGCCGCTACCTCGCCAAAATGGGGCTGGGCACCCAGCAGGTCGAGGACGCCCTGCGCGCGCTGCTGCCCGGGGATGTGGCGGTGATCCGCATGGACGCCGATTCCACGCGCACCAAGGGCGCGCATCAAAAGCTACTTGAGCAGTTCGATGCAGCCGAATGCGCGGTTCTGCTCGGCACGCAGATGATCGCCAAGGGCCTGGACTTCCCCGAGGTGACGCTCGTGGGTGTGATCAATGCCGACTACGCCCTCAAGATGCCCGACTTCCGCGCGGGGGAGCGCGCGTTCGACCTCCTCGAGCAGGTCGCGGGTCGCGCCGGTCGCGGTGAGGACCCGGGCCGCGTGGTCATCCAGACCTACCTGCCCGACGAACCCGTCATCCGTGCTGTCAAATTGCATAATCGGTCCCTGTTTACCGAGCATGACCTGGGCATGCGCCGCGAGGCCCTGTATCCGCCGTACGTGCGGCTCGCCAACGTGCTGGTGTGGGGAAAGGACGAACGCGCCACTCGTGGCCTGGTCGTGCGTATCGCGGAGGAGCTCCGCGCCGAGTTCGGATTGGACGAGGCGCCCATGTTGCACCCGGCGGTCGAGATCGGCAGCGCCAACGGAGAGTTCTCGTCTCGCGAGCTATTGGGTCGCCCGCAGCTCTTGGGACCCACGCCGTGTGTGATCGAGCGGGCCAAGGACCGGTATCGCTTCCACATCATCGTCAAGGCGCCGCTTGGCTGTGATTTGTCCGGAGCTCTGAGTGCGTCGGTCTCGCGCGCCGGCACGCGTCCCGGTGTGAGCATCGCCGTCGACGTCGATGCCTATGACCTTATGTAGTGGGTCTCAATTGGGGACAGGTGCAAATTGAGACGTACGCGCCGGTGGAGATGCTTCGCGCGCACATATCGCCCATCACCTCGCAAGGCAATGCGGGTACTATAGAACACGGTGAATACGTGCGGGTTTGCGCCCGCGTACGAAAGGAAGACCATGGAGATCAACGGTATCGTGCTGTCGCCGGACCCGCGTCTGCGCCAGGAGTGCGCCGAGGTCGAGGAGATCAACTCCGACCTGCGTGCCCTCGTGGAGCGCATGAAGGTCCAGATGTTCGAGAACGGCGGCTGCGGCCTGGCCGCCCCGCAGGTGGGCGAGACCATCCAGCTCGCCATCGTGGACACCGAGTATACCTCCGAGAAGGATTACGACCCCTACGTCCTCATCAATCCGGTGATCGTGGAGCAGTCCGACAACCGCGTGCCTTACAACGAGGGCTGCCTGTCCATACCGGGCATTAATTGCGAGATCAGCCGTCCCGATCACGTGGTGGTCGAGGCCTATAACCTCGAGGGCGAGTGCATTCGCTACGAGGCCGCCGGCGACCTGTTCTGTGTGTGCCTTCAGCACGAGATCGATCACCTGCACGGCAAGACGATGTTCGAGCGCTTGCTCCCCAAGCAGCGCATGCATGCTATGAAGCAGTATCAAGAGGCGCTTGCTCGTGGCGCAAAGCCGGGCGAGACGGAGTAGCCATGCGCGTCGTCTTTATGGGTACGCCCGCCTTCGCCGTGCCTTCGCTTCGCAAGCTCGCTGCCGCCCACGATGTCGCCTTGGTGCTCACGCGTCCGGACGCCGTGCGCTCGCGCGGCAAGAAGCTCGAGCCGTCGCCGGTCAAGGAGGCCGCGCTCGGGCTTGGCTTGCCCGTGATGGAGGCCAATCGCATGACGCCCGAGGTGCTCGACGCTCTGCGCGCCGTCGAGGCCGAAATCTTCTGCGTCGCCGCCTACGGCTGCATCCTGCCCGATGAGGTACTCACCATGGCCCCTCACGGCTGCGTGAACGTTCACGCCTCGCTGCTTCCGCGTTGGCGCGGTGCGGCTCCCATCCAGCGTTCCATCCTGGAGGGTGATGCCGAGACCGGCGTGTCCATCATGCGTATCGGCCACGGCGTGGACACGGGTGCGTATTGCGCTCAGGCGAGCTGCCCGGTCCCGGGCAAGTCCGCTGATGAGTTGACGGCCGAGTTGGCCGAGCTCGGCGGCGAACTGCTGGTGAGCACGCTTCCCGCCATCGCGGACGGTTCGGCCGTCTGGACCGAGCAGGATGAGTCGCTCGTGACGCATGCCGCAAAGATCGTCAAGGCGGAGTTGCGCCTCGATCCCGCTGTGAGCGTCCAGAGTAACGAGCGTCGCGTGCTGGCATCTTCCGATGCGGCACCCGCACGCTGCATCGTTGCCGGTAAGCCGGTGCGCATCATGCGTGCCGCCGTCGCGAGCCACGCGCCCTGCCTGACGGGAGGCGTGTGTTCCATGAGCGATAAGCGCTTATTACTCGCATGTGCCGACGGCGTCCTCGAGGTCACCTCCATCAAGCCCGACGGCAAGCGCGAAATGGACGCTGCGTCTTTCTGCGCGGGTATACGAGAGGAGACCGCCGGGTGGGGCAAACTCGCCTAGGCGGTTTGCGGAGTGTGCTAAAAGGGGGCGTGCCGCAATGGCGCGCGAAATTGACACAGTTGGGGACGTACCCCAATTGCACCATTGGGGTTGGAGATAAGGAGGAGAGATGGCACGGCTGTCACCGGCGCGACGCGTTGCGCTGACCGTGTTGAGCGAAGCCGAGCGAACAGGTCGCTACGCCCGCGAGCTTCTGCCGCATGCCGCCGAGTCCGCGGCACTCGACCCTCGCGACGCCGCGTTCGCTCTGCGCCTTGCTTTGGGGTCAACGGCCACCGCCGGATGTCTTGACGATGCCCTTGCCCCTCATATCACGAAACCAAAAGCGCTCGAGCCTTCTGTCCGCATGGCTCTGCGCATCGCCGTCTTCGAGTCCCTATATCTCAAAACCGCGCCCGAGGTCGTGGTAAGTCAGGGCGTTGAGCTCGTTCGGAGCGTCTCGCGCGGAGCCGCCGGACTCGCCAACGCCGTGTTGAGACGCGTGTGCGAGAACCGACTCTCTTTTCTGAGCGCCGAGGACGTTGCCGAGGATCATCGCGAGGCGGTAGCCCGCGCGCGCCGTGCCGGACTGCCCGTGTGGCTCGTGCGCAGGATCGTGGACTCCCTGGGTGAAGCTGGCGCACAGGATGTGCTGGATGCCCAACTTGAGTCGGCGCCCATATCCGTACACGTGAACCCGCTGCGCACCGATGCCGTGGCGGAAGCGCTTGAGGAGGACGGTGCCACCGCGTTGGGCCTTCCTGGTGCCATGCGCGTCGACCGTGTGGGAGCTCTCGTTCGTGCCGGCGCCTTTGACCGGGGTGATCTGGTGGCCTCTGACTACTACGCACAGCTGATCGCGGCTGTCGCCACCCGTGAGGGGACATGCTTGGAGATCGGTGCGGGGCGTGGCACCAAGACCTTCATGATGATGGCTTATGCCAAACGGCGTGACTTGGACCATGATCACCTCGCGCTCGACTTGTACGAGGGCAAATGCCAGGCGAACTCCCTGCGCGTGGATCGATCCGGCCTAGGCGAGATACGTTTTGTCGCCGGCGATGCGACCGATTTGGATGCCTGTTTGGCCGTGTTGGACAAAGAGTATCGCCATGCTGCTAGATTCGACACCGTGTTTGTCGACGCGCCGTGCTCGGGTACCGGCACCATGCGTCGCCATGGCGAGATTCCCTGGCGCCTCACGCCGCAGGAGTGTGATCGCGACCTGCCTAAGCTGCAGCTCGCCATGCTCCGCGCCGCCGCAGACCGCGTGGCGCCCCACGGGGAGCTTATCTACGCCACTTGCTCGGTGCTGCGGGCCGAGAACATCGGGGTCGTGACCGCGTTTTTGGCCTCGCCGGAAGGGGAGGGCTTTGTACCCGTCTCGGTGTCCGACGCTCTGCGCGACGCGGGAAGTGCGTACGCAGCGGCAGCGCACGATCTCGCCGTATGCGAAAATGCTGACGGGCTATTCCAGAGCCATCCCACTCGCGATGGATTCGATGGCCACTTCTGTGCGCGCTTTGTCCGGAAGTAGCCCTGGCAACCTCAATTACGTATCTGTACTTAATTGAGGTCAACTTTCGCGTCTTGTCTTACGCGTGCGGGCAATTCTCGCAGGCGCAGCCGGAGGAGCTGGGCTCTGGCGCGCTCGTGGCCGGAGTTGCCGACCCGCCGTTGCGTTGGTCGGTGTTGTAGAAGCCCGACCCTTCGAACTTGATGCCGCTTGCGCTGAAGACCTTGTCGGCCATGCCGCCGCATGCGGGACAGGCGACCGCGGGATGTTCGGTCATGCCGTGCTCAACCTCGAATACATTGCCACATGCGCTGCAGCGATAGTCGTAACGTGCCATTATTCTCACCCAAATCTCTCAAAGGCGCCCGCCGGTCTAAGCCTGGCGGGCGCAAAACGTGTACGCGGGATACTTTACCCCATCATGCCCACGATGTCCGAGTCTGCAGTTCAAGACATCCATAAATCGCACGCGCACGATATGCCAAAGGAGGGTCGAGGCGCATACCAGCGGTGTGAAGAGCGTGCCGAGGGCGGGCTCTAGATACCCCCCCTGGCCAAATGCGCATCCGAAGCGGCGCGGCGCAGGATCACCCGGCAAAGCGCCCCGTCTCGTTCATGACGATGGCCATGGGTTGCTCGTTTTCTACGAGGTCCGCCTCATCTGCCTGCCAGCTCCAGTTGCCCTCGGCGGTGCCGGGTACGTTCATGCGAGCCTCGTCGCCCAACCGCAGCACGTCCTGGATCTGCATCATAGCCACGTCGGCATTGCTGCCGAGCGCTTGGTTCAAGATCTCGGTGGCGATGTAGCGCGAACCCTCCACGCTTCCGTCCGAGCAGAACGAGCGTCGGCAGAAGCCCACGAGGGTCGAAGTGTCATGCGTGGAGATGTAGAGCACCTTCTCCTTGTGCGGGTGAATACCCTGGCGCACGTCGTAGTCGGCGAACTCGAGCACGTCCATGCCGGGGAAGCCCGTGCTTGCCAGAAGGCCGCGCACGCCGGGTGTGAGGATGCCCAAATCCTCGGCAATGAGCGGCAATGGCCCCATTTCCTCGTAAGCGCGCTCGAACAGGTCGATGCCGGGACCGGGCATCCACTGGCCGTCCGCGCCGGTACCGCCGGCGGGGATGCCGAAGTAATTGTGGAAGCCAACGAAGTGGTCCAGACGCACGCGGTCATACAGCTTGAAGCTGCGACGCAGGCGCGCGAGCCACCATACGTAGCCGTCGGCCTTCATGGCGTCCCAGCGGTAGGTGGGGTTGCCCCACACTTGTCCGGTGGCGGAGAAGCGGTCGGGTGGGACGCCGGCGATCTCGTAGGGCATCCCGTCCTTGCCTAGACTGAACATATCGGGTTCGCTCCAGGCGTCGGCTGAGTCGTCAGCCACGTACATGGGGATATCGCCGATGATCTGGATGCCGTGCTCGTTGGCATACGTGCGCATCTCGGCCCACTCGCGCTCAAATCGGAATTGGGCGAAGGCGTGGAAGCGAGCGCGATCGGAGAAGCGCTGATCGGCGAAGATGGAAACGTTGTAGCGCCTCAGCTCGGCCGGCCATGTATGCCAGGAGGTGCCGCCCAGCGCATCTTTGACGGCCATGAAGGCGCAGTACGGATCGAGCCAGCTCTCGTTCTCCAAGGCGAAGTCAAAGAACTCCCTGCTCGTGAATCCGCCTTGAGATTTGAACTGCTTGTAGGCATGAGCGAGCTCGACGGCGGACTCCTCCAGCAGGTTCGCGTTGCCCGCGAAGGCCGAGGGGCCGGCGTAGGGCGAACCGAAGGCGTCGGTGGGGTTTACCGGCAGGACCTGCCAATAGCGCATGCCCATGGTCGAGAGGTGGTCGATGAAGCGCCGCGCGGGGGCACCCAGCGTGCCGGAACGTCCGCCCGTGTTGGGAATCGAGGTGATGTGCGCCACCACGCCTGCGCCGCGGTCGAGCGGCTTTTGCAGGCGTTTCGTGCGGTGCGCATACACCAAGGAGCTGCCGAGCGGCCACAAGCGCACTTCGGCGCAGCCGTCTTGCCCGCGCTCGAGGTCCGCGCCCGAGATAAGGTCCACGGCGCCGTCGTTTTCCACCGGCACGCGCACCGAGCGCGTATTGGAAAGGCTATGGTTGATGAGTAGCGAGACCACCTGGCCGTCGGCGCCGCGGCGCTTCACACACAGCACGTCATCGTTGAGAGCGAAGCTCTCGAGCGTACCGTCGATCAAAAACGGCAGCGCGCGACGGAGCATCGAAGTGTTGCGCACCATGGTGAGCATGTCGCGATCGCGCGCATCCTCGGGCGTGGGCAGCGTGCGGCGATTGCCGGGGTCGGAGAGGCCCTCAAGGCCGTATTCGTCGCCGTAGTAGATGGAGGGGACACCGGGAAACGTCATCTGCATGAGCGTGGCAAGCCAGAAGCGCCCTTTGGCGAGACCCATCGAGTTCTCGTCCAAGCGGAAGCGCCCACGCTCCTCCTCGGGCAGTTGAGACTCGTCAGGGCCGCCGCCCAGCACGGAGGCGATGCGCGGCTTGTCGTGGCTGCCGAGCAGGTTGAGGCAGCAGGAGAGCGCCTCAGGCGGGTAGTTCTCGCGGAGGGTCTCTAGACGCTCGGCGCATTGATGCGCGGTCTCGCCTCCCACAAGGAAGCCAAGGATAGCGTCGCGCAGTGGGTAGTTCATGGCCGAGTCGAGCTCATCGCCCAGCAAGTAGCGGCGCAACTCACTGTAGCTTACCTTGTTCGAGGCGTCCTCCCACACTTCGCCCAGCAGCAGGCCATCGGAGCGCTCTTCGAGCACTGCGCTCTTAATCTCTGCGATGAGTTCATCGGACAGTTCATCGGCAACGTCGAGGCGCCAGCCGCGCGCGCCGGCGCGCAGCCATGTGCGAATCACGCCGTCCTTGCCGAGCAAGAGATTGCGCACGTGTTCGGATTTCTCGTTGAGGGCGGGCATATTATCGATGCCCCACCATGAGTCGTATGTGCCATCCTCGTGCCAGCAGTAGGCGTCGCGCCAGGGCGAATCCTCGCTTTGCCACGCGCCCGTGCCGGAGTAGTTTCCAAAACGGTTGAAGTAGATGGAATCGTCGCCCGTGTGGTTGAACACGCCATCGAGGATAAGCGAGATGCCCATGGCGGCCGCGTCATCGGCAAGGCGGCGGAAATCTTCCTCCGTGCCGAGCATCGGGTCGATGCTGAGGTAATCGCCCGTGTCGTAGCGGTGGTTGCTCAGCGCTTCGAATATCGGGTTGAGGTAGATGGCAGTGATGCCCATGCCCTTAAGGCGCGGCAGGTCTTCCCTGATGCCTTCAAGGGAGCCACCGTAAAAGTCCCAGCTACGAATCGACTTGTCCTCGTTGCGGTCATAGACGGGAGGCTCCTCCCAGCGTTCGACCAGATGCTTGCCAGGTCCTTTGCGCGGTTTGGCAACGACTGCCTGCGCGCGCTCGCGCCACTTGGCGTCGCGGCGGTAGCGATCGGGGAAGATCTGATATACCATGCCCCGTTCGTACCACGAGGGGCGGTGCTCGCGGTGCTTGTATACGGTGATTTGGAAGGACGGAACGTCATTGCGGTCGGTGTACATCACGCCTTGACCGCCCGTTGAACCATCGCGCGCGCCCACGCGCACCTGGGCGCCATCGGAGGTGGTGACGATGAAGCTGTACCAGATGAGGCACGGCTCATGGCAGGGAATATCGGCGACGAGTGTGTTGTTGTCGCCGAGAGTCATGGGGATGAGCGCTTCGCCTCGGCCATCGACCCAGGTGCGGACTTCACCCTTGAGGAAGCTCGCATCTGCCTCCTCGACGCTGAGGGAGATGTGGACGGTCGTACCGACGCAAACGGCACCGAAGGGAACGCGGTGCTCTGAGCGGCGGGAGTTGTGAATCAGCTTCATGAGGGTAACCGTTGGGGATTCGGGAATAATGCGCGTACATTATACAGGTAGGAGGGGTCGTCTGGAATTGCGAGCGGCGCGGTCGGCGTGTGCTGGGCGCAAGGCCAGGGGCATTGGACGGGGGCGTTGTTGTGCCGGTGATGCCGCGAATGGGACGCGCGGCGAAGCAATAAATAGTGAGCCGGATGAAATCCGGCTCACTTGCTCGTGGAGTTGCAAGGGGGGGCATTAAGGCTACTTCTTGCTCCCACGGCGCGTCGCCTTGGGAACGGTCTTCATGGTCGGCTGGGAGGCCGGTTTTGCCGTGGTGGCAGCTGCGGCGGGTTTGGTCGCAGCAGTGGTTGTTGCCGGCTTGGCGGTGGTTGCCTTAGTCACAGTGGCGGCTGCGGCGGACGTGGTAGTGGCAGGCTTGGCCGCAGGGGCTGCCGCAGCCGTCTTGGCCGCCGTCTTGGTCGCAGTGACCTTTGGGGCCGCGGATGTGGTGGCGCTGGCCTTCGAGGTGGCAGGCTTTGCTGCTGCCGCCTTTGTCGAAGCGGTCTTGGGGGTTGCTGCCCTCGTCTTGGCAGTCTTGGCAGCTGTTGCTTTGGCGACAGGTGCCTTCGTTTCGGCCGTCTTGGTGTTTGCCGTCGTCTTTGCAGCGGCGGTCGCCTTGGCAGTCGGGGTCTTGGTCGCCGGTGCCTTTGCGGGGGTGGTCGTCTTGGCGGCGGCGCTCGCTTTGGCAGCAGCGGCCTTGGTCGTCGTGGTCTTCTTGGTCGCTGTGGACTTGGTCGCGGCGGTCTTGGACGCGGCCGGCTTAGCGGCGGCCTTGCGTGTGGTGGCCTTCTTCGCCGGAGCGGGTTTCTCGGCAGACTCCTTCTTCACTTCCGTCTTGGGTTCAGCATCGGTCTCGACGGCGGGGGAGAGCTCCTGCTTGGGCTTTTCGACAACTTCGGACTGTGGCTGCGGCATCGGGATCTCGGGATGCAGGTTGTGATAGAGGGTGATGTAGGCGTCGGCGGAGCGCTTCCAGCTAAAGTCCGCCTTCATGGCGTTTTCGACCAAGCCGTTGAAGGCATCACGGTTATCCCAGAACAGGTGGACGGCACGGAAGACGGCGTCAGCCATTTCGTCACCGTTGAAGTGGGTAAACGAGAAGCCGGTGCCCTCCCCGGTGTACTGGTTGTACGGGATGACCGTGTCTTTGAGGCCACCCGTCTCGCGTACGATGGGAAGCGTGCCGTAGCGCATGGCGATCATCTGCGATAAGCCACAGGGCTCGAACAGCGACGGCATGAGGAAGAGGTCGGCTCCGGCGTACATGCGCTGCGAGAGCGCGGGGTCGAATTGGATGCGCACCGCCATAGTGCCGGGGTACTTGCCCTCAAAATAGCGCAGGGCGTTCTCGTACTCGGTGTCGCCGGTGCCCAGAACCGCGACCTGGACGCCGCCAGAGAGGATACGATCGAGAGCGTAGGTTACGAGGTCCATGCCCTTCTGGCGCGTGAGACGCGTGACCATGACCATGAGCGGACGGTCGTCGCGTGCCTCAAGGCCGAGCTCCTGCTGTAGGCGTGCCTTGCACTCCGCCTTGCCGGCACGGTCCTGAACGGAGTAGTTCGCGGCGATGCGCGGATCGGTCGTGGGATCGAAGGCGGTGGTGTCGATACCGTTGACAATGCCCTGCAGGATGGGGGCGCGGCGGCGCAGGATGCCGTCGAGGTGCTCGCCGAAATCAGGAGTCTTGATCTCCTCGGCGTAGGTGGGGGAGACCGTGGTGATGGCGTCGGTGTAGTTGAGCGCACCCTGCATGTAGTTGACTGCGTCCGGCCCGCAGGTGAGCTGGAAGGCGGCGGCGGGGATGTGTGCGAGGCCGAGGATGTCGTTCAGGACCTTGGCGCTGTACTGGCCCTGGAAAGCGATGTTGTGGATGGAGAAGACGGTCTTCACGTTCTGGTACAGGGGCAGCGCCTGGTAGAACTCGCGCAGGAACACGGGAGCCATGGCGGTATGCCAGTCATTGCAGTGCAGCACGTCGCAGGTGAAGTTGTCGAGTGTGTGCGGAAGGTATTGCAGCGCCTCGACGATCGCCTTGGAGAAGTAGGCAAAGCGCTCTCCGTCGTCAAAGAAGCCGTAAGGGTAGCCGCGGCTGAAATAGCGCTCGTTGTCGACGAACAAGTAGTCAACGCCTTCATGGTTGAGGCGTTCGAGGCCACAGTACTCGTTGCGCCATCCCAAGGGCACGTAGAAATCGCACAGGTGCTCCATGCGGTCCTTGTATTCCTGGGCGATCGTGTCGTACCTGGGGACGAAGACGACGACGTCGGCGCCGGCGGCCTTGAGGGCATGGGGCAGGGAGCCCGCGACATCGCCCAGGCCGCCCGTCTTCACGAAGGGCTCCGCCTCGGCGCTGGCGAAGGCGATGTGCAGCTTGGATGGGGTGGTATCGGACATGGGGTAACCAATCTCCTTGATGTGTGCTAGCGCGGGGTCAAAGGCGCCCGTGCGGATACGCCGCCCGGGGGTGAATCCTCAAGGCGGCGTATCCATGGTAACGCTTCTGTACGCTCAGCGCGTGTTGCGCGTTTTGCGGGGTTGTTAATTCTCGAGTGCGACCTTGGGAACTACGAGGACGTTGTCGGGAGTGCCGGTCATGACGGTACCCGCCTCGATGACGTTGTTCTTGTCCACGATCGCGTTCTCCACGCGGGCGCCGCGTTTGATGACGCAGCCCTGCATGATGATCGAGTTGGCCACGTAGGCACCACTCTCCACCACGACGTCACGGGAGAGGGTGGAGCCGCGCACGGTGCCGTCGATGCGGCAACCGGCGGAGATGAAGGAGTTCGTGGCGTTGGACCCGGAGCTGTACTTTGCCGGCGGGGTGTCGTGCGCCTTGGTCATGACCGGACGGCTGTGGGTGAACAGCTGGTGCATGACGTCAGGGTTGAGCATCTCCATGCTGCGACGGTAGTAGGTCTCCTCGTTGAACATGCCGACGGCGAGACCCTTGAACTCATAGGTGCACACGTCGATGCGACTGAAGTCCGGGCGGATGGCGTCGAACAGGTCGAGGTAGTCGAGCGTCTCATACTCCTCGCAGATCTGCAGGAGCAGATCGCGGTTGATGATGAAGCAGTCGAGGAACTCGTTCTCGCCGTAGGCGCAGCCAGAGCCGAGGTCGGTCACGCGGCCGTTGTCGTCGATATCGAGCTTCATGACATCGCCGATCTGGCGATCCGCCTTCTTATAGATCATGGTCACGCCCGAGCCGCTACGCTCATGAGCGTCGATGACATCGGAGAGATCCATGTTGAAGACGATGTTCGTGGCACTCATGACCACATAGGGCTCAGAGGCACGCTGGAACAGCATCTTGTTCGTGTTGATGTCGCGTAGAAGGAAGCGAATGCCCTTCTTTGCGGTGCCGTAGGCGCTGCCCTGCAGCAGGAACAAGCCGCCCTTCTTGCGATCGAGCTCCCACTCTCGACCGCTTCCAAGGTGGTCGACGAGGCTGCGGTAGTTGCCGGGCAGCACGACGCCCACGGTGCGGATGCCCGCGTTCATCATGTTGGAGAGCGGGAAGTCGATAAGACGATAGCGGCCCATGTACGGGACGGATGCGAGCGGGCGGCTCTCGAGCAGGGCGCTGTGCTGCTTGCTTGTATAGTTGGCAGTGATATAGCCGATGGCCTTACGGTTGATCATCGGATCATTCCCCCCTTCCGATGACGACGTCGTTTCCAACGACGGCGGTGTCCTTAGTCATGTCGACGCTTCCGAGCTTGACGCCCTCTTCCACGATGGCGTTCTCGCCCAAAATGGCACGCACCACATGTGCTCCGTCCTTCACGACGGCGCCGGGCAGCAGCACCGAGTCTTCGACGATGGCGCGCTCGCCAACGATGCAGTCGGTGGAAAGGATCGAGTGGCGCGCGGTGCCGTAGACGCGGCATCCGTTCGAAACGAGGCAGTCGTCCACGCGGCCGTCGGGGCCGATGAAGTGCGGCGGACGAGTGGAGTCGTTGCTCATGACCGGGAAGGTCTTGTCGAATAGGTCGAACTCGGGGTTCTCGCCCAGCAGGTCCATCGAGGTCTCGTGGAAGCTCGCGATCGTGCCGACGTCTTTCCAGAATCCGTGGAACTCATAGGTGTACAGGCGCTTGCCTTCGCCGAGCAGCTTCGGGATGATGTCGTTACCAAAGTCATGGCTGGAACGCTGGTCGACGGCGTCCTCCTCGAGGGCCTTTACCAGAACGTCCGTCGAGAAGATGTAGATGCCCATGGAGGCGAGGTTCGAGTCGGGCACCTCGGGCTTTTCAGTGAACTTCTCGATGCGCCCATCGTCCGGGTTGGCGGTGATGATGCCGAAGCGACTGGCCTCCTCCCACGGGACGGGCTTGACCGAGACGGTGAGGTCGGCGCCATGCTCGATATGGCTCTCGAGCATCTTGCGGTAGTCCATGCGATACAGGTGGTCGCCTGAGAGGATGAGCACGTACTTGGGGTCATGACCCTTGATGTAGTCGAGGTTCTGCGTGATCGCGTCTGCTGTTCCCGCGTACCACGCACCGCCGTCTTGGGTGGCGTAGGGGGGCAGAATCGAAACGCCCGCTCCATGTTCCGCCAGATCCCATGCGCGCCCGGAGCCCACATACTCATGCAGCTGATAGGGGCGATACTGCGTGAGGACGCCGACGGTGTCGATGCCAGAGTTGGCGCAGTTCGACAAAGAGAAGTCGATAATGCGGAACTTGCCACCGAAGCTGACGGCGGGCTTGGCAATCTTCGAGGTGAGCGCCATCAACCTGCTGCCCTGTCCTCCTGCGAGGAGCATCGCGATGCATTCTTTGCTTGCCATCAATTTCTCCCTTAAAGTCCGATGGGATGTATAGATGTCTAAGCGGGAAATCGGGACCGGTGGCAGCTTTCCCGTGCTCGCCGCCACCGTTGCATTCCTGGAATTCCGGCTGCGTTCCGGTGCGACCTACCTCCTTTACGCGTGCCAGATCTCGTCACGATACTCGCGAATGGTGCGATCGGACGAGAACCAGCCGGACATCGCAGTATTGTGCAGGGCTCTCCTGTTCCAATCCTGCGCATTGGGATACGTAGCGGTGAGGGCCTCCCAAGTATCCACGTAGGAGTGGAAATCCTTGAGGACCAGGTCGTAGTCGTTGTTGAGCATGACCTCGTGGTGGATACTCTCGAAGTTGCCGGAAAGGGCGGCAAAGGTGCCATCGGTGAGCTCCTCGATGATGCGTCCCAGTCGAGTGCGATCGGAATTCACGATATCCCAGGCGAAATACTGGCCATTCGCGCGAAGCTCGTCGACCTCGGGTGTGGTGAGTCCAAAGATCGCCTCGTTCTCTCGACCAGCGAGGTCGACGATCTCGATATTGGCGCCGTCCATGGTCCCGAGGGTGATGGCGCCGTTCATCATGAGCTTCATGTTCGAGGTGCCCGAGGCCTCCTTGCCCGCAGTGGAAATCTGCTCGGAGATCTCGGCGGCAGGGTAGATCAACTGAGCGTTGGATACACGGAAGTTGGGGATGAAGCAGACTTTCATGATGTCGTTGACGCGGGGATCGTTGTTCACCACGTTGGCGACCCCGTTGATGAGGCGGATGACCTCCTTGGCGAAGGTGTAGCTCGACGCCGCCTTACCGGAGAAGATGAAGGTGGTGGGTTGGATCTTGAAATTGGGATCCGCCAGACGGCGGTTATAGAGATCCATCACCTTCATGATGTTCAACAGCTGGCGCTTGTATGCATGGAAGCGCTTGACCTGGACATCGAAGATGGTGTTCGGGTCAATGACGAGCCCGCACTCGCGTTTGACGTACTCCGCGAGACGAATCTTGTTCGCGCGCTTGGAGGCGCCGACGCGCTCGAGGAAGGAGGCATCACCTTCGAAGTCGGTGAGCTTTTCAAGTTCGGAGGCGTCATCGAGCCAGGCATCGCCGATCGCCTCGCTGACGAGTTTCGCGTAGGTGGGGTTTGCTTCGGCGAAGAAGCGGCGGTGGCAGATACCATTGGTCTTGTTGTTGAATATCGCGGGCTTGAGGGCGGCAAAATCCTTGAGCGTGCTCGCCTTGAGGATATCGGTGTGGATCTTCGCCACGCCGTTGACCGAGTGGCTGCAGATGACCGAAAGGTTGGCCATACGCACCTCTCCGTCCCACAGGACGGCGGTGGCACGCAGGCGCTCTGCGCTTTCAGGCTGAGACATGTCAAAACCTTCGCGCCAACGACGATTGATCTCATCGATGATCTGGTAGACGCGCGGCAGTAGAACGGAGAACGTGGAGATGGGCCACTTTTCAAGTGCCTCGGGAAGGATCGTGTGGTTGGTGTAGGACACCGTGCTGGTCACGATATCCCATGCCTCATCCCAGCTGAGGCCCTTTTCATCCATGAGGATGCGCATGAGTTCGGGGCCGCACATGGCGGGGTGCGTGTCGTTGGTGTGGATGGCGACGTAGCGGGGCAGTTCATCCCAAGCGTCACCATGCTCGCGCTCAAAGGTGTCGAGAAGCGTGCGGATACCAGCCGCGACAAACAGGTACTCCTGCTTGAGGCGAAGTAGGCGGCCGTGCTCACCGGCATCATTGGGGTACAAAATGGCGGAAATTGCCTCGGCGTTGGCGCGGTCGCGGTCGGCACCCGTGTAATCGCCGGCGTTGAAGGCTTCAAGATCGAAGTGCACGTCGATGGGCTCTGCGCTCCAGCAGCGCAGTTTGTTCACCGTCTTTCCGCCGTAGCCGACGATCGGGATGTCGTAGGGGACGGCAAGGACGTCCTGGGTGTCCTCAACGGAATAGATCAGACGGTCACCTTCTTGACGAGAGACGACGTGCCCGCCAAAGCCGATGCGAACCGCCTTGTCCGGGCGCTTGACCTCCCATGGATAGCCCTTGGAGAGCCACTCATCGGCGACTTCCACCTGGCGTCCGTCAACGATCTCCTGCTTGAACAGGCCGTAGCGGTAGCGCATGCCGTTACCGTAGCCCGCGATGCCCTCGTGTGCCATGGAGTCGAGGAAGCAGGCGGCGAGACGGCCGAGGCCGCCGTTGCCGAGCGCCGGGTCGGGTTCCTGGTGCTCGATCTCATCGAGGTCGCCGCCCATGTCAGCGATCGCCTCGGCGACGAGGTCGCGGATGCCAAGGTTGAGCAGGTAGTTGTCGAGAAGGCGGCCGATGAGGAACTCGATCGAGAAATAATAGACGCGCTTCTTCCCCTCTATGCGATTGCGCTCGTCGGTCTGGGCGGCGATGACGCGCGAATCGCCTGCGATCATCTTGGCGAGAGCGGTGAATCGGTCGATATCGCTCGTGTCCTCAAATTCCTTGCCAGAAAGAGCGCGCACATGCTGGCGATACTGCTCGGCGAATTCTTCTTTGCTTTGGTAGATCTTATCCATGGTTTCCTTTCGGGTTCGGGTTGGGTACGGGTATCCATTCCGCGCAGTCGACCCGGCGCGTGGAAGGCTATTCGCGTAGGCTTCTAGTCGGGTTATTTGATGATCTTCGCACGCGATGACGCCGGCTTTTTAGTTCCGCGTGTTTGTTTCTTTGTACTTTTGGACGTAACCTTTAGTGGTTTGGGTGGTTTGTAGGAAGAGGTGCGGCGGCGTCGGTACACCAATCCGGCAAGGCCGGGGACGCCGATCTCAATCGACGTGTCGCGCATGTTCCAGGGCTCGGGCTTGGACGATGCCATCTCGATGACCGGGAATCCGGAACCGCCGTATGCGGGGTCGTCGGTGTTGAACACGAGCTCCCAATCGCCCTCGCGCGGGGTGCCGACGCGATACGTCTCATAGGAGGCAGGGTCGAAATTGATGAGCACGAGCAGGTCGTCGGCGGGTTTGTCACCGTGGCGGACGAAGCTCACGATGGATTGATCCGAGTTGTCAGCATCGATCCATTCGAAGCCCTGCTCACTGTAGGCGTTCTGCCATAGGCCACGCTGCGACGTGTACAGGTGGTTGAGAGCCTCGATAAAGCGCTGCTGAGCGCCGTGAGTAGCGTCGAAGTCCTTAGCGAGGAACCATTCGATGGCCTCGTAGTAGCGCCATTCGATTTGTTGGCCGATCTCGTTGCCCATGAAGTTGAGCTTGGCACCGGGATGGGTCATCTGATAGAAGGCAAGCGTACGCAGGCCCGCGAAGCGGCGCCAGTCGTCACCAGGCATGCGGCCTATCAACGAACATTTTCCGTTTACCACTTCGTCGTGGGAAAGGGGCAGTACGAAGTTCTCGGAGAAGGCGTACATGATGGAGAACGTGAGCAGGCTGTGGTTTCCCGGACGCCAAGGGAAGTCGCACTGCATGTAGTGAAGGGTATCGTTCATCCACCCCATATCCCATTTGAGGTGGAATCCCAATCCGCCGTCTTCGGCGGGGTACGTGACGAGGGGCCATGCGGTGGACTCTTCGGCGATCATCATGACATCGGGGAACTCGCGCCCCACCGCGCAATTCACCTGGCGGATGAACGCCGATGCATCGAGGTCCTCTTCGGTGCCGTACTTGTTGAACTTCTTATCAGCAGGGTTGTCGACGCCGAAGTTGAGGTAGAGCATGCTCGAGACGCCATCCATGCGGATGCCGTCGACATGGAACTGTTCGATCCAGAACAGGACGTTCGACACGAGGAAGCTGCGCACCTCGGGGCGGCCGAAATCGAACTTGTGGGTTCCCCAATTAGGGTGGACCTCACGTTCAAAGAGCATGTGGCCGTTAAACGTCGCAAGACCTTCGGCGTTTGCGCAGAAACCGCCCGGTACCCAATCAAGAATGACACCGATGCCCGCCTTGTGGCAGGCGTCGACGAAGTGCATCAGCTGTTGTGGTGTGCCGTAGCGTGAGGTGGCGGCATAGTACCCGGTGGCTTGATAACCCCATGAGCCGTCAAAGGGGTGCTCCATGAGGGGCATGACCTCGATATGCGTGTAGCCCATCTTGGAGACGTACGCTACAAGCTCATCGGAGAGGTCGTCATACGTGTAATAGGTGCCTCGTTGAGCGGGGAACGGATCGCCGGGACCAGGCCAGGTGCCATCTTCGCGAGGCTCTCCCTGAGGTTCGTTTCCGTGGCGCTTCCAACTGCCCAGGTGCACCTCGTAGATGTTGAGGGGGCTCTTCATGATGTCGCGCTCCGAGCGGCGGCGCAGCCAAGTAGTGTCCTTCCAGGCGTAGCCGGAGATGTCCCAGAGCTTAGAAGCCGTTCCGGGGCAGGTTTCTGCAAGGAACCCGAAAGGGTCGGCCTTCCACAGGAGTTCGCCCTCGTCGGTCTCGATGGCATATTTGTAGAGGTCGCCGGGTTGGAGACCGGGAACGAAGGCATTCCAGATGTCGCTGTTGTCTGCGCGGGTGAGTGGCGTTGAAAGGGGATCCCAGCCATTGAAATCGCCCACGAGATGCACGCTTGCGACCTGCGGTGCCCATACGCGGAACAGCCAGCCTTCCACGCCATCCTGGATATCCCTGTGCGCACCCATTTTCTCCCAAGCGCGTTGCCACGTACCGTTCGAGAAGAGAAAAATGTCGTCGCTCGTGAGCATGAGGGAGGGTCGGTCGTCCTTGGTGCGCGAGGGGCGTGCCTTGTTGGGGGCATTGGATTTGGTTTTCGAGGGTGTCGATGTTGCAGCCATCTGAACCTCTCCATCGTATATGCGGCGTTCTGCCGTGGACCAACGAAAACGTCTCGGGCTCTCGGCATACGCAAATCTGTAGGTGAGGACGCAGATGGCTCTGCGTTCGTCCACACACTGCGGCGTATGTGGAACCATCGACATTCTTACCGTACCACTTGCTCATCATAAAGTGGACAAAAATACCGTCACTGGCGCGATTCGACCTCTGGATGAAACAGGTAAAATCTTCCTTGACAGACGCCGTAAGAGCGTTAAGGAAATGATGGGTTGCATAATATGCCGTTTTGTCGCCCTTTGGGCGCCGTCGGTGGGGGTGTTCAATGGGAGTACGGTTTGCGTCGAAGGTCATTGATGACTTGTTTCCGTACACGCTGATTGTTGGCGGTTCTCCGGAGGCAACAGGGGCTGAAATGCTGACAAGTCTCGCGCAGTCATGCGCGCACGTCGTCGCTGTCGACCGTGGCCTCGATTCCCTCATCTCAGCTCATGTCCCCTGCGACCTGTTTTGCGGCGATGCCGACTCGGTGTCCTCGTTTGGACGAGATCAAGTACAGGCGGCTTTGTCAGGCGCGGAAAGCCTGGTTGGCGAAGTCGAACGGTATGACCCGTATAAGGACTATACCGACTTGTCCCTCGCCCTTCGCGCTGTGGAGTGTCGTTGGGGTTACGCCCCCATTCTCTGCACGTGCCTGTCTGGTGGCCGGACTGATCACGCGCTCGCGGCTCTTGGCTGTGTTGCCAGGTGGAAAGCGCCTATCGCTTGGATAGAAGACGCGTATTCCGCTCGCTTGCTCAAGGCGGGAGATTCTTGGGCTTTAGACGAATGCGAGGGCTCTACGTTTTCATTCGTGCCTCTGAGCCCCTCTGCGAGCGTCTCGGAAGAGGGGATGGAGTGGACACTGGACCATCGTCGTGTACAGCTCCTTGAGGATATTGGAATATCAAATGTTCTTCACGCAGGGGCTCGCATCATCTGCCACGAGGGCCTTATAGCCGCCTACCTCATCCGCTGACGTTGGATGACGTTTTTGGGTTGGTTCCGTCGACATCGACATAGGCAAAAGGGTCCCCGAGCAAGCTCGGAGACCCTTGGTTTGACGCTGTATGCGAAGGTGGTTGGGCTTTAGCCCTGGTAATCCACAACGTCGATCCAGCTCATGAGGAACTCGTCATTGACATCGGTGCGCTTGCGAGAGAGCTCGGCTGCGGCAACGATGGACATCCACTGGCGGACGACCTGCATGGGCACATCGGCGCGATCACAGTAGAGCTCGAGGTAGGCATCGGCCTGCTGCTTGTCGGTGAGCGCGAAGAGCAGGTAGGTCATAGCGGCATCGGCTGCAGGAGAGCCCTGGGTGGCATGGGCCCAGTCGCAGACATAGAGCTGACCGTCCTCAGCGACGATAACGTTGCTGGGATTGAAGTCGCCATGGCAGATCTGGAACTCCTTCTTCATGCCATCGAGACGCTCCATGAGGTTGTAGCGCGTGGTGGCGTTGATGTGGGGAAGGCCGTTGATCATGCGGGCGTACTTGTCGCGCTGGCGGTTGAGCAACGGGGAGCGGTTGGCGTGGATCTCGACCTGAAGATCGACGAACTGCTCCAGATACTCGTAGAACTTGGAGGGCTCGGCAGCCATCTTGTCGGCAAGCGTGACGCCGGGAACCTTCTCGGTGAGCAGCGCCCAACCAGTGCCCTCGACCTCGGAAACTTTGAGAGGCTTGGGAGTGCGGATGCCGGACTCGGAGATGCGGGCGAGGTTCAGGGCCTCGTTGAACACATCGGATGCAGGCTTGTTGGCGTTGAACACCTTGGCGATCTTGTCGCCGAGGTCGTAGACCTTCTTGTTGGAGTGCTCGACGAGCACGGTCTTGGACTCGGGAAGAATCATGGCGCTACCGTCCTTTCTCATAGGTCTTGCACCATCGTAGAACGCCTGGGGCGCCGCTCGGCCGAGAATGGCGCGAGCGGCGTAAATCGGGCGGGAAACGGACGGGTCTACAGGACGGCGTAGTCCTGGGGCTCGCGACCGTAGAAGGCGTCAAGGTAGAGCTCCTTGATTTCGCTCATGAGCGGGTAGCGCGGGTTAGCGCCGGTGCACTGGTCGTTGAACGCCTGCTCGACCATATCGTCGAGGGTCTCGAGGAAGTAGGCCTCGTCGACGCCGTAGTCGGCGATGGTCTTCTTGACGCCGATGAAATCCTTGAGCTCCTCGAGCTTGGCAACGAAGTTCTCAAAGACCTCGGCATCGTCCTTGCCCTCGACGCCGCAGTAGCGGGCCATCTCGGCGTATGCGGCGAGCGCGTTGGGGTAGGGGTACTGGGAGAAGGTGCCCATCTTCACCGGGGACTCGGCGGCGTTGTAGCGCATGACGCGGGTCAGGATGACGGCGTTGGCGATGCCG
>NZ_CAUFLV010000015.1:0-46010 GCF_959026545.1 uncultured Collinsella sp.
CCGCGGAAGTCGCTGTGCGGCCCTCAGGGCACGCGCGTGTCACCCGGGTGGACGGCTCTCGCCCCCTTGCGGGGGCGAGTCGAGGGGGGAGCGCGAGCTCCCCCTTTTTTCTTCCCCCGCCGCCCCGCGCGGGCGGGCGGGGAGGCGATATCGTGACAGCGCACCTTGCAATGATTTTGCGCACCCATGATAGATACAATAGTGATGGTATGCCTATTGATATCGGGAGGTGCCTATGGCCGAGGCTGGCATCGGCGTTGATATTGTCGAGATTGCCCGCATGGAACGAATCATGCGCGACACTCCCGGCTTCTTCCCGCGCATGTTCACCGAAGAAGAACGACAGTATTGTGAGGCCAGTGCAAGGCCGGCAGCACACTACGCCTGCCGGTTTGCCGCGCGTGAGGCCGTTTTAAAGGCTCTCGGTGTCGGATTTGGCCAAGAGGGCGTTGGGCGTAAGGACGTCTCTGTCTCTCGTGATGCCAATGGTCGCCCGCTTGCCGTCTTGTCTGGTGGGGCCTTGGCCATTGCCCAGCGTCTTGGCGTGCAGGAAGTGGCCCTTTCCCTTTCGTTCACGGGTGAGCTTGCCGTTGCCAATGCCATGGCGATTACTCCTGATTTCAGGCCTAAAGCTAAGGAGGAGCGCGTTTCCGAACGCGAACGTCTCGCGCAATCTTTTCGCGAGGCGCGTTCGGTTCTCGACGAATTGGAACGCGTTCAAAACGCTGAGCTGCTAGAATCGACTGGCGATGCGCCGGTTGTCGAGAAGGGTGGTGCCGCATGAAGCCTGTGCTGAATGTCGAGGAGGTTTTACGTCTCGAGGACCTCATTGAAAAGGAAGGCACCTCCAAGGCTGCGCTTATGGAGCACGCTGGCGAGTTTGCTGCTGATCGTGTGTACGAATTCGCGCCCAAACACGTTGTTGTCCTTTGTGGCTTTGGCAACAACGGCGGTGATGGATGGGTCGCTGCCGATATCCTCAGTCATAAGGGCGTCACGGTTGATGTTGTCACGCCCATCGAGCCCAACGAGAGCAAGAGTCCCATTGCTCGCCATGTGGCTCGAAGGACGGCGGGGCGGGATGTTCGCGTCGTTGTGGGCCCTTCTCGTGATGAGCTTACCGCTATTCTCTCTAAAGCCGATGTGGTGCTCGATGCAATATTGGGAACCGGGTTCTCGGGGTCTGTCCGCGCGCCGTTTTCCATCTGGATTCCCGCGCTCAACGAGCTTGGCCTCACCGTTGTTTCCATCGATGTCCCCTCGGGTCTCAACGCTGAGACAGGTGTTGTTGATTCCGTCTGCGTAGAGGCCACGGCGACTGTCACGCTTCTCGCTCCCAAGATCGGTTTGTATAGCGGAGAGGGGCCCGAAGTTGCTGGAGAGATCTCCTGCGGTGAGCTGTATGACCGGCTTGACGAGGTGATTGACGACGTCGAGCATGCGGCAGAGATCATAGAGCCGGCGGACTTGGTGGAGTATATTCCAGATTTACCTGCCAACGTCAATAAATATAGTCGCGGATCCGTTTTGGTCGTCGCTGGCTCTGCAACGTATCCAGGAGCGGCAATTCTGGCGGCCAAGGCGGCCGCGCGCGCTGGTGCCGGCTATGTGACGGTTGCCGCCCCCGAGCCATGTGCCAACCTGATTCGAATGGCGCTTCCGTGCGTTCCGGTTGTGGGTATTCCCTCCGACTCCCGCGGTGCGTTCGGTGCGGCGGCGAGCTCCCCCGTTCGTGAGCTTGCAAAGAAATTTGATTGCGTGTTGTGTGGTCCTGGCATGACGGTGACGGCGGGCGGTATGCAGGTGGTGACCGACCTTCTGCGTACCGAAGTTCCCTTGGTGCTCGACGCCGATGCACTCAACTGCATGAGCAGGCTGGCAATCGGTGGAATCGAGGAGACGCCGGAGGTGTATCGTCGTGAGGCACCGCTCATCCTGACGCCGCATAATCGCGAGCTTTCGCGACTTGTGGGAGATGCGCGCGTCGATGATTTGAGCTCCGCCATCGATGCGGCGCAAAAGCTTGTATGGGCCGCTGGTTCCGACAACCTCATCGTGATTGCAAAGGGCCCCTCCACGGCAATCGTGGGTGTTGAGAAGGTGCTCCTGCCTATGAGCGGTCCCGCATCATTGGCGACCGCGGGTTCTGGTGACGTGCTTGCCGGCATCATTGCCGCTAACGTCGCGGTGAGTCACGGCGAGGTCGATCGCTGGGAGCTGCTTTGCGCCTATGCGGTCGCCGTGCACTCGTATACCGGATATGCCGCCGCGGCTGCCATGGGCGAGCGAAGTGTCATCGCGACCGACCTGGTCGACGTATTGGGCGATGCCATGCACCTTGTCGAGAGCGAGGCGCTCAAGGATGCCGGGATCGAATTGGGGGAGTAGGTCATGCAGACGTTGAGCGAACCACCCACACGTTGGGCGTGGTCCGAGATTAACACGGGCGCCCTGCGTCGCAATACGCGAGCATTCAAGGGGCTTGTGGGAGCGCGTCAGCGCCTCTGCTGCGTGGTCAAGGCGGACGCCTATGGACACGGAGCGGCTGCATGCGCAAAAGTCATGCATGCAGCAGGTGCCGACATGTTTGCCGTCGCAACGGTACTCGAGGGCGTCGCCCTGCGCGAGGCGGGGCAGAAGCTCCCCATCCTTCTTCTGAGCGAACCTCCCACCGATGCCATCGATGCGCTGCTCGAACACGAGATTATGCCCTCCGTGTATTCACCGGAGTTCGCATGGGCATATGGTGAGCGGGCGGCGAGCCTTGGCAAGGTGGGCAAGTACCACATGGCCATCAACACGGGCATGAATCGAATTGGCGTGCACTATACGGAGGCCATCGATTTCAGACGCAGCGTCGACTTTCATTCCGGGTTGCAATGCGACGGCACGTTCACGCATTTCGCGACTGCCGACGAACCCGATGGATGGGATCATCAGCTGCAGTGCAAGCGGTTCTCCGAGGCGATCTCCGGCTTGCGCGAGGCGGGCTTTGATCCGGGAATTGTGCATTGCGACAATACGCCGGGATCGATTTTGAACCCGTCGATGCATTTCGACATGATCAGGGCGGGAATCGGTTTGTATGGATTGCAGCCGTGTGACCGCACCGCCACGGTGTTTCCGCTTGAACCTGTGATGAGCATCAAGGCTCGCGTGACGCATGCGTGTCATCCGGCCATGGGCGAGGGAGTCGGCTATGGGTTTACCTACCGTGTCCCGCGCACGCGTGTTGAGATTTGCACCCTGCCGATCGGTTACGCCGACGGCCTTCCGCGCGTTCTGTCCAATCGTATGGAAGTGCTGTTCGATGGGCGACGCGTTCGCCAGGTGGGAAATATCTGCATGGATCAGTGCATGGTCGCCATCAGCGAAAACCCCATGCGCCCGGCACCCGAGGCCGAGGTGGGAGACCTTATGACGATTGTGGGGCGCGATGGCGAGGCGCGGATTACGCTCGACGAGCTCGCTGCCGCGTGCCAGACCATCAACTATGAGTTGGCATGCGGGTTTGGCATGCGCTTGGAGAAGATTTACGTATAAAGGGGCTCGCCGGGCTCGAGGTGACGAAGGGACTTCGCAATGGGTGTCATGCACATTCCCGGACATGAGAATCAGAAGCCACGGGAAGTCTCGCTCGATGAGATTCGTTCTGTCTTGGGTGACTGCAGGCTGTGCGAGTTGTGCCAGACGCGCACCAATATCGTGTTCGGCGTTGGGAATCCTCGCGCGCGCGTGATGTTTGTGGGGGAGGCTCCTGGTAAGAACGAGGATCTGCAGGGCGAGCCGTTTGTGGGGCGAGCGGGCGAGAATCTCAACGGAATCCTCTCGCTCGCTGGTCTGCGCCGTGAGGATATCTATATTGCCAACGTGCTCAAGTGCCGGCCTCCGGGAAACCGTAACCCCAAGGCGGACGAAGTCTTGGCGTGTTCTCCTTTTTTGCGCGAGCAGATTAGGAGCATTTGGCCGGATGTCATCGTGACGCTGGGAAATCCGGCGACGCATTTCGTGCTCAAGACGGAGGTCGGCATCACCAAGTTGCGCGGCCGCTTCCACCAAATGGGGCATTTCACCGTCATGCCAACCTTCCATCCTGCAGCCGCGTTGCGAAACCCGGCGTGGCAAGAGCTGCTCGAAGCGGACTTCCGCATGTTGGGGGAGTATTTGGCGCAGCATCCCATCGATGCCGGACTGCGCACCGCCCATGAGGCACGTGCCAAGGGCGAGGGTGCAGGGACGTCGACCGTAGATGCCTCCAACTCGGATGCCCTGCCACGGATGGGAGAGTAGTATGGCGCTTTCGCGCAAGGGGGACCGGCTCTACGAGAGTGCGTCCGTTGAGGATACGGTTCGCTTGGGAGAGCTTGTCGCTGCCTGTTTGGCCGATGGCGACGTGTTGGTGCTCACCGGCGGCCTGGGTGTGGGCAAGACGCATTTCACCAAGGGCGTCTCGGCTGGACTGGGTGATGACCATCCCGTGACGAGCCCCACGTTTGCCCTGATGGCTGTGCATGATGGCGGACGCATTCCCTTGTTTCACTTTGACCTGTACCGCCTTGAGCACGCCTATCAGCTCGAAGACACGGGCATCTTCGATGTGCTCGGCTACGAGGGGGCATGTCTCCTCGAATGGGGCGAACAGTTCCAGGACGAGTTGACCGATGAGTATCTGGGCGTAGTCATATCGCGCGTCGAGGGTGAGCCCGCTGGGCGGAGTATCGAGCTTGTGCCACATGGCGCACGCGCGGAGGAGCTGGCGCAAGCCATCGACGCTGCGGTCCTGGCCGCGCGGTAGGTGCGTGGCTGCGGCTGCGCGGCACCCCCCGTTTGATCCCGGGGATGATTTGGATGAACGATTGCAGTTTGGAAGGGCGCTTCCGATGAAGTTGGACGATTTTCGCACGCTGATTGTGGCGATTGACACCTCGACGGACATGCTCGCGTGCTCGGTTGCCTGGTGGACGCCCGAGGTGTTCTTTGACGACACGCCCTCGCGTGCGTGCGTGGAGGTCCTGGCCTCTCGTGACCATCTGTGCCGCAGGCATGCGAACGTCGAGTTGGTCGATACGGTGAAGGCGACCCTGTCGGATGTCGGTAAGACGATTGAGGACGTGGGCGGGTTTTTGGTTGGACGCGGGCCCGGTTCGTTCACGGGGGTGCGCATTGGCATCTCGACGGCAAAGGGTCTCGCCTGTGGCGCGAATGTGCCGTTGATGGGCGCGTCGACGCTCGACGCCTACGCTTGGACGGCGTGGCGCTCCGGCGTTCGCGGCATGATCGGCGTTGCGGCAGATGCCATGCGTGGCGAGATCTACCCGGCTTTGTATGAGGTGGGCGATGGCGGCCCCAAGCGCCTGTTTGAGCGAGAGCGCGTGATCAAAGCGGATCTCGTCGTCAAGGAGTGGACATCTCGGCCAGATGCCGCCGATATCCAACTCACGGGTGACGGCCTGGTGCGCTATGGGAAGCTTTTTGAGCCATCGGGCATGATGGCGCGCGCGTTGCCGCGTGAGCTTTGGTGGCCTACGGGCGAAGGGTTGCTCTTGGCTGCCGCGAGCCCCGAGGGCCTCATGGCCGCCGGCAGCAGTGATCCTGCCGCCGTGCTGCCCGTGTACACCAGGCTGTCCGATGCCGAGGAGAACGAGCGTAAACGCTTGGGGCTCACCGAAAGCGTTAATACTGCCACGACCGGCGTGGCTGACGAGCTGGCGGGTCGCCACTTGCAGCTGCGCCCCATGGCGGCGGCGGATGCGGAGGCCATGGCAGCGCTGGAGCGTACGTGCTTTGTCGGCGCGGGTCACGAGCCGTGGAGCGCATCCATGTTTTTGGCGGAGCTTGACCCTGAGGCCCCGGCTGCCCGCTCGTGGTGGGTCGCTCACGACAACGGCGAGCTGATTGGATTTGCCGGCGGCATGGTCGTGGACAAGGACGTGGAGATCCTGGACGTTGCAGTCGCGCCCGAGCACCGCCGTGAGGGCATCGCGCGCAAACTGCTCGCGCATGTGAGCTATGACGCGCAGATGCTGGGGTGCACCTCGGCATCACTCGAAGTCGAAGCTGGCAATGCGTCGGCGATCGCCCTGTATGAGAGCCTGGGATTCGTCGAGGTGGGGCGTCGTCGTGGATATTATGGGGCAGGAGTCGACGCGCTTGTGATGGGGGCCTCCTTGCCCTTGGTGCTGCCCGTGGATGCCGCCTCGCCCGAGCCGACCGCGGCATCGGTGCGCGAATGGCCCCTGCCTGCACCTGAACGCACCGACGACGAGGCCGCCGAGCTCGCCCGTCGTCAACTTGTGCTCGCCATCGAGAGCTCTTGCGACGAGACGGCTGTGGCCATCATCGACGCCGCAGGCAATCTGCTGGCAAATCAGGTGTCGACCCAGATTGACTTCCATGCGCGCTTTGGCGGCGTTGTGCCCGAGATCGCCTCGCGAAAGCATGTCGAGGTCATCGTGGGCATTGTTGATGCTGCCCTGGGGGAAGCCGCGGTGTCGCTGGGGCTCAAGGGCGGTGCCATTGCTCCTTTCGAGCTTGCTGCCGTGGGCGTGACGCAGGGGCCGGGCCTCGTGGGTGCGCTGGTGGTGGGCGTGGCGTTCGCGAAGGGCTTTGCCTTCGCCGCGGATAAACCGCTTATCTGCGTGAATCACCTTGAGGGGCATCTGTTCGCCAACAAGCTCACCACGCCCGATCTTGAGCCGCCGTTTATCTTCACGCTCGTCTCGGGCGGTCATACCATGCTCGTGCATGTGCGGGCTTGGGGCGATTATGAGGTCATGGGCGAAACGCTCGATGACGCCGTGGGCGAGGCGTTCGACAAGGTCGCCAAGGCGTTGGGTCTGGGTTACCCGGGCGGCCCCGTGATTTCGCGCCTCGCGGAAGACGGCAATCCCAAAGCGATCGACTTCCCTCGCGCCCTTAACAGCAAGGGAGACTACCGCTTCTCATTGTCGGGCCTGAAGACCGCCGTGACGCTGTACATTGAGCAGGAGACTGCGGCCGGTAGGACAATCCATCTTCCCGATTTGGCCGCCTCGTTCGAAGCGGCGGTGTTTGACGTGCAGTACAAGAAGGCGAAGAACGCACTGCGTGAGACGGGTGCTCGCGAGTACTGCATCGGAGGTGGCGTCGCCGCAAATCCGCACCTGCGGAAGATGATGATCGAGAAGCTCGGCCGTCAGGGAATCCGCGTGACCGTGCCACCGCAGAACGCCTGCACTGACAACGCGGCGATGATTGCCGTGGTGGCCCGCGAGAAGTTCCTGCGCGGAGAAAGCTCCGACTTTACGGTGGACGCCGATCCCAATATGACGCTGTAGCGACCCCGGCCGCCCGCCACCGCATGGGCGTTTTGTCCGCCGCGAGTTCCGCACGAGCCGGAGGGTCCAGTGGACCCTCCGTGCGAGCAGGACTGCCCGAGCGCCGGACAAAACGCCCCTGCGGTGGCGGGCCTAGAGGCAGACTTGTGGCCATTGAGCCGAGCGCGGCGGAAACAGGGTGTTTCATAGTTCGAAACACGTGAGAAATATAGTTGACTCCATCTTGCTAAAGCGTGATACTGCGCTATGTTCACTTTAGTCGATGAAAGCAGAAGGGCTTTCGTCAGGACCAAGAGGGTTTTTGAAGTCATGCATCAGTTCAGCCTATACATTCGCCTAATTATTAGCTAGCACGGGTTGGCGTGGTGTCGCCGCCCGTGCATTTTCACGGGCGGCTTATAGGTTGTGGGCCGTCGTATCGTTCGACGGCCCATTTTTTTGGCTTTAAAGCTCACGAGGGGGAGGAAAACATGAACGGAGTTGTATTGATGGTGGTGGCGGCGGCGGTTTTGGCTGTTGGCTACCTGGGATACGGTCGCTGGCTCGCCAATACGTGGGGCGTTGACCGCGAGGCGCTCACGCCCGCTCGCCGCATGGAGGACGGGCATAACTTCTCGCCCGCCTCGGCATTCACGGCGTTCTCGCACCAGTTCAGCTCGATCTGCGGTGCGGGTCCCGTGACGGGCACCATCGTCGCCATGGCGTTCGGCTGGCTGCCCGTGGTGCTGTGGGTCCTCGTGGGCGGCATCTTCTTTGGCGCCGTGCATGATTTTGGCGCGCTGTACGCCTCGATGAAGAATAACGGCAAGTCGCTCGCACAGCTTATCGAGAAGTACATCGGTCGCACGGGCCGTCGCCTGTTCCTGCTGTTCAGCTGGTTGTTCTGCCTGATCGTCATCGCCGCGTTCACCTCGATGGTCGCCGGCACCTTCAAGTTCACACCCGACGCCGCCGGTGCGGTCGATGTTGCCAAGTCTTACGCCGCGGGTTGCGCCGGCACCATCTCCATCCTGTTCACGTTCGTCGCGATGGTTTTTGGCTGGGCTTGCAATAAGTTCAACCTCACGGGTGCCAAGCAGTTCGTTACCGGCGTCGTGCTCATGGTTGCCATGTTCGCCGTTGGCATGCAGTTCCCGGTCTACCTCGATCTCAACGGCTGGATCGCTGTCGTGATGGTCTATCTGGTCTTCGCTGGCGCCATGCCCATCCAGATGCTCAAGCAGCCCCGCGACTATCTGACCTCCATCATGATGATCGTCATGATCGCGTGCGCCGTGCTCGGCATCGTCGTTCTGGGGGCCAAGGGTCAGGCCACCATCACCGCACCGGTGTTCACGGGCTTCACCACCGCCTCCGGCATGATGTTCCCGGTCCTGTTCGTCTCCGTTGCGTGCGGCGCGCTCTCCGGGTTCCACAGCCTCGTGTCTTCCGGAACCTCCTCCAAGCAGGTTGAGAACGAGGCCGACGCCGTCAAGGTCGGATACGGTGCCATGGTAGTCGAGTCCTTCGTGGGCGTCCTTGCCATCATCGTCGCCGGCATCATGTTCTCCGACATGAACACCGCGGGAACCGGCGCGCTCAACGCCGGCGTCGCCTCCACTCCGTTCGCCATTTTCGCCACCGGCATTGCCCGCGGCATGCAGGCATTTGGCGTGGACGGCACCGTGGCCACCGTGTTCATGACCATGAATGTTTCCGCCCTCGCCCTGACTTCCCTTGACGCGGTTGCCCGTATTGGCCGCACGTCTTTCTCCGAGTTCTTTGCCACCAGCAATGACGCCCTCGCCGTTGAGAACGAGAAGACCGGCGTCATGAAGGTTCTCGGCAACCCGTGGGTGGCCACCGTTGTGACGCTGCTGCCCGGTCTCGCCCTCACCTTTGGCGGTTACCTCAACATCTGGCCGCTCTTTGGCGCTTCCAACCAGCTGCTCGGCGGTATGACCATGATCACGCTGGCCGTGTTCTGCAAGTGCACCGGCCGATCCGGTTGGATGCTCTACGTTCCCGTTGCGTTCCTGCTCGTGTGTACTTTCACGTCGCTCGGCATGAGCATCATGGGCTGCGTCACTGCGCTCCAGGCGGGCGGTATGGCCGTGATGGCAACCTCTGGTTTGCAGCTCGTCTTCGCCGTGCTGCTGGTCGCCTTGGGCCTGATCGTGGCCGTGAACTGCCTCAAGGAGCTCGTGGGCAAGGATTCTGGCTCCATGCCCGATGAGGAGCCCGAGTGGTCCGAGATGGGCGCCCGCGATTACCGCGCCGGTAAGTTCTCCGGTAAGGCCGAGGTTCCCGAGGGTATGGGCGTCGAGGCATAAATCCTCTTAGGACGCCTGCGGGTTGCCCGAAAGGGCACGGTCTGGGGCGTTCTTGCCCCGTCCTCGCATCAGCATAGCCCCCACGTGAACGGGCTTCGTCGTATGCGCGACGAAGCCCGTTTTTCTTCGGTCGTTTTGCTGCAGTCGATTTAGCAGATGCGGGGGAGCTGCTCGCCCACGAGCATGTCGAGGATGCGCGTTGAACCCCACGGGGTGCGCACGCGGACGGAGCCCGTTGTGCTCGCGGGTTGGCTGGAGCCATCGGGCAGCGCGGCGATCTCGCCGATGATGGCGGCGTTTTCGCCGTAGCGCGATGCGCGCATGGCGGCAAGGGCAGCTTCTGCCTCTTCTGCGGGCACGACGGCAACCATCTTGCCCTCGTTTGCCACTTGGAGCACGTCGTAGCCGAGCATCCCACACGCGCCGCGCACGGCGGGTTTGACGGGGATGGCCTCTTCATCAACGGCGATAAGGACGCTACTTGCCTGCGCGAACTCGTTGAGTGTGCTCGCAAGACCTCCGCGGGTGGGATCGCGGAAACACCGGGTGTGAGGTGCCGCTGCAAGCACGTCTGCGATGAGGTGGTTGAGTGGCGCGGCATCGCTCTCGATGGGCGTGGAGAATGTGAGGCCCTCGCGTTGACTCATGACGGCAATGCCATGGTCGCCAAGGGTGCCCGAGACGAGAACGAGGTCTCCCGGCAGGCAATTCGAGCCGGAGAGGTTGACACCCGCGGGCACGATTCCCACGCCGGCGGTATTGATGTAGACGCCGTCCGCCTTGCCGCGCTCAACGACCTTGGTGTCGCCGGTGATGATGCGCACGTCCGCTTCGCGGGCGGTTACGGCCATGGATTGGCAGATGCGTCGCAGGTCTGCGAGCGGATAGCCCTCCTCCAGGATGAATCCGCACGACAGATAGAGCGGTCGCGCCCCCGAAGTTGCCACATCGTTGACGGTGCCGCAGATGGCCAGCCGACCGATGTCGCCGCCGGGGAAGAACTGCGGCGTAACTACGAAGCTGTCGGTTGACATGGCGAGCCGCGCCTGCGCGGTCGTGTCGTCGTGGGTGGCGGGTTCACGGGTGGACGGCGAAGTGCCGATTGTGGCTGATGGGGACAGCTCGGCAACGCCTGCGTCGTTGCCGGCGAGGAGCTCGGGCGAGCCAAAGGCCTCGAGGAACACCTCGTCGATAATGCGCTTCATCATCTGCCCGCCCGATCCATGGCCGAGCTGCACGGTTTCTGCTTGTATGCCCATGATGCCTCCTTGGTGCTATGCGCGGTATCGATAGTACGCGGCGCAACTGCCCTCCGAGCTCACCATGCAGGGGCCGACGGGGTCCTCGGGCGCACACTTCCGGCCAAAAAGCGGGCATTGGGTTGGTGCGATGCGCCCGCGAAGCACATCGCCGCAGCGACATCCCTGTGGCTCAACGGTCTGTTCGACTTCCACCTCAAAGCGGCGTGTGGCGTCGAATGCCGCGAAGTCGTCCCGTATGCGCAGTCCCGATTGCGGGATGGGGCCCAGCCCGCGCCAGATCGCGTCGCAGGGCTCAAAGACCTGATTGACGAGTGCGCGAGCGACTGCGTTGCCCTTCGTATCCACACCGCGACGGTATGCATTTTGGATGGCGGGTTCGTCCCTTTCGACCATGTTGACGAGCACGGCGATGCCCTCCAAGACATCGACGGGCTCAAAACCCGTGATAACGCCGGGGATGCGGAACTCATCGACAAGGAACCGGTACGGCTCGATGCCGGTAATGGTCGAGACGTGTCCGGGAAGGATGAACCCGTCGATGTGCGTATGCGGATCTCCTGCAATCGCGCGGAGTGCGGGTGGCGTGGTTTTGTGGGCGCAGAAGACCGAGAAGTTCCTGAGGCTCTGCGCCTGCGCCTCGAGGATGGCGGCGGCTATAGTCGGTGTCGTGGTCTCAAAGCCCACGCCCATGAAGATGACCTCGCTGCCGGGATTGTCATGCGCAAGCGAAAGCGCATCGAGTGGCGAATACACCATGCGCACGTCACGGCCCGCAGCCTTCTCCGCCGCGAGCGAACTCGTTGACCCGGGCACACGCATCATGTCGCCGAATGTCGCAATAATGGCTCCGGGCACGCGCGCGAGGGCGATGGCGTGGTCGATGTCTTGATTGGCGGTGACGCACACGGGACACCCTGGTCCGGAGAGCAGACGCAGTCCATCGGGCATGACTGAGCGGAAGCCATAACGGCCGATGCTCACAGTGTGCGTGCCACAGACCTCCATGAGGTTGATGGCGTGACCGCCGGCGAGTGCGTGGATGGTGTCGATGAGCGATCGGGCAAGCGCCGGATCGCGAAAAGCGTCGAGTGGGGGTGCTGCGTTCGCCGCGACGTCTTTAGCGGTGCCCTGGGTCATGCCGGAAGTTCCTCATCAACCAGATCGGCAAGGTCTTCGACGATGCTGAGGGTTTCCGCCGCTTCTTGGGCATCGATGATTTGGATGGCAAAGCCGGCGTGCACCAGCACATAGTCGCCTACCGCGGCGTCTGGTGTGAGGCGTATGGAGACCTCGCGCTGCGCGCCGAGCATATCGACCGTTCCGCGCGCGTCATCGTGTAGCGAGAGTATTTTGCCGGGAACCGCGAGACACATGCCAACCTCCCAGGGTCGCGTCATCGGTCTAGATGGTAACGCTACGGGAAAAACGAAGCAACGAACCGGCGTGCCGCGGGTGCTATGCTCCGACGACCCACGCGGCGACTGCCGCTTGACCGTAGGCTATGCATCCGTCGTTCAGCGGAAGGCTGTGAGGCGTGAGGACGGTGAGCCCCTCCTGTTCAAGCGCGGAGGAAACGCCGTCAAGGAGCAGGCGGTTCATGAAGACGCCGCCGGAAAGCGCAACGGCGCGCACACCGGTGGCGTCTGAAATGCCGATGACGGTTTTTGCAGTGATGTCGATGATTGCCCGATGGGTGACCCATGCAAGCTCCTCGACGGGTGCGCTGTGCGCCATCCCGTCGAGGAGCTTGATGAGAAGCGGGCGGACGTCGATCGTGGCCTCTTCGGTGGACACATGCTCCCCGGGGCGGTTCGTGTAGCCGTGCGATGGTTGGGGGCTAGCGGTAAAGCAGTCGCCCTCATCGTGGTGCGTGCCTGCGTCGAAGCGCTGCGCGCTTACGGCACCGCACCTCCGAGCGTGCTTCCACGCGGCGGCCTCGAGTTCGATTGCCGGCTCGCCTTCGTATGTCGCCACGTGGCATATGCCAAGGATGGCGCTTATGGCATCGAGCAGGCGACCCATACTGCTGGTGCTTGGGCAATTGATGCCGCGCTCGAGCATGCGGGAAGTGAGCGCGCGCTCATCGGAGCTCAGTGTTGCAAGGAGCGTGCTGGCGCCGGGGTGGTCAAGAAGGCCGTGTTGCTCAAGCAGTGAAAATGCGTTGCGGCGCGGGTCGCGGACGCTGGTGCTCCCGCCGGGAAGGCGCCAAGGCTCGAGATGCGCCACGCGCTCATAAGACGAGAGGCTTGCGAGGAGAATCTCTCCGCCCCAGATGGTGCTATCGAGCACAGGGTTGCGGAGGGGGCCTCCGGGGTTCGGAGTCGCCCCCGCCCCCGTGCCGTCAAAGGCGATACCGATAACACGTGCAGCGGGATCGGTCTCTCCGTGCACGGCTGCCTCTGCGATGACGGAGGCGATGTGCGCATGATGGTGCTGCACGCGGACGAGCGGAAGGCCCAGTGCCCGTGCCTGCTCCTGCGCCCATTGGCTGGAGAGGTATCCCGCGTGGGCATCGCAGGCGAGCACGGAGGGGCGCACATCAAAGAGCTGCGTCATGCGGTCGAGCGCCATGTTCCATGCATCGAACGTCTCCGCGTTTTCAAGGTCGCCGATATGTTGGGAAACGAAGCACTCCTCCGTGTCGAGGTTGCCGGGACGGGTGAGCGCAAGGGTCGCCTTTTGCTCGGGTCCGCACGCCAAGACGCAGGATGAGCACGAAGCGGGCGGAGCGGGCAGCGCAATGGGGCGCGGGGCAAATCCTCGTGCCCGCCGCACGAGCTGGACCTTACCGTTGACGACCCGCACGACGGAGTCGTCGAATCGCGAGAGAATCGCCCGATCGTTACCGAGCAGGGCGTCTGCCATCTCGCTGGCGACCAGGCGATCCCATGCGTGCTCATCGTCCTTCTCGATGGGCTCTTCGCTTATGTTTCCGCTGGTCATGACGAGCACATCGACCCCGCGCGTTCGGCATTCCTCCATGAGTAGGTGCTGGAGCGGCGTGTAGGGCAACATGACGCCGAGTTCGGGAAGGTCGAATGCGACGGCGGGGGCGAGCGGCGTCTTGTCCTCTTTTGTGGGGCACGTTTCTTCGGCGTGCCGCATGAGCAGGACGACGGGACGGACGCTTCCGGTAAGCAGGTCGCGTTCCACCTGGTTGATGCGGCACAGCTTCTGCGCGATCTGCACATTGCGCACCATGACGGCGAGTGGCTTATTGCTTCGGCGTTTTCGGCGGCGCAGTTCGCGAACGGCTTGTTCAGAATCGGCGCGGCAGGCAAGATGAAAGCCGCCTAAGCCCTTGATCGCCACAATGCCGCCGGCGGTGAGGACCTCGGCGCAACGCGCGATGATGGCATCGCTTGCCTCGAGCGAATCGCCCATTGCGGTCTCGTGATCTTCTCGTTCGCGCCATGTGATGTGAGGGCCGCACGCAAAGCAGGCGTCCGGCTGCGCGTGAAAGCGCCGGTCAAGGGGGTCGCTGTATTCGTCGGCGCAGTCGGGGCACATGGGAAAAGCGCTCATGGAGGTCTTGGCGCGATCATAGGGCAGATCGCGAATGATGGTGAAGCGCGGTCCGCAGTTGGTGCAGTTGATGAAGGGGTAGTGGTAACGTCGGTCTGTGGGGTCGAAAAGCTCGCGCAGGCAGTCGTCGCATGTGGCGATATCGGGGGAAACCAGCGTCGTGTGGGCCGTCGCATCGCGGGAGGCGACGATGCGGAACGCGGGCATGCCGCAAGACTCGTGGGCCTCTGAGTGCTTTCTGCGCGCGCTCGTCCCGCCCGATGTCGTCGATGCCTGCACCACTGTGTCGTCGTGTGCGTCGAGCTCCTCCACGGCGATGTGATCGATACGGGATGCCGCCGGCGCGTGATCGCGCAGCGAGCGCACGAACACCTCGAGTGCATCTTCTGCCGCACGGGCCTCTATATGAACTCCGTCTCCGGCATTGAGCACCCATCCCGAAATGCCATGCGCCACCGCTTCGCGGTACACGAACGGGCGCATGCCCACTCCCTGGACAATGCCGGTGATATGTATGCGCACGTGTTTCATCGCCAGGTGCTTTCGTGTTTGTTTGCCATTGCGGATTCGCTTGCGTGGCGACGGGCTTTGGGTTGCCTAGAGTTCTAGGCTGGATGTGGTCGCCGCGCAGGTGAATTCGCCATGGCTTACCCCGCGCAGGCCCAAGAGCCTGTCGGCGAGCTCGTAGACGCGCGCGCCGACTCCCTTGAGGGCGAGAATCTCGAGGCAGTTGTGGTGATCGAGGTGTACATGCATGGTAGAGACGATTTCATCCGTGTAGTCATGCTGGACCTCGTCTAAACGACGCGTGAGGTCTCCGGTGTGATGGTCGTAAATCATGGTGAGCGAGCCAATGACCTGCTCTTCTGGGGTGCGCGTAGTCTCGCGGACAAGGGACGCGCGAATCAAGTCGCGAATGGCCTCGGAACGGTTTGTGACGTCGCCACGTCGGGAAATCTGCTCGTCAAAGGCGGCGAGAAGGTCTTCGGGCACGGTGACGGAAAAGCGGGCGAGTTCCCCGGAGCCGCTCGATGGCTGGACGGTGCAGCTTCGGGCATTGCTCTCGGCGCGTGCATGATGGCTGTGGCCGATGTGGGCGTGCTCGTGCGCCATGACTACACCAGCTTGATAGTGCCAACGGCGTTGTGGTCGGCTTCGATGGCCTCCTGATAGCCCTCAAGCGCGCCGCGCGCCTCATCAAGGGCACTCATGGCGGCCTCGAGCTTGCCGCCGATGCGCTCCATGTCATAGGTCTCCGTGGCGTGCAGCAGCGTGTGGCTCCATTCGCGGGCAAGCGCGATGGCGTCGTCTACCTGCTTGATGCTCATCTCGAGCTGCCCCATATTCATGCCTGCGTCGTGCATGTCGTGCTCCTCGATACGCTCGGGCCGCTGTGCAGCCCCCCGTTGTGACGGGACGGTCGATATGGGTTAAGTGTACTCTTTTGGCTCTCGTGCCGCCTGGGCATGGTGCCGCGAGAGTTAACTTTCGCGGCGCTTTTTCGGGCGTAAGTCGACAAAAGCTCCCCGAGAGTTAACTCTCGGGGAGCTTCGGCAGCGGTGAGAGGCCGTGCGAGAATTCCTCGCAAATTGCAGCCTGGTTATGGCTGGCACGTTGTGCATGGCGACCAATCGGCAGCTCCGGTTATTTGGGAGCGTTCCTCTACACGTATTGGTAGGTGTCACCCATGGGGACGAATGTTACAGGGACTTCCTCTGTTTCGAGCGCTTTGGGAAGCCATGTTGCCATGTATTCCATGCCGGGCTCTTCCAGATTGAAATGTCCGATTTGAATGGCGCATTTGCCGTGGCCGAGCATAGCGGCATCGCGCACGTATTGGCAGGTGGTGAAGTCAATCATCTCCATGCTAAGGAGGGCGTCGATGCGCTCGGAATCCATGGCGTTGGCGGTAGCGGTGTCGCCAGGTCCTCCCATGATGTGCATGGGAATACGGACTCGTTCAACATCTGTATCCAGGTCTCCCACTACGCGCACCCCGTTTAAACCGAGCTTGTTTACGATTTGCTTGGCGAGGGACCGTGCGGGCGTAGGAGGGATTACGTAATCCATGCTGTTGAACAGCTTTCCCGTTCGATAGCCGAGCCATCCTAGTTTCCAAGCGAAGCCGTAAAATATGCCATCGGCCATCGATCCGTTTTCCTCGATGGGAACTCCAGCGTGGATATAGTCATGACAGCGCCAGATGGCTCCGCCCCAGTTATCGAGCAGTTCTTTCTTGGCTATAAATGCGCTATTGTCGGCAACAACATCTTGATGGTCCCCGTGATTCCAAAAGAGGGCCTCGTGGGTGATGATGAGGTTCGCCCCGCTCTTTCGCGCCTCATCGATGATGTGCGCGGTTGGCCAAATGCACGTGATGATGCCCGTGCACTCCTGATCGGTGTTGCCGTAGGTGACTTTGTCGCGCGTGGTGACGGGGTCGATCGGGTTGCCCGTGAAAGCGTCGATGCCGCAACAAAAGTCCTTGGTCTTCTGGATTGCCTCGCTGATGAGCATGGTATGGCCTCCCGGATTCGTGAGTTGACGTGATGAAGAGGGCGAGGAGCGCTATGCCCCGTCGCCCTCTTAAATGGTAATGGCTACCCTGTGGGGTTTAACGGGCGACGCTAGTCGCGTTCGCTAAGGGGCCCGTTCTCGATCTCGTCCTTGCTGAAGCCGAAGAACCACGTTGCTGCGAAGGAGACTGCAAAGCCCGCCGCCGCAGCGATGCAGGCGAACAGGAGGTTTTCCGTACCTCCGCCCACAAAGGTGAGGATAGACAGGACGCTCGACGGAAGCCCGGCTACGTATGCAGTGACGCCGAGTGCGAGTGCGAGCGCGCCGGAAACGAAGCTCCCCGCCATACAGCAGGCGAAGAGCTTGGGGTAGCGGAAGGTCATTCCGTAGATGAAGGGCTCGCCGACGCCTCCAATCAGCTGTGCCACAAGATAACCGGCGCAAGCGCTCTTCTCGTCGCGAAGCTTAAGACGGAGGAACGCGGCGATCTCCGCACCAAACGCAGGCCAGAGGCTAATGGTGATGGCAACGAAGATAAATGGGTCAAAACCAGCTTGGAGGAAGGCGACCTGAGCGATTCCGATGAGCGCAACATGCATGCCGGTGATGACCATGGGGAGCCATGCCGCTGCAAGGATGCCGCCGCCAAGGATGGAGATGACGCCGCCGGAGGTCCCTAGGAACTCGAACGCGCCGGCGAGTCCGTTCCCGAGCCAAGAGCCAGCAGGGGCGAGTAGGCAGAAGGATATGGGGAGCGTGATTCCGAGAGTGAGGAAAGGAACGAACACGGTTTGCAGTGCATCAGGCATGTGTTTACGCATAATGCGCTCAATTGCATAGGCAACAGGGATGGTCAAGAGAATGGGCAGAACGGTCTGCGCATAGGCACCAGGAGCGCATGGGAAGACACCGTAGATGCTAAAGTCTGCCCCTTCGGCAGCGAGTGAGGAGAAAGTTGGCTCGATGAGCATGCCTCCTAAAAACGCACCGAGAATCGGCGTGAGTCCGATTTGCTTGGCAGCATTAAATCCAAGGTAGATGGGCATAAAGTAAAATGCGGCATTGTAGATCATGTCCATAAAGCGAACGAGGTCGCTGTCCGCGGCCATGACGCCAAGCATAGTGGGCCCAAACACAACGCCAATGGTTTTGAACAGGCCAGCGGCAAGAAGGACGGGGATCATCGGCGTCATGGAGCCGGCAAGATAGTTCATGATGTTTTTGCCGACGCTTGCCATGGTGAGCTTTTCCTTTGGGCCATCCAGATTCTCGTCAATCGCCGCCTGCTTGGAAAAACCTCCAAGGATACAGAGTTCATCGTAAACCTTGGGAACATTTTGACCGATGATGACTTGGAACTGCCCGCCGGACTCCTGTGCCCCGAGGACGCCGTTGAGCTTTTTGACGGCTGCGGTGTCCGGCACGGTGCGATCTTTGAGGGTGAAGCGCAGGCGGGTCATGCAGTGTGTCACAAAACTGACGTTGCTCTTGCCGCCGACTGCCTCGAGGACGTCGGCTGCGATCTGTTTATTGTTGGCCACAGTGGACTCCTTTCACGTATTGCGATGGCAGGCGAGCATGCGCTCACCATCGCGGGCATCGCGCGAGCGTATGCGGATGCCTTACGAAACGGTCTCTATGCCCTGATCGGCGTGCGCGCCGTGCCGATCCCGGATAGCTATCTTTACGCGCTGGGATTATTGCCTGGGCGGGCTACATCGGAGCGTGAACAGATACGGTTGACGTGAAGAATGAGGTAGAGTTTTTCTTCATCGGTGAGTGATTGGCGATATGCGCTTGAGATGAGAGCCGCAATGGCGTCGACGCACGAGGAGACAGCCCGGTTGTCCGCTGCAGCCATTTGGTACATCTCGGAGTTGTCAGAGGATATGGAGTCGCCGGAGGCTACGCGTCGGATAAGGTATTGCAGGTGGGTCGCGAACCGAGCAAAGCCAAATCCCTCTCGGCTGACGGAGGCCCCCATGTTGGATTCAATGAGCGAGATTATCTGCTCAAGCAGGTTGTCCTGCTTTTCTGCCTCATCGCTTGAGGAGGCTCCTGCTGAACTGTAGGCACCGTTTATCAGGCACATGGCAATGCCGGATATCTCGTTGCTGGGTGGCGCGACGCCGAAGTGCTGCCGAATCAGGCCGAGTGACCATTGCGCGATCTTATATTCCAGCGGATAGTTTTGTTGGAGATCGTACGAAAGCGGAGCCGAAAGATAGATATGCTCGCGCATGCGTTGGATGGCAAACTGAATGTGGTCGGCCAGGGCGACCTCGATGTTCGGGCTCAGGTCGTAGCCCAGCATGCCTCTTGCTACGTTGACAATCTGGGCGCTTACCTCAAGGTAGTCGAGAGAAAGGTCGCGCATGAGCTCAACATAGCGTGGCTCGACGTCGTAAAAGGTGTGGTCAACAAGGTTGAGGTCAACGTCTTTGCCCACGGTGCATTGCGCTAGGCCTTTACCGAGGGCGACGACCTGGTGGCCAGCGGGGTCGATGCACAGCACGGCGTTGTTGTTAATGCGCTTGAGTACGATCACGGGCCCTCCCTCGGCATGAAAAAACGGAACAGACATAATGCGCCCTGATGCGCCCAGTCTGCCCCGTCGCAAAAGCGTGGGTAACACCCTGTGTACGCATTGCATAATACTTGCCGAGATTGTAGGGCGTCAAGCGAATGGCTGGAGATGGGGGAATTTGCCGCTAGCCGATTCGGGCGTACCGCTCACGGATTACTGGAGACCCTTGGGGAGGGGCGGCTCTCGTGCCGCCCGGGTATGGTGCCGCGAGAGTTAACTTTCGCGGCGCTTTTTCGTGCGTAAGTCGACAAAAGCTCCCCGAGAGTTAACTCTCGACAAAGGATAGACAGATTTGGAGCAAGATTACGGGTGGGAGATTATGCGGCGCGAAGCCCGGGCACCTGGGCGCGTCTTGCTGTTGGAAGAGTGGAGGGGGCGCCATGCACATGCTGGTCGTTGATGACGAGGTCGATATCGCGAATATGCTTGCGGAGTATTTCCGTATGGAGGGTTACGAGGTCACGACTGCGCATAGCGGCGCAGAGGCGCTTGCCGCTGCCTCGGCCGAATCTGCGCTCGGCATCATACTGCTCGATGTGAACATGCCGGGTATGGACGGCTTTGAGGTTTGTCGTCGCCTGCGCGAGCACGTGAGCTGTCCCATCATGTTTCTGACCGCCCGCGTCGAGGACGTGGACCAGCTCGATGGCTTCGCCGCCGGCGCCGACGATTACGTGCTCAAACCCTTTTCCCTTGAGGTGCTGGGTCGTCGTGTGGCGGCCCACATGGCGCGCGAGGGGAGGGCCCGTGGCGGCAAAAGCGGCAATGCCGCACGGTTCTTTAGCGAACTTACCATCGATTACGCGCAGCGGGTTGTGGAGGTCCACGGAGCGAACGGCGGGCGGCAGCCATACGAGGCGGATGACTCGATCACGGCAGCCGTCGACCTCACCAAACTTGAGTTCGACATCGTCGCCCTGCTGAGCAAACGCCCCGGCCAAGTGTTCGACCGAGATGCCATATACGAGCGCGTATGGGGCTGGGACGCCGCGGGCGACCCCTCGCAGGTCCGCGAGCACATCCGTCGCATCCGGAACAAGTTCGCCGCCGCGGGCGTGGCCGAAGACCCCATTGCTACGGTTTGGGGTGTCGGCTATAAGTGGGTGGCCAAGTGAGGCGCGCGGGAGATGCGGGCGGATGGCATTCCCGGCTGGCTGCGCGCGGGGATGAGCGCCGCGCCCGTCGCGCGTCGCGTCGCGAAAGCCGGGCGCGTGAGCGCGAGGCCCTCAAGCGGCTTCCCCGCCGGGAGCGCCTTGGCGCATGGTGGCGCACGCGCCCGCTCGGCCTGACGTTCACGGTGTATCTGGGCGCGTACCTCGCGGTCGCCACGGTGCTGACGCTGGGGCTCATCGAGCTTCTTTCCACCTGGAACAACGGCTACTACGAACTTGAGGTGACGTTCGAAAACGGTCTGACGCAGCGCGGCGTGGTTGATTCGGGGCCATATATCTATGACCCCGTGGCGCGAGAATTGCTTCCCGCCTCCGAGCTTGACCTGCCGGGCAACGGTCCGCTTGCGGTGTTCATCGCCACGGGGGACTGGGAGGCCGGAGACGATTACGCGCCTGAGGGTGCGGATGCGGCCAGCGTGATACACGCGACGGTCGACATGGTTCGCGACGGACAGGTCCAGCTGTACGACTGGGGTCTCAATTACAACGAATGGTATCCGCAGGAGGAGGTCCTCGAGGTGAACAACTCGATCTCCGCGGACAATCTGGCGCGATATGACGAGCTTAGCCGCGCGAATCGCCTGCAGAGTGTCGAGCTGTTCGAGTCGATGACCGACGCGGACCTGGAGGAGACCTTTGGCGAGAACCTCGTCTCGAACACCGCATATTATGCGGCATCCCAGCGCCCCGCCGGCCCCATGCCGTGGATTCTGGCGATTGCTACCGGCCTTGCTCCGGTGCTGGCCTACGGCGGGTTGGGCTGGATCACGTTCCGCAGGTTCTATCGGGTGCATATCGCCGGTCCTTTGGGCGAGCTCTCGGGTGCCGCGGAGCGCATAGCCAGGCAAGACTTGGACTTTTCGATTGAGCGGGTTCGGGGCAAGGAGCTTGGCCGCTTGTCGGAGAGGCTCGAAGACATGAGGGCTTCGCTGCTCGATGCCCAGCGGGAGCTGTGGCGTACGGCGGAAGGGCGCCGCCGCCTCAATGCGGCGTTCGCGCACGATATGCGCACGCCGATTACGGTACTCAAGGGCACGGTCGAGATGGCGCAGATGCGCCTGCGCCGTGGGGATGCGCTTGCAGAGGAGTCGCTCAACACGCTTTCGTCGCAGGTGATGAGGCTTGAACGATACGCTACAGAAATGGGCGGACTCACCAAGCTGGAGGATCGGCCCGTCGAGCGCCGCATCATGCCGACAAGCGAGCTCGTTGACGAGCTCGCCGCCCATGCCGCGGAGGTTGTCGCGGCACGTGGCGAGGGCCTTGGCCTTCGCGTGAGTCCGCAGATGCCGCCGGTGCATTTTGGGCGGGCGGGCACGGCGGGGAAGGAGCCGATGGTGGATCCGACGGTCCCGATCGTGCAGAGCCCCCGTCCGCACACCGCGGATATGGAGAGCGGTCTCGCGTATGTCGACCTTTCTCTCGTCGAGGAGGTGCTCGATAACCTGCTGAGCAACGCGTGTGGACACGCGCGCGGTGTCGTTGGGCTGGAGGCAGTCGTGCGGGAGGGTGAGCTCGTCCTCCGCGTGAGCGATGACGGTCCGGGCTTCACGCCCGAGGCGCTACGCCGCGGATGCGATCCATTTTTCAGCGAGAACAAGTCTGCCGTGCACTTTGGCTTGGGGCTGAACGTGTCGAGCATCCTGTGTGGGCTGCACGGCGGTGCGCTTGATTTGGCGAACGGCGAAATGGGTGGCGCATGTGCGTCCGCGACGTTTGACGTGGATGGCACGGAGCGAGAGGGGTGACCGCGTTCCTGCATACGATTGAAGAAGGGGGAGCTTGTTCTCGGTGATGCGCCGACCTTACCTTAAGAAAAGCTTACCTTAACGTAAGGCTTACTGAATTGTCATCACTGGTAGACAAAAGGTAGACACGCGGTTGAGAAACTATCCTTGTCCTAAAACCAAGGAGGGATCGCGATGATGGAAATGCAGCCCGAAGCGGAAAGCTACACCGGTCAGGTCTCCTGCGGGGGAGCTGTGCGCCGTGTGGATACGGGCATTCTCGGCGAGCTGCGCCGTCGCGTCAAACCCGAGGTGGAGGAGGCTCGAGAGCGCGCGGCCTCCGCGTCACTGGCTGCAGATGCGATGCCTGTGGCGGGTTTCGCGCCGGCGGAGGCTGAGTCTGGAAGCGATCTCGACGCCCGCCGAAAGACCTTGCGCCGCCGCGTCGTGATCGTCCTCGTCGTCGCCGCGATTGGGATCGCCGCTGCGTGTTGGGAGTATCTCCCGAGCATGCTCGCATGGCTTGCGGACCCGCAGGCAGTGCGGGCCTTCGTCGCCGACAACGCGGTGATGAGCCGGCTCACTATGCTGGGAATCAACGCGACGCAGATCTTCTTGGCGTTCCTGCCCGGCGAGCCCGTCGAGTTGGCGAGTGGCTACGCTTTTGGCTTCTGGGAGGGTACGGCGTTGTGCCTCGTGGCCTCGGCGGTTGCGACTTCGGCAATCTACTGGACGACGCGCCGGTGGGGCTGGCGCTTGGTGGGGTTGTTTTTCGATCGAAGCCTGTTCGACCGGTTTTCTTGGCTCAACAATGCCAAGCGCCTTGAGTTGGTGATGCTCGTCATTTTCCTCATCCCGGGCACGCCGAAGGACTTCCTCACGTATTTCGCCGGGCTCACCAAGATGCGCTTTGCCCCCGTCGTTCTTATTGCCACGTTCGGTCGCATTCCGTCCATCGTGACCTCGACGGCTGCGGCTTCTGCCGTGGGTAGCGGCAATTGGGTGATGGTCGGCGTGGTTTTGGTTGCGTCTGCACTGCTCGTCGCCGCGGGTGGCCTGATGTATCGCCGCGTGCGTGCACGGGCGAAGTAGATCCTGCAAGGGGAAGCACGAAAGGCGTTTTTGCGTTGCGCCGCTCTACGCGCGGCGGTTGATGAAGAAGTCTGCCATGGAGCAGAGGAGCTCGGCCGACTCGGGCGTGATGGTGCCGGACGTGGCGAGGGCGCGTGCCTTGCCCTGCGCGTCGCGCGTGAGCTTGAGGGCGAGGTCGCGGCACGCCTCGATGCCGCCGCCTTGCTCGATGAGTTCCACGGCACGCGCGAGTTCGTCCGGGTTGGTTGTCTTGGATTCCAACAGGTCGACGAGCTCACGGTGCGGCTCGTCATCGAGGTGCTCGAGCGCCCAGACCACGGCGAGCGTGCGCTTGCCCTCGGTGATGTCGGAGCGGAAGTCCTTGCCCTGGGCGCTGGCGTCGCCCACGAGGTTGAGCAGGTCGTCTTGCAGCTGGAAGGCAAGGCCGGCGGGGCGTCCCAGCTCGACGAGCTCGCGGGCGGCCTCGTCCGCCGCGCCGGCGGCCAGCGCTCCGATGCGCAGGGGGCTCGCCACGGTGTACCAGGCGGTCTTGCCCTCGATCATGTACAGGTAGTCGCTGCTCGTGACGTCCCAGCGTCCGTCGCGCGCCCAGCCCAGGTCGAGCGCCTGACCCTCGAGCGTGTGACGCTCCATCCGCACAAGCTCGTCAAGGACGCGCAGGCGACGATCGCCCGGCAGGGAGGCATCGTTCAGGACGACCTCGAACACGCGCGTGAGGGCAAGGTCGCCGGCGTTGATGGCAAGGCCCTCACCGTGCGTGCGGTAAAGGCAGGGCTCGCCGCGGCGCAGCTCGCTGGCATCGGCGATGTCGTCGTGGATGAGCGCGGCGCTCTGGAACAGCTCGATGGCCACGCCGGAGGAAAGCGCCTGCTCAGTGCAGCCTCCCATGGCCTCGGCTCCTAGCAGGGCGAGGACGGGGCGCACGCGCTTGCCGCCACCGGCGGTGAAGTGCGCGAGGGGCTCGTACAGGTACCGGTCGAGGTCTCGCGCGGGGGCGTCGACCTCTGCCATGGGCGCGGCGTTCGCCTCGTGCAGGGCGCGCTCGATGAGCGGCAGCTTCTCGCGCAGGTACGCGACGAAGGCCTCTCCCGTGTTGGTGTTTGCATCGCTCATGTGCGGCCCTTTCGTTTCTGTTGATCTCACCGTGTAATGCTAGCAAAACGGGGCGACCGTTGGCCGCCCCGTCCAGGTTCGTTCTGTAACGCCCTCAGCTCCTACGTCCTGCCGGTGCAATGACTGCGCGGAGCGGACGCGATGAGGCCGCGTTTTAGCCCTCGTAGCCGTTGGGGTTGTTGGACTGCCAGTTCCAGGCGTCGCGGCACATGTCGTCGATGTCGAACTGCGCCTCCCAGCCCATGAGCTCGCGGGCCTTGGAGCAGTCGGCGTAGTTCTCGGCCACGTCGCCGGGACGGCGCGGGTCGATGACGTAGGGGACCTCGTGCCCGCATGCCTTGCCAAAGGCGCGGATGATCTCGAGGACGGAGGTGCCGCGGCCGGTGCCCAGGTTGAACACCTCGACGCCCTCGCGGCCGTTCATCCATGCGAGCGCGGCGGCGTGGCCGGAGGCCAGGTCGCACACGTGGATGTAGTCGCGCACGCCGGTGCCGTCGGGCGTGGGGTAGTCATCGCCAAAGACGTGCACGGCCTCGCGCTTGCCGATGGCGGTCTGTGCCACGTAGGGCAGCAGGTTGTTGGGAATGCCCTTGGGGTCCTCGCCCATGAGGCCGCTCGCGTGCGCGCCGATGGGGTTGAAGTAACGCAGCAGCACGACGTTCCACTCGGGATCCGCGGTGTGGAGGTCGGTGAGCATCTGCTCGATCATCCACTTGGTCCAGCCGTAGGGGTTAGTGGCCATCTTCTTGGGGCTCTCCTCGGTGAGCGGGAGGCTGTCGGGGTCGCCGTAGACGGTCGCGGAGCTGGAGAAGATGATGGACTTGCACCCATGGCCGCGCATGACGTCGACGAGCGTGAGGGTGTTGCCGATGTTGTTGCTGTAGTACTCGATGGGCTTGGCCACGGATTCGCCTACGGCCTTGTAGCCGGCGAAGTGGATCACGCGGTCGATGCGATGGGCGTCGAAGATGCGCTCGAGAGCTTCGCGGTCGTTGACGTCGGCGACGTACATGGTGAGGTTGGCCGCGGCCTGGTCGCCGACGATGGTCTTGATGCGGTCCTCGACCTTGGCCGAGGCGTTCGACAGGTCGTCGACGATGACAACCTGGTAGCCGCGCTGAAGCAGCTCGACGACGGTGTGGGAGCCAATGAATCCGGCGCCGCCGGTAACAAGGACGCAGGTATCGGCAGGGGTGAGGGTCTGGGTCATGCAAGCGCTCCTTTCGGGGGATGATGCTGGGGAGAGTATACCGCTTCACATGGTTGCCCCGTCCGTTGAGCGTCTCGCGGCCCGCGTTAACGCAAAACGCCTACCGCGTGCCAAGATGGCTTCATGCGGCAGGCGTTGTTCGCAAGACCTGTTGGATGCGGGTTACTCGAGGGCCCAGCCGCCCGCCCAGCCCCAGCGAGGGCTCACCGTGTCACCGTAGTAGGAGATCCAACGGTCAAGATTGGTGGAGGCGATCCCGCCGATGTTCTCCATGACGGTATTGTTGCCCACGTAGATGCCCACATGGCCGTAGATGCGGCCCATGGTGTTCTTGGAGTAGGTTGAGACGGCGACGATCATGCCCACGCGCAGATTGTCCTTGTTGGAGCTCGTGCACCAGCGGTTGTACATGTCGTTGGCGTTGCCGCCCAGGTAGGAGAAGCCCGCCGCAGCGAACACGCGCGAGACCCACATGGCGCAATATCCGGCGCCGGGGCTCGGCACGGCGTAACAGCAGGAAACCACGCGCTCCTGCGAGCGGGACGAACCGGAGACCTGGGCGTTGCCGGGCAGATACGTCGTTCCCCCGCCGCTCTGCTGGTGCTGCTGCTGAGCCTCCTGTTGGCGACGCTCCTCCTCGACTGCGGCGAGGTATTCGGCATCGCGCTGGGCCATGAGCTCTTTGACGTCGCTGGAAAGGCCATCGACCAAAGTTTGGACTTCGCCTTGCTTGGCCTGCATGTCGGAGAGCTGGTCGGCCTGCTGCTGCCTGAGGGTCTCCAGCTCGGTCTTCTGCTGCTCCAGTTCTGCTTTTTGCTGCTCCAGGCTCTCGCGGATCTGCTGGATCTCACTGATGACCTGTTTATCGGCATCGTTGATCTTCTCGACGTAACGGCTGTTGGAGAGCAACTCGTCAAAGGACTTCGCGGCGAGCAGGAGTTTGAGGGTGCTGCCGGGGCCGTCCTTGTAGCTGTCGGACACGCGGCCGGCGAGGACGTTCTGCTTGTCCTCGAGTTCCTGCTGCTTCTCTTCGATTTGCTCTTGCGTTTCGTCGATTTGGGTTTGGACGTCATCGATCTGGGCGATGGTTTTTTCCTGCTCCAGGCTTAGCGCTTGGAACTCGGCGGCGAGCTGCTTGAGCTCGGCTTCCACGGCGGCGAGCTTCTCCTCTGCCGTGGCGAGTGCGTCGAGGGTCTTTTGCGAGGCTCGTGCAGCATAGGCGCGTCCGGGCAGGCCGAATAGCACGGCGGAAGCGGTCAGCGCAAGTGCCGCCTTGATGGCACCGCGGCGCGAAAACTCGGCATTATAGCCCACGTTGAAAAGTGCGTTCTGAATGCGCTCCTGCTTCTCGACTTCCGAGGCGGGCGCGTTGGGAATGTGCGACATGGGTGCTCCGTTTGGTTCTGTGAATGATGTACGCCACATATCAGGGATAAAGGATACCGCAAGATAATGGGCACGGTATAAATTTCACGGAAACGCGTCGGCCAATGGACATGGTCGTGGTGCGGAGAGGGACGGTTACCGCATGCTGAACGCGATGAGGGCCGCAAGGTACAGTGCAAGCGCTGCGATCGCGGGGGCGTCGCGCCTCGCGACGAGCCGCATCACGTGGTAGTGCGTTCGTTCGCCGCCGGTGTAGCAGCGTGCATCCATGGCGCGCCCCAGGTTCTCGGCATGGCGAAGGGCACTGGCGAATAGCGGAACGATGAGCGGTACGCACGCCCGCGCATAGGCGAGCGCGCCCTTGTTTTCCAGATCGGCGCCGCGAGCGGTTTGCGCCGCCACGATGTGCTCGGCCTCCTGCGAGAGCGTGGGCACAAAGCGCAGGGCTATGGAGAGCACGAGCGTTCCCTGGCGCACGGGTACGCCCACGCGCTCCAGCGGGGCGAGCAGGTACTCGGCGGCGTCGGTCAGCGCGACGGGCGTGGTGGTGAGGGTGAGGAGCGACCCGGCAAGGAGCAACAGGAAGAAACGGGCGGTGTAGAGCACGGCGGCGTGCACGCCGCTCCAATGGATGTGCAACGGCCCCATACTTAAGGCGACCTCGCCGGATTGGACGAAGAAAAGGTTGATGAGCGAGGTGACCACGAGGAAGAGCGCGATGGGACGGACCTGCGACAGGAGGCGGCGCGCGGGCACATGGGAGCAGGCCACGGCGCCGCCCACGGCCAACGCCGCAAGGAGCAGTGTGGGCAAGGAACTCACGAAAAAGCAGCTCACCATAAAGACAACGGTCCCCATCAGCTTCACCCGAGGGTCGAGCCGGTGGATAGGCGAGTCGGCGGAATAGTACTGGCCGATGCTAGCGCGTAGTGCCATGGCGGCTCACCTCCGCATGGTCTATACGGCGGCCGCGGTCGAGCTCGATGACCTGGTCGGCGAGCTCGGTGACGTCTTCCATGCTATGGGTGACCATAATCAGTGTGGTCCCAACCTGCTTGAGCTGCTTCAGAAGCCTCCGGATGTGTTTGCGTCCGGTGGGATCGAGGCCCGCCATGGGTTCGTCGAGCACGAGGACGGGTTGCCCCATCGCCAGGACGCCGGCGATCGCGACGCTGCGCTGCTGGCCTCCCGAGAGCGCGAAGGGCGACGCCTGAAGGAGGGATTCGGTGGGCTCGAGGTTGACGGAGCGCAGGCTGTCGCACACGCGTCGGTCGATCTCGTCCGACGGCACCCCGAGGTTGCGCGGGCCAAACGCGACATCGTCGTAGACGGTCTCGGCAAACAGCTGGCGCTCGGGGAGTTGCGCCACGTATCCAACGCTGCGACGAAGCTCGCCGCGGCGCGCAAGGTCGGCGGTGTCGATGCCCGCGATGCGTACCGTTCCCCGGGTGGGGAGCTTGAGGGCGCAAGCGAGCTCGGCGGTGGTCGACTTGCCCGATCCCGTGCGCCCAATGAGAGCGGTGATGGTGCCGGGCCGCGCCTGGAAGGAGAGGGAGTCGAGCGCGAGCGGAACTGAGCTGCGGGAGGCGTCGCTGCTTCCGCGGACGCCGAACAGCCTCCGGCGGCGCGTGCGCTTGCGCGGGTTCACGGCTTTTGCGTAGGAGAACGAGACGTGATCGAATACGACGCTGGGCTTGTCGATGGGCTCGGCCGCGCTGTCGGCGCGCGTTGCCGCCACGGCACGTTGCTGGTTGGAGGGTCTGCCGTGGCCTTCCGCGCCGCCATGGGCTCCTGCAGCGCCAGAGCGCTCAGCGCTTACACTCCATGCGCTCGGCACCTCGAGACCGAGGCTCTCCACCAGTTTGGGCTGCGAGAAGAGCTCGCTCGGCGTGCCGTCGAACGCCGTGCGTCCGTGATCGAGCACGAGAACGCGGTCGGCCGCGAGGGCGTCTTCCATAAAGTGGGTTACATGCAAGATGGTGATGCCGCGGGCGCTGAGCTCGGCGATGATGCCTCGCACGCCCGAGCGGCCCTCGGCATCGAGCATGGCGCATGGCTCGTCGAGCAGCAGGATTTCCGGTTTCATTGCGAGTGCCCCGGCAATCGCCGCGCGCTGCATCTGCCCGCCGGATAGATCGGCGGGGTCGCTCTGCGAGCGTTCGGCCATGTCGACGGCGGCGAGGGCGGCGTCGACGCGTTTCGCGATCTCCGGCTGGGGGGTGCACAGGTTTTCCGGACCAAAGGCGACGTCGTCGGCCACGACGCTCGTCACCATTTGGTCCTCGGGATGCTGAAAGACGCTCGCGGTCCGGCTGCGTATGGCAAGCGTGCGACACGGGTCGCTCGTGTCCATGCCGTGAATGACGGCGCGGCCCGCCGTTGGGATGGTCAAGACGTTGACGAGTTGGAGCAAGGTCGACTTACCCGACCCATTGCCGCCCAAGATACAGAGGTGTTGCCCGCTGGGGACGCGCAGACAGATATCGTTGAGGGCTTCGGTCGCAGCGCCGGGGTACGTGACGTGTACGTGTTCGAAGACGATGGCGTCGGCGGTCACGAGCGCATTGCCCCCTGTGCCTTGAGGACGTTTGCGCACGGCGCGAGCAGCACTTGGCCGGCAGCGGTGTTAATGATCATTTTGAGCATGTTGAAGGGCAGCAGGATCGGCAGGATCATGGCCGCGACCTCTTGGACGGTGATGGCCGTGTAGAGGGGTGTCACCACGAGGTTCATCGCGCATGCAAGCGCAACGGACACCACGGAGCCGAGTGCCATGCCAACAACGGATGCGCGGCGCGAATGTCCGCCTTTTGCGTACATGATTGCCGCGGGGATGACGAATGCACAGGTAGAGAGCATGCCCATGGGCGCACCGAACGGATCGAGGAACACGCGGGGCATCCACGAGATGATGGCGACGGCGGCTCCGAGCTTGGGGCCAAAGGCGAGCGCCGCGATAAGGCAGGCGATGCCCGAGGGGTCGTACATGAGCCAAGGCGCGGCGGGGAAGATGGGGATCTGCACGAAGCTCAAGATGAGCGAGGCCGCGGTGAAAAGCGCCGCGAGGGCGATCTTCTTTGAATCGATAGCATTGTTCATGGGAATACCTTCCGTTTCTTCACTCCGGACTATACCGTCGGCCCCGGAATCGCACCGGGTCGGCCGCTGTTTGCGGCTCGCGGGCTCATGCGCTTGGCGAGGAATACGCCGCACATTTACCGCCGGTGGGGAATTGCACCCCGCCCTGAAACATGTCGACTATAACGCGCCTTTCTGCGGGGCGCAATGGGGGAGCTCCTCGAAAGGGTTATGGAGTCGCGTGGGAGGGGGCGGGTGCTTGGGTATAGTGGGGTGTGACTGTTTTTCACCTACCTATTGGGAGGGCCTTATGCACGAGCACGAGTATGTGAGCGAAGAGCTGCTCTGTGTGTTGGCGGGAATCGCCGGCGAGGACAATGTGCTCATGACCGAGCCCATGCGCGATTACACGACGTTTCATATTGGCGGGCCGGCTGACGTGTTCGTGACACCGCGCACCCCCGAGGTGCTCGTCAAGGTGCTCGATACCTGCTATTTGGGTGATGTTCCGGTGACGATCGTGGGTAACGGGTCGGACCTGCTCGTGGGTGATCGCGGCATTCGCGGTGTGGTTGTGCTCCTGCGTGACAATCTCGCTCAGGTTGAGGTCGACGCCGGCGGCTGGCGCGTGACTGCCCAGGCCGGCGCGCTTTTGCGTGACGTGGCCCTCTCCGCCGCCGAAGAGGGGCTCTCCGGCATGGAGCCGCTGTGGGGTATTCCCGCGACGGTGGGCGGTGCGTGCTTTATGAACGCCGGCGCGTACGACGGTACGATGGGCGACGTCCTCGAGTCGGTCCGCGTGTACGTGCCGAGCAAACAGGGCAATCGCGGGTCGGTCGTGACGCTCGAGGCGCGCGACCTCAATCTGGGGTACCGCAAGAGCCGCGTGCACGATGACGGACTCATCGTGCTTTCCGCTACCTTCAAACTTTCGCCGAGTAACCCTGCCATGGTCCGAGCCGCGATGGACGACTACCAGGCACGTCGCGAGGCAAAGCAGCCACTCGACATGGCGAGCGCGGGATCGACGTTCAAGCGTCCCGAAGGCTACTTTGCCGGTAAGCTCATCATGGACGCGGGCCTGCGCGGCGCGCGCGTGGGCGATGCGCAGGTGAGCGAGAAGCATTGCGGTTTCGTGGTGAATACCGGCCGCGCGAGCGCGAAGGACGTGCTCGGCCTCATCGAGCATGTGCAGGCCGAGGTCAAGGCACAGTTCGGCGTCGACCTCGAGCCCGAGGTCCGCATGATCGGCGAGTTCTAACGTCTCGAATAGGCCTTGGCGTAAACGTGCCGTCTCCTTGCGTGCGATCGTTCAAAAGCCTGAAAAGAAGCGGCCGTCTCGGATGAGACGGCCGCTTCGGTTTGGGGCGGTAAGGGTGCGTGGTGACTACTTGTCCTTGTTGAGTTCGTCGAGGATCCAGTTGATAGCGCCCTTCGGGTCGTTCGTGAGGTCGATGTACTGCTTACCGCGGGTCGTGAGCAATTTGATGCCCAGGCGGTCGGTATCGGCCTTCATATCCTCGTAATACGTGCGAGCCTGAGGTGCAAGTACGATCACGTTGTACTTGCTCATGATTTCATAATGGCTGCCGTACGCGCCGGAGTTCGAAACCAGGTCGATTCCCTCGGCAGCAGCTCCTTCGCGCAGGGCATTGGCGAGCATTGCGCTCGTGCCGGCTCCCTGGCACAGGACGAGAACCTTGATCTGCTCGCCCGTGCTCTTCATTTTGTCGGCGATGGCTTTGGTGTCGACAACCGGTTCGATGGATTCTCCCTCGGCACCGGTCTCCTCCTCGGCGATGAGGCTAAGGTCATATGCTTTGCAGAACGGATAGTAGATAACGAAGTCCACTGCCAGGAGCACGACCACGAGCAGCAGGGAAATGGCCTGCATGTTGGTGGTGAGGAAGATGCCCACCGGTCCGGGAAGCGCCCAGGGCAGGGTGTAGATGGGGGCGTTCATACCGAGGAAGTCAATGAATGCCTTGCCGATGACGGCGTTGGCCATGGGGGCGAGAAGGAAGGGGACGAACATGTAAGGATTCAATACGATGGGCATACCGAAAATGACAGGCTCGTTGACTCCGAAGATGGTGGGAATGACGGAGGCCTTACCCATGGCGCGCAGCTGCTTGGAGTGCATGAGAAGCATGAGGATGATCGGAACGACGAACGTTGCGCCCGATCCTCCCAGGCCGGAGATGAAGCTCGTGAAGTCCTGCGTGAGGGCAAGGGTGGGATGGCCGCCCGCCTGGAACACTTCGAGGTTGATGGTCGGGTTGCCATAGAGGGCGGCGTTGAGCGGAGTCATGACGACGGATGCGCCGTGGATGCCCATGAACTGGAAAAGTGCGACAGCGCCGGAGATGAACGCCATGCCGGCATAAGAGTCGACGGCGGAGAACAAGGGCGACATCAACGTGGACACGAGGTTGGCGAACGGCGTCGCGATGGTGGCGCGGCAGACGAAGTCGATTGCGGCGCAGATGATGATGGAGAAGCCGAAAGCGAAGATGTCGCGGAAGCTTTGGGCGATCGTGCCGGGAACCTCCTTGGGCATCCTGATGGTCACGTTGTGCAAGATGCAGAACTTATAGACGTTCACGATGATGAACGCAGAGATGAGCGAGGAGACGACGCCCTTGCTGCCCATGAAGCCGGTGTCGAAAACACTGGTGTCAACTCCGTCGACGGCGACAACGGAGTTGGTCACGGAGAGCAACAGCATGCCGCACATGGCCGCGATCATGGTCGAGCTGGGGTTGATCGCCTTTCCGGCAGGCATGCGGCGGTTCATGGAGGTGGCGAGTGAGTTGGCGGTTTGCCCGGCGACCATGATGCCGAAGACGCCCATGGTGTAGGCATACACCTTGTTGCAGAAGTCAAGCGCCTCCTGTGGCAGCGTGATGCCGACATATGCCGGAAGGGTGGATATCAGCAGGAACAAGCTGGAGAACAAGATGATGGGCATGTTCGATATGAAGCCATCCTTGATGGCCACCAGGTACATGTTCTTCGAGATCTTGTCGAAGAATCCCTGATGCCTTTGCAGCAGTTTGACGATTGAGTCCATGTCACGTCCTTTCGTGTACGCGTTCGTCGGCGCTAGGCTGCGGCGTCCGGAATCAACGAGCCTAGTGTGCATCGGTCATATCAAGAAAGATACAACTGATACAAATTGTCGGCAATAATTGAAAAGCACTCGGGAATTGTAGGTCAAGTTATATTTGGCAATATCGGTGAACGGTAGCAGTTACATTTATCAATAAGATAAATACCTGCCAAAATAATAAAAGATATGGATCCTTATACCGTTTACCGATGGAATGCAGACAAGTTATTTAGTTGTTGTAACAATTAGGTATCAATTGAGCGGTATTGTCTATACGCTCGAATGACTATATGAAAGGTGATCCAATGGCAGGTAAGCGTCTTCTCAATTTCAACGCCTCAGACTTTCTGAGTGCAACGCCCATGGAGCTCAAGCAGGCGATTCTTGCGTCGGAGGGGCGCACCATCATGGCGGAGAACGTTCCCGGCTCCCCGTTATTGCTGGGTGCGACCAATGCCGAGTACGAGGCGCATGCCGGTGCGGACCTGCTCATGTTCAACGCGCTCGACCTCTTCGACCCGGAGATTGCCTGCGTGCCTGAGGGGATCGAAGAGAACCCCATCTCTTGGGTCAAGCGCGCTTGCGGACGGGCGATCGGTGTGAATCTGGAGCCAGTGGATGACCAAACCGAAATGGTCGAGACCCGCGTCGAGCTTCCTGTTGGGCGCCGTGTCTCCATCAAAACGCTGGAGCGGGCGAATGAGCTCGGCTTCGACTTTGTCTGCCTCACCGGCAATCCCGGCACGGGCGTTTCGAATGCCTCGATCGCTCATTCGGTCAGGGTTGTCAAAGAGCATTTCAACGGCCTGGTCATCGCTGGCAAAATGCATGGGGCCGGTGTGGATGAGCCTGTCATGACCCTTGAGATCGCCAAGTCCTTCATCGGGCTTGGTGTCGATATCTTGCTTGTGCCCGCCCCGTATACCGTCCCGCATTTCCAGGAGCAGGACCTGCGCGAGATCTGCGATTACGTGTACAAGTTCAATGAGGGAAAGCCCATCGAGGAGAAGGTGCTTGTCCTTGCGGCGAACGGCACAAGCCAAGATTCGTGCGACCCGGACTCCATCCGTCAAATCGGACTTGCGGCGAAGGCGGCTGGAGCGCATCTGCAGCACATCGGGGACTCGTTCAACGGGTGCTGCCTTCCCGAGAACATTTGGACGCTCGGCGTCGCCATTCGCGGCCTTCGCCATCAGCTCGCCATGACGAGTCGCTCGGTGATTCGCTAGGCGCGAGCGTCCCGCCCGTATAATACTATCCACGACGAAGACACAGGAAGAGCGATACATTGGGGGCAGCGGTGTTGGATTCTCGGGAAAAGCGGCCACTTTACGTTCAGCTCGTGGACGCTCTGCTCTCCGACGTGGTCGGTGCCGGCGGCGAGGGAGAGCAACTTCCCACCGAAAAGGAGCTGTGCGATGAATACGCCGTGAGTCGAACGACTGTGCGTCAGGCGCTCGCGGAGCTGGAGCAGAGGGGCTTGATCTATCGCATTCAGGGCAAGGGTTCTTTCATTGCCTCGGAGGCGTCGGTCGATGAGCCCTCGTCCATGCTTGATTTCGATATGCTCGCTCAGTGCGAGAGTGTGGAGCCGGGCGAGATCGTTCGCGAACTGGTTTGTCGTGATCTGCCGGATGTCGCGATGTCGACGGTCCAAATGTTCGGCGGGGCCTCCAGGGCATCAGTGTGCAGGACCGACGTTCGGTATCTTGTCGACGGTTCCGTCGTCGCGCTTGAGAGCATTTACTTGCGGCGATCCGACGTCAACGCGTTGCCGGACTGCGAATCCGAGCCGGTGCTCCGCACACTCATGGCGATTCGCCCTCGTGTGTCTTCCGTTCGCGAAAGCTATCACGCACGGTCGATTACAGCGGGTGAGCGAGATGCCTTTGGCGTCGAAGACGGGGTCCTGCTATCGATCACTCGATATGTGTCCGACGCGAACGGCGCGCTCGTGGCCCTTGTGGAGCGTCGAGTCCTGACCGATCGCGTGTCATATCAGAATTACAGATTTACTTCTTAAGGAGAGCGCATGGCTACCAAGCAGGAAATATCTATGATCGGTTTCGAAATCGTCGCGTACGCGGGCGATGCTCAGACGGATCTGATTGAGGCATTGGATTGCGCGCGCAGGGGGGAGTTCGATCGGGCCGAGGAGTTGCACGCCTCCGCCAAGGAGGCTCTCATCGGTGCGCATGACACACAGACCAAGCTGCTGTCGCAGGAGGCGGGCGGCTCCGAGATGGATGTGACGTTCATCATGGTCCATGCGCAGGATACCCTCATGACCGCCATGATGATGGAGAAGCAGACCCGCTTTTTCATCGATGAGTATCGTCGCATCGCCGCCCTCGAGGCGAAACTGGATTAAGGGATTTTGATGGGGGCTGGGTGCAAATTGCGCGTCGGTCAACGCTTTCGCCGACGGCGCGACGAGCTGCGGCGGCACTTCTGCCACAACACAACGACGTGCGTGAAATGTCGAAACTGATGCGCTTCAACGTCGTTTTTTTCGACATTTCACGCGCATGCCGCACAAACGCCGCGCTGACCGGAGCAATTCGCACCTGTCCCATGCGCGCCCGTTCGCGTACCTCGCCGTTACGAGAAGTCGGTGAGTTCCTGCCAGCGGGAGGATTCCACGGTGCCGCCGTCTTGCAGGATGAAGTACGCCGCCGTGTCCTCGAGCGCGTCGGCGATCTCGGCGCCTTGGCGGCTGCCGGCCACGAACAGCGTGGTCGAGAGCGCATCGGCGGCGGTCGAGGACGGGCTGAGCACCGTGACGCTCGCCACGTCGGTCTGGACGGGCTCGCCGGTGCGCGGGTCGAGGATGTGCCAGTACGTGACGCCGTCTTGCTCAAACACGCGCTCGTACAGGCCGCTCGTCACCAGTGACCCTCCCTGGACGCGCGCGGTGCCCACCACGGTGTCGCCACCGGGGTCGTTGGGATCGCGGACGCCGGTTTCCCAGGGTTCGCCGTTCGGCTTCTCCCCAAACAGCGCGATATTGCCGCCGAGCGAGAGCACGGCGCCGGTGGCGCTCGTCTCGTCGCGTAGTAAATCGCAGAGGCGGTCGGCCACATACCCCTTGGCGATGCCGCCCAGGTCGAGCTTGGCCTGCGGGTCGGCCAGACGCACGGTGAGCGCCTCTTCGTCAATCTCGATGCAGCGCCAATTCACATGGGGCAAAGCGTCGGCGATCGTCTCGGGTGCCGGGCGCACGCCCTCGGTGAAATCCCAGAGCGTGGAAACCGCGCCGATCGTGATGTCGAACAGGCCGTCCGCCTGCTCGCAATACGTTTTGGCGGCGAGCAGGAGGTCAATGGTGTCGGCGTGCACGCGAACGGGTTTGCCTGCCGCCGCGTTGATGCGGGCGATATCGGACTTCTCGTCATAGAGATCGAAGAGGGAGTCGAAGTGGGCACATGCTTTGGCCAGACGTGCCGGTGCTGCGTCGTCACCGTAGACGCTGAAGGTGCAGTAGGTGTCGAAGGCGAAGGTCGACCCGGTGACGGGTTTTGCGGCTGAGGCTCCGCTTCCGGGCCGTGCGCATCCGGAGAGCAGCAGCGCGAGGGTCGAGCAGGCACCGCCGCACATGAGCCCGCGCCGCGAGATCGGCGTGCCCTTTTCCCTATCCATGGAATGCCTCCTGGGGCAGTGCACGCAGGACGAGCCGGGCGGCAACGCCCACGGCGGCCCCGCACAGGACGCCGGACACGGCGAGCGCGGGCATGTTGGCGAGCGCGACGCGGCTGGAGAGCAGCACGGCGACGGCGATGAGCTGGCCGGCGTTATGGGCGAGCCCGCCGAGCACCGAGGTGGCGACGGTGGAAAAGGCCCCGCTGCGCACGGCGAGTGCCATGACGGCCCAGGACAGCAGGCCGCCCGCCAGGGAAAAGACGAGCATCTGCAGGTTGGCGAACAGCAGCGTCGAGGCGATGACCTTGATGAACATGAGGAAGAGGCCCGCTTTCGCGCCCAGGCGCTCGAGTGCCATGAGGATTACGACGTTGCCCAGGCCCAGCTTCACGCCGGGTACGGTGACGGGCAGGGGGATGAGTAGTTCGAGGTAGCCGCATACGAGCGCGGCGGCGGTGAGCACGCCGTAGAGCGCGGCGCGCCGTCCGGGGGAGGTCGGCACCGTGGGCGCCGTGCGTCGCCTGTTATCGGATGTGTCAGCTGAGTTTCTCATACTTGTCATTATACGGGTTGGGTACGCTGTTAGGAGTTTGGCACCCAGTACGAGAGGAGAGCCCTCATGGCCGTCCTGTTTATCGAATACCCCAAGTGCACTACCTGCAAAAAGGCCAAGAAATGGCTGGATGAGCATGGTGTGGAGTACGCCGACCGCCATATCGTCGAGGATAATCCCACGGCGGCGGAGCTGTCGGAGTGGCACGAGCGCTCCGGCCTGCCGCTGCGCCGCTTCTTCAACACGAGCGGCATGAAGTACCGCGAGCTCGGCATCAAGGCCAAGCTCGACGCCGGCATGACGGACGAGGAAGCGTACGCCCTGCTCGCCACGGATGGCATGCTGGTCAAGCGCCCGATCATCGTGACCGACAACGCGGTTCTCACGGGCTTTAAAGAGGCCGCGTGGGAGGAGGCGCTGCTCTAAGCGTCTGTTGGAAATAGGAGGGCCGCCGTCGGTCCATGCCTCGGCTCTCCCTTAAAAATGTCTATGGGAATTGTCTTGTTGAGGACAGTAAAACGTCAGAATGCCATAGGTAATTTCCGTTTTGCCATAGGCGGTCTTGTGAGGGGTACTGGTGGAGATACACGAACTAGAGGGGCTTGCCCATGCTGTTGCGGATGGGCGGATGTCGCCCGAGGAGCTGGTACATCAGGTTCGCGTGGATGCGGTGACCGACCTCGAATACGCCTGCGTTGACAACCAACGAGGTGTTCGCACCGGTGTGTCCGAAGTGATATACGGGGCGGGGAAGACACCCGAACAGATTGCCGGCATCGTTTCCGCGATGCTTGCCGTCGGACAGGAGCGGGTGCTCATCACACGCCTGGATGCGCAAAAGGCAGAGCGGCTGCGGGGTCTTGGATGCGGCTTTTCGTATCACCAAGGCGCTCGTGCCGGTGTGGTGGGCGAGCTGTCCGAACCCAACGGGAACGGGGAGATCCTCATCATCACCGCCGGCACAAGCGACATTCCAGTTGCAGAGGAGGCCGCGCTGACTGCGCGGTTTTTGGGAAACCGCGTACGCGTGGTACACGATGCGGGCGTTGCTGGGATTCATAGGCTCCTCTCGCACGGTGAGGATATCTCCGGCGCGCAGGTAATCATCGCGATCGCCGGTATGGAGGGAGCGCTGCCCAGCGTGGTTGCTGGGTTGGCGAGCTGCCCGGTCATCGCGGTTCCCACGAGCGTGGGTTACGGGGCGAATCTCGGTGGCGTCACCGCCCTGCTTGCCATGGTGAACAGCTGCGCGAGCGGCGTCTCGGTGGTCAACATCGATAACGGTTTTGGTGCTGCCTACCAGGCGTCTTTAATCAACCATCTTTCGAGCGGGGAGGCGTGATGCATATGAAGTGCGAGGGAAGAGACGACGGCGAGCTCCGCGTGGGCGACTCGAGTGCCGCGCTGTGGCTCGATTGCCAGGCGGGTATTGCGGGCGATATGCTCGTGGCGGCGCTGCTCGATGCGGCTCCGGACCGCGCGGAGGCGGAGGCGGTCGTGACGGCCGCCCTGGAGAGCCTACATGTGGAGGGATTCGACATCGCGGTGACGCGCGTGGTGAAGGCGGGCCTGTCGTGCCTTGATTTCAATGTGATCCTCGACGAGGCGCATGAGAATCACGATCACGACATGGAATATCTGCACGGCCATGCGCGCGCCGTACACGGTGCGTGTGAACATGCGCTCCACGAGCACGCCCACGAGCACGCCCACGAGCACGCCCACGAGCACGCCCACGAGCACCGGGGCCTTGCGGAGATCAACGCGATCATCGAGTCCGCGCACATGGAGCCCGGGGCGCGTGAGTTGGCGCAGCGGACGTTCGCGATTTTGGCCGATGCAGAGGCCAAGGCGCACGGCGTTCCCGCTGACCAGGTGCATTTCCATGAAGTCGGCGCCGTCGATTCGATCGTGGACGTCGTTGCGGCGTCGGTGCTTGTCGATTATCTCGGCATCGGCCGCGTCTGCGTACCCGTTCTCGTTGAGGGCCACGGAACGGTCCGCTGCCAGCACGGGGTCATCCCGGTGCCTGTCCCCGCGACCCTCAACATTTGCGCCGCGCACGGCTTGCCGCTCGCCCCGTGCGAGGTGGAGGGCGAGCTCGTCACACCAACGGGTGCTGCTCTCGTTGCCGCCCTCGACCCCGCCTTCGATTTGCCTGCGCGGTACACCGTTCGCGCCGTCGGCCTTGGCGCCGGAAAACGCACCTACAGCAGGCCTTCGGTTCTGCGCGCGGTGCTCATAGAAGAGGAGCGCGGCTCGGGGCTGCAAACCTCGGTGGATTCGGAAGGGGTTTGGACGCGCGCCGCCGAGCTCGAGGCGCCGACGAGGATCGTCAAGCTCGAGTGCGATATCGACGATGCGACATCGGAGCAGATGGCGTATGCAGCCTCCGAGCTCGCTCGTGCCGGCGCGCGAGAGGTGCACTGGCTGCCCATTTTCTCCAAGAAGGGTCGCCCCGCTTATCAGTTGCAGGTGCTGTGTCAGTCCAGCGAGGTCCCAGCGCTGGAATCGATCATCTTCGCCGAAACCCCCACCCTCGGCATTAGGCGCATCGAATGCGAGCGTACGGTTCTCGCGCGTGAGCGCGCGACGGTCCAAACCCCCTTTGGGCCCGTTACGGTTAAGCGCGCGACGCTCCCAGACGGCACGAAGCGCGTTAAGCCTGAATACGAGGACTGTGCCGCCTTAGCGCGCACGTGTGGGGTCCCGCTGCACGAGGTGGTCGAAGCCGCCATTTTGTCCGCGCGGTAAAACCCCAGGTGAGCGGGGTCTGAGAACCCCGTCTGCTTGGCTGTGCGAGAGATTCGTTACAAAAACGGTCGATTTGCGGCATGCGCGGCCGATTTTGCGTCGCGGGGCTACGATACACTAGTTAATCGGGCGCGCCACATGTCCGAATGCCTGCGGGGTCGGTGTCTGCCGCCGCGTCGAGGAGTCTTTGAAGTCGGCATGGAAGAACGAAAAGATGGGGGATCGGTATGAAGCTCATCATTGCATCGGATATTCACGGCTCTGCCTATTGGACAGAGCGCCTTATGAGCGTAATTGACCATGAGCGCCCCGATCACGTGGTGCTTCTTGGCGACCTGCTTTACCATGGCCCCCGCAACGACCTTCCGCGCGATTATGCGCCCAAGCGCGTGATCGCGCTGCTCAACGAGCTTGCTTTGTCCGGCCGCTTGGTCGCGGTGCGGGGTAACTGCGAGGCAGAGGTCGACCAGATGGTGCTTGACTTCCCCTGTATGGCGGACAGCGCCACGCTGATTGACCCGCAGGGCCGCACGCTGTTCTGCACGCACGGTCACGTGTTCGGCGCGGGCATGCACAACAGCGTCGACCGTGTTCCGTGCCTTCCTCAGGGCTCCGCGCTGCTGTACGGGCACACGCACGTCAAAGTGAACGGCCCGAGTAGTGAACACTCCGGGCTGTGGTTATTCAACCCTGGCAGCGTGTCGATCCCCAAAGACGGAACGAACAGCTGTGGCACCTACGACAGCGAAAAACCGCTGGATCAGGCCTTCGACCACGTACTGTTGTAAAAACAGCACTTCGAGCGGAAATGAGGAGAAGACCATGGCCGAATGGAAAGAGACGGACTCGTCGAGTTTGGCGGCCCTCACGCGTGATACGTCCACGCTTGCAGATGCGGCGGAGAGCATGCAGAGTCTGGTCGAGACTATCTGGCGCCTGCGTCAGCCGGACGGCTGCCCGTGGGATCGAGAACAGACCCACGAGAGCATTGCCAAGAACATGATCGAGGAAGCCTATGAGGCCGTCGACTGCATCGAACAAAATGACGAGGTCCATCTGCGCGAGGAGCTCGGCGATGTGCTCATGCAGGTGGTTCTGCACGCGCAGATCGCGGCGGATGCTGGTGCCTTCACCATGACGGACGTTGCGCGCGACATCAATCGAAAGCTGATTCGCCGCCATCCCCACGTGTTCGGCGATGACACCGGCGCAGCCAAGGACGCCCGCGAAGTGCTCGAGATCTGGGATAGCGTAAAGCTTTCCGAGAAGAGCGACAAGGATTCGGCCGCCGTTGCCCAAGGCCAGATGCCGCAAGGTTTGCTCGATGGGGTGCCGAGGGCTCTTCCCGCCCTGATGGAGGCGCAAAAGGTCTCGCGCAAGGCGGCTGCCGTCGGGTTCGAATGGGAGACCGTCGAGGACGTGTGGGCAAAGGTCGCCGAGGAGCGCGCCGAGTTCGAGGCCGAGGATCCGCGCAGCGAAGCGCGCGCCATGGAGTTCGGGGACATGCTCTTCGCCCTCGTCAACGTCGCCCGCAAAGAGGGCATCGACGCGGAGAGTGCGTTGCGCGCGAGCACCGCGAAGTTTCGTGCGCGTTGGGAATCCATGGAGGGCGCGGCGTATCGCAAAGGAATGCCAATTGAGGGCCTCACGACGGACGAGCTCAACGAGCTGTGGGATCACTCCAAGCGGGGTTAGATCGGGCGCTCATCCACATCCATCCAAAGCGGAGGCCGGCAAGCGTGAGCGCCAGTCCGAGTCCGGTATAGAAGACGGCGATGAAGACTTCGGGCGCAAGGCCGAATGCCCTGATCGAGATGCCTCCCGTCATCATGACCGCCATGATGAGGAATGCCGGGACATCGAAGAACTTGAGGAAGAAGTGGCGCTCCTCTTCGTACGAGGCAATGCGCGCCGTGTGCTTGACCACGAGCTTCCCGAACACGAAAAGCCAGAAGACGGCGCCCACCGCGGCGGAAAGCAAGATGTTGATCGGGGTCACGTGGTTGTTGGCGTAGGCTTCGAAGCCTATGCGGGCGATGTTGATGCCCGCGGCAAGCCAGACGATGCTCGCGATGAGTAGCAGCGTGTGCTTGCGGACGGTGAATAGGTTCATGGGGCCTCCTTAGATGGTTCGTCCGCGGTTACGCGCGCGACGAATGAGGACGAAATACGAGGCAGGCGGCAACGCCGGCGACGAGCACGCTCAGGATGACCGAGGGCGTTGTGCCAAGCTTGATAAAAGGGATGCCCACAAGCAGGCCGATGACGTAGGGGACGAGCCAGGCGATCCACACGGCGGCACTCAGGCGGTGAAACGTCTGCTCACGCTTGAGGGCACTGGCGTTATGGCCTCTGCCCTGCACGTAGACGACCGTTGCCCAGATGGCATGGAAGAGCATGAGGACGATGGCGGCGAGTCCGGTTATGCCGTGGATGGCGGGCGCAGTGGCGGCGCTTTCGCGCGCAATGATGCTCATGAGCGTGGTGCCGGTGGTGTCGCACGCAAGGCCGCACCAGAAGAAGGCGAGGTGGATCCCGCGCAGGCGACCGTCAGCACGCTCCTTGAACACGCCGATGGTATACAAGATGAGAGCGCCAGTGATGGCAAGGCTGGCGAACATGAGCATGGGGGACATGAAAGCTCCTTTCAGGCGGCGTCGCTATGACCCCGCGAGGCGGTGTATAATATGAACGATGTTCATATGAACGGCGTTCATATTAGGAGCATGGCACTGTGGAAACAAGTCGGGGGCTGACTTGCTGGTAAAGACCCTGAACGTTCCACGCTTCTGTTCAGAAGGGAAGGCGGGGCCATGAGCAGCAAGAAGGCGATTTCACGCAATCGTATTATCGAGGTCGCGTTTGGCATGGCGCGCGAATCGGGGCTGGCATCGCTCAGCGTGCGCGCCATCGCAGAGGCTTGCGGCGTGGCGACCGGCACGATATACAACCATGTGCCCGACGTCGCCGAGCTGCGAACGGAGGTGCTGCAGCGTTTTTGGCGCGAGGCGATCGAAGCGGCGGAGCTCGAGACGTGCACGCGCGATGCCGAGACCGCGCTGGACTACTGCCGTCGCCTTTCGAATGCCCTGTCCAGCTCGCTCGAGGGGTTCCGCACCGCGTGGCTCCGCGACATGGGGGCGCTCGACGGCAGGACGCGTCAGCGGACCATGGAGGCGGAGCGAGCATGTCTGGGGGACCTGCACGAGACGGTCAGGCACGCATTCGAGAGGGACGCGGCTATCACCAGCCGGGCTCGCGATTGCGTTCAAATGGATGCGGTGGTGGACTTCGCCTGGCAGGCGATGCTCGACGCGATGAAACGGGGCGATGGGTCATGTGAGACGCTTTTTGCCCTCATGGAGCTCGCGCTCTATACGTAGCTCGCAAAGCCTGCACATCTGCATTCGCCCCGCGTGCCATAATGAGGGAAGCAAAGCGCACATACACCCTCAACCGCACAAGGCGCATATGGCATCTACTTCGAACACAACTGCACGTATCTCTCGCGGAATCGATCCCGGCAAGACCGGAGACCTTTCTGCTGCCCGTCAGGCCGCAGCGGTGCATGCCGCCGAGGCACGAGTCGCGGCCAAGCGCGCGTCGGCTCCGGGGCACATGAACGGCAAGCCGGGCTCCGCAGGCGACGAGGGGGCGGCGACGGCAAAGCCCACCCGGCGTTCGGCACGGGGGAGCGAGGTCGCAGCACGTGAGAAAAAAGAGCGCCGCGATGCTCGCAAGCAGGGCTCCCGCAGTTCCGACCGCGCGGGCTTTCGCTCGTCGTCGGGGGGAGGGCCTGCTGGCGGAGCGCATGCCGGCGTTGGTCGCAGGAGCCGCGGCGGCGCACCCCGGGAATCGCAGGCGTCTCAACGCGCTGCCATGAAGTACGCAACGGACAACCGGGCGGTTCGATGGCTGTACGATTTCACCACGGGCCCGAGCCGTCACCTGTTCTATCTGATCATCGCTGCAATCGTGGGCGTGGGCGTGTACATGCCCGTGCGCGACTTTTACATCGCCCATCGCACCGAGGCGATTTTGCAAGAGCAGAAGGCTATTCGCGAAACCTATAACGATTCGTTGGGAGAAGAGGTCGAGTCCCTGCTCTCGCAGGAGGGCGTTGAGGACGCGGCGCGCAGGGATTATGGCATGGTCATGCCCGGCGAGAAGACCATCACAGTTGAGGGTCTGGACGAGAACGGCGACCCGGTTGTGGTCGATACCAGCGCGCAGGGCGAGGATGGGGAGGCCTCGGATGGTGCCTCTGGCGCGAACGGTGCTTCCGAGGAGGATCCCGCAAACGCCAATGGCGCCGCATCCAAGCAGGAGAAGGACACGATCAAGGGGGCCGATGCGGCCAGTAAGGACGCCTCATCTGCTGACAATGGCTCCTCCAAGTCCACGGACAACCCCAAGACGTCGGCGGAAGTGGAGGCCGCCGAACAGGCGGTTCTCGAGAATTCCGCCTGGTACTGGAAGGTGCTTGACGTGATCTTCTTCTTTGATGGCGTCAACGGTATGGCGGTTGTCTCAACGGGGGAATAGGAGTGTCCATGGTAAAGCTCGCTGCCATCGACTTGGGAACGGTATCGTCGCGTCTGTTGTGTGCGACCATGCACGATGGGGCGATCGTCGAATCCCGCAAGCACACGGTCATTACCGATTTGGGCGAGGGCGTGGATGCGCGGGGAGTGTTTTCTGCAGCCGCTATCGAGCGCGTGATGGACGCATGCCGGGAGTTCGTCGATGAGACCCGCTCGTATGGAGCGTCTCGGGTGTGCACGACGCTCACGAGCGCCGCCCGCGATGTGTCGAACGGGGACGCGCTGCTCGAACAGTTGGGCGACCTTGGCCTTGAGCCGCAGGTCATTCCGGGCGAAGTCGAGGCGCGCCTGACGTTTTACGGTGTTGCGCACGATTTCCCCGGCGAGCGTATCGCCGTGGCAGATTCGGGCGGCGGCTCGACCGAAATCGTGGTTGGGACATATGCGCCCAGCTCTGAGGGCGACGCTTTTGCACTCGAGTGCGCCCGTTCGCTCGATATCGGGTGCCGTCGGGTGACGGAGCGCTTTTTCTCTGCTTTGCCGCCTCGTGGTGAGGAGCTTGACGCCGCGGTCGCGTGGATGCGACCCCAGTTCGATGCTTATTGGCGGGCGCTGGACGAGCGACCTGACCGCCTCATCGCGGTTGGCGGTACGGTAACGTCGCTCGTGGCGATGGTCCATGAGCTGACCGTATACGATTCGCACTTCGTGCACTTGCGTGAGTTGACGATATACCAGGTGGAGAACGCAATTGCCAAGATGCGAGCCATGGGGATCGAGGAAATTGCCGCATTGCCGGGAATTCAGGCAAAGCGCGCTCCGGTTATTCTGGCGGGAGCGGTCGTTATGCGCGAGCTTATGCGCTCGGGTGGTTACGACCGCCTGACGGTGAGCGAGAACAGCCTGCTTGCGGGTTCCGCGGCAACGATGTGTGAGGCAATGGCGGGCGAGGCCCCCGTGATTGGCTGGACGCCGACGCTCAGCGCTTTGTAGCGCCGCCGGAACACCGCCGGACAGGCTCCTGGACGGCCTTTTCATCCTGTGGTGCCTGGACATGAAAAAGCCCCATCGCTGGGGCTCACAAATCTTATGGTGCGGGCGAAAGGACTTG
>NZ_CAUFLV010000016.1:0-43014 GCF_959026545.1 uncultured Collinsella sp.
TTACCTTGTACCCAGCTCAGTGCATATATATCAACTAACTGTTGTGACAGAGCCTTTCAATAATTCAAACAGCTCGAGAAGCGTCATTAAGCAACCTCTCCATCCCCAACGATACGTAGACACATCAAACAGTCGAATATATTACCAAACTGGGTAGATTTGTCTCCTGGAATGCATAACGTGGGACACAACTGCAGAAATCTGACAGAAATGCGTCAGATTCTGCCGTTTATTAACGCCCCAATAAGAATTCGAGCGCCCTTAAGCGGCAATCCAGGTGCGTGGCGGCCCATATATGGGCCAAGCCGAGGAGCCGCGCCGCGGTATGGGGGTCGATGTTTGAGGCGGCGAGCTCCGTGAAACGCAGGGCAATGAGACCCTCGAGCCACTGCGCCATGTTGGCATCCACCCGCTCGCACCCGGGAACGCCCTGCGCGCAACTGGCGCACAGCAAGCCGCCCGCCTGGGCCGAGAAGTACGTGGGGTGCTCGTCATCGCACGCGACGCAGCACGAATAATCGGGTCGGTAGCCCACATGACTTAACAGCTTGAAGGCGTACGCAGCTACCAGGAGGTCCTGGTGGACGGGGTCTGCCTGGGCCAGCTGCGCCAGCGCCGCGCGCGTGATGGGGTACACGAACGTATCTTCGGCATCCTCATAGGTGCACCGCTCCGCGACCTCCGCCACCGCGCTCGCGGCGGCAAGGAGCTCGTAGGTGGGCTGCGCGCCCAGTGGTGCGCCGATGAGCTCCGCCTGGGATACGATGTCGAGGCTGCGCCCATGCGCCAACAGCAGGTCGACCTCGCAGCACAGCTCACAGCGCGCGGCCAGGCGGCTCCCCGGCTTGCGCGCGCCCTTGGCGACCGCACGGATCTGGCGACCGGTCTGGTCGACGAGCGTGAGGATGAGGTCCGTCTCCTTGAGCTTGGTCTTGTCGAGCACGATGGCCTTCGTGCGATACGTGCGGCTACCGGCCATGACCGCTCACGACCAGCCGCAGCGCATGTGGAGGGTTCCGGTGCATGTCATCGCCTGCTCGAACAGTCCTGCTCGCGACGAAGGCGCCACAGGCGCCTTCTGCTCGTGCGGAACTCGCAAGCGATGACATGCACCGGCACCGGACGATCACGGGCGTCAGTCTGTACGAGTGAGAAACGTGGCTACTCGTCATCGGCGGCGTAGCCAAAGCGGCGGATCTCGCGGGCGTCCTCGCGCCAATGCGGCTTGACCTTAACGTCCAGCCCCAGGTACACGCGGCAGCCGAACATGCGCTCCAAGTCACGGCGCGCCTCGATACCGATACGCTTGATCATCTCGCCGCCCTTGCCCACGAGGATGCCCTTCTGACCCTCGCGCTCCACATAAACGGTGGCATGCAGGCGCAGTAGATCGCGCTTGGGACGCTCGAACTCATCGCAGATCACGCCGACGGCATGCGGAATCTCCTCGCGCGTGCGCAGCAGCACCTTCTCGCGCACGAACTCGGCAACCAACACCTCGTCGGCCTCGTCGGTGCCCATGCCCTCGGGGAACCAGCGCGGACCTTGCGGAAGGAATCGCGCCACCACATCCACGAACGCCTCCACGTTGAAGCCTTCCGTGGAAGACACGACGATCTCGTCGTCAAAGTTCACGAGCTCGCGCGCGGCTTCGATCTGCTTGAGCATCTGCTCGGGGCTCGCGAGGTCGGCCTTGGTAAGAACGAGAACTTTGGGTGCCTTGGCGACAGCCACGCGCTCGGCCACCCATGCGTCGCCACGTCCGATGGGTGCACTGGCGTCGATCACGAACGCGATCACGTCGACGTCCGCAAGCTCTCCCAGGGCGCTCTTGTTGAGCTCGGAGCCCAAGCCGTCCTTGGGCTTGTGGATACCAGGCGTGTCCACAATGACGAGCTGGCAGTCCTCGCGATTCACCACCGCACGCAGGCGGCGGCGGGTCGTCTGCGCCACCGGTGAGGTGATGGCGACCTTCTCGCCGTAGCAGGCGTTGAGCAGCGTGGACTTGCCAGCGTTTGGACGGCCCACCAGGGCAACGAAGCCGGAACGGAAACCCTCGGGCACATCGGCGCACAGGGGTGCCGGTCCAGCAGTGCCGGAAAAGTCAGGCATCTCACCGGACTCGAGCATGGCATCAAGCTCATCGTCGGAGAGGTCGGCAAACGGGTCGAAATCGGTCATAACATCGGACATAGGTACTCCTCAACAGATACGTTGGAACTTGAACGGTGCGGACAATCACAGCGATCGAATGGTGCAATTGGGGACGTACCCCAACTGCGCCATTCCCCAACTGCACCAGTCGGTGCGAGCTACAAGGTGCAACGGCTGGCAGGGCTGCGTTTTACAAAGGGACTACGTCCCCAATTGGAAATACGGTCAGTGCCAGGGGCCGAGGAAGCCGAAGGCGTGGGCGAACACGAGGATGCCCACGATCGCGGCGGTGATGGACAGCACGTAGACACTCGCAGCGGCGATGTCCTTGGCGCGCTTGGCAAGCGGGTGCAGCTCCTGCGTGGCCAGATCCACGATGGCCTCCATGGCGGTGTTACACAGCTCGGCGAAGATCACCAGGCCGATGCAGATCGCGATAAGCGCCCAGCTAATCAACTGAAGCTTGGCCACTAAACCGGCGATGACCGTAAGGATACCCGCCACGAGCATGACCTTGATGTTGCGCTCTGTCTTGACGGCGGTCATGAAGCCCTCAATGGCGTAGCCAAACGAGCGCAAAAACGACGGATGGTCCTTGTTGGAACCGGGAATCATGGCGCCTCCTAATCGTGTGCGTGGTTAGTGATGGGACCGACCTCGACGTCGTCGGGGTTCTCTCCCCGCATGACGGCGAGCTCGCGCAACAGCGCGTCCTCGCGGGCCTCCATAACCTCAGCCGCATCATCCTCGATATGGTCATAGCCCAGCAGGTGCAAAAGGCCGTGCACAAGCATGAGGCGGCACTCGTCGGCTGGCGTGTTGCCAAACCCGGGTGCTTGGCGCTCAATCACCTCGGGCGCCAGGATGACATCGCCAAGCTCGATGAGTTCATCGGCAGGAAGCTCATCGTCAAAAGCTGAGTCGCACTCAAAGGAGAGGACATCGGTGGTTCGATCGATGCCACGCCACTCGTGGTTGAGCTCGCGCATCTCCGACTCGTCCACAAACGAAAGGGAGATCTCCACCTCTCGTTCCGCTCCTTCTGCGGCGAGGACATGTGCCGCAATGGCACGAATCTCCTCCTCGGCAATGAGGGTGGGCAGCTCGGCATCGTTACTTATGAGAACGGTCATGACGCCCCTCCTTTCCAGATTGCACGCCTTCGGCATCAAACGCCTCGTACGCTTCCACAATCTTACCAACAAGCCGATGACGCACCACATCGGCGCGGGCGAGCTCCACGAACGCGATGCCCTCCACGCTGCACAGGATCTCCTGGGCATCGGTGAGACCGCCGCGCTTGCCAGGTAGGTCGCGCTGCGTGGCATCGCCGGTGATAACGAAGGTCGAGTTAAAGCCCAGACGCGTGAGGAACATCTTCATCTGCTCAGGCGTGGTGTTTTGCGCCTCGTCCAAGATCACGAACGCGTCGTTCAGGGTGCGGCCGCGCATGTAGGCGAGCGGCGCGATCTCGACCACGCCGCGTTCTACGAGCTCATGTGCGCGCTCGGCGTCCATCATATCGAAGAGCGCGTCATAGAGGGGGCGAACGTAAGGATCGACCTTCTCCTCCAGGGTGCCGGGCAAAAAGCCCAGACTCTCCCCCGCCTCGACCACCGGGCGCGTGAGTACGATGCGCCCCACGTCGCGGCGCTGCAGAGCTGCCACCGCCATGGCCATGGCAAGATACGTCTTGCCCGTGCCCGCGGGACCCGTGCAAAAGGTGACGGTGTGCTCGCGAATGGCGTCGATATAGCGTTGCTGGCCAGGGGTCTTGGGCCGAATGACCTTGCCGCGGTAGCTGAGCAGCACGTCATCGCGCGGGCCGGAGGAGCGCACGTCCTCGGCGCGCAGGCCGTCGATGGCGCGATCCACATCGTCCGCCGTGAGGGCAACGCCGGTAGTGGCAACTTGCATGATGTGGGTGAACAGGCGCGTGAGCAGGTCAACCTCGCCGGGTGCGCCACTCAGCGAGACGGCGTTCCCCCGCACGGTGACGCTGGCCTCGCACCGGCGCTCGGCGGCGCGCAGAAGCGCGTCGGCCGGGCCGGTCACGCGCGTGGGGTCAACCCCCTCGGGGATGGAAAGCCGCACTTTCGCCGTACTGGTAGCGGAGCCACTCATCGCCGCCCCTCCCCTTCGGCAGACCCATCAGAGGCGTTGGGGGCTACCGACTGGTCGTCGTTCCCGCGCAGGACATGGGCATGGAGGATACCGCGATCATCCATGGCGTCGACCCGCACGCGAACAAGGGAGCCGGCGCGGTCGAGGGGCACATCGTCCACGATCACGCGATGGAAGCTGCCCAGGGTACCGCGGTTACCATACTCCAAGACGGCGTTCTCGCACGTGCCCACGCGTAAGGCCGCATCCGCCTGAGCGCACCGCTCGGCAACCGCACGAAGCTCAGAGGCGCGGGCCGCCATGACCTCGGGCGCCACCTGATCGGGCGCCTCCGCGGCGGGGGTACCGGGTCGCGCGCTATAGCGGAATACGTGCATGCGGCTAAAGCCCACGCGCTCGCACAGGGCGCGGCTCTGAGCAAACTCTTCCTCGGTCTCCCCAGGGAAGCCCGCGATGATGTCACAGGAAATAGAGGCGGCGGGCAGTTTGCCGCGGATCATGGCGACTGTAGCCTCGTATTGCTCTGCCGTGTAGGGGCGATTCATGCGCTCCAGGGTAGCGGTGCAACCAGACTGGAGCGGTAGATGCAAAAACGGGGCGACACGCTCGCCGCCGGCCACCATGGCGTCTATAAGGCGCTCGTCGACGTCCATGGGCTCGAGCGAGGACAGGCGAACCTGGGGGATGTCCGTCTCGTGCAGGATGATGCGCAGCAGCTCGTCGATCTCCACATGAGAGTCCTCGGCATCCGCGCCATCATATGCCCCCAGGTTGACACCCGTGAGCACGACCTCGGGAATGTCGGCGCGTTCGGCTTCGCGCACTTGGCGCAGGACCGCCTCGACGGGAACAGAGCGCTCGGGACCACGTGCCTTCCACACGATACAGTAGGAGCAACGGTTGTTGCAGCCGTCCTGGACCTTGATGCCCAGGCGCGAGCGGCCCAGAAGGTCACCTAGGTCGTGGTGTTCGCCTGCCGACGCGTCGGTACGCAAGGAGAGCCCTGCGGCTCGAGCGGCCGTGCGGGCGACGTCGATCTTGGAGGGTTCGGCGATTACGCGCGGCGACAGCTCCGTAAGCTCACCGGGATGAAGGTTGACCACGCAGCCAGTCACGATAACGATGGGCTCGTTGGGCAGACCGAGTGCATGCCGCACTGCCTTACGGGTCTTTGACTCGGCCTCACCGGTGACGGCACAGGTGTTGATGACGATGAGGTCCGCATCTTGCTGGTCCACGAGCGCGAAGCCCGCAGAGGCAAGGTCGGAGGTGATGCGGTCGGATTCGACGCGGTTTACCCGGCATCCCAGGTTAACCACGCTGGCGAAGGGGCGCGTCATACGGGTCCGTTCTAGTCGAGGATATCGTCGATGGCGTCACGGATGCGATCGCCCACCGTGCGCTTCTTGGCGGTGCCGGCGGCATGCTCACCCGAAGCCGCGGCATAGCGCTCGAGTGCCTCGCGCGCGTCGGCGGAGAGGTGCGTGGGGACGTCGATGACGATGCGAGCCACGAAGCGACCGCGCGAACCGCCGCCGCCCAAGCGCGGCATGCCATGCCCGTCGACGGTGATGAGGGAGCCGTACTGCGTGCCGGCGGGGACCTCAAGATCGAATTCCTCGTCGGGCATGATGCCCTTGACCTCAACCAGGCAGCCGAGTGCTGCCTCGGCGATGCCGATGTGAACCTCAGAGAGGAGGTCGTCACCATGGCGCTCAAAGCGCTCGTTGTCCTCGACCTGGATGGTCACGATGAGGTCGCCGGATGCGGCACCTCGGTAGCCGGCCTCGCCATAGCCACGCAACCTCAGCTGGCGGCCCGTCGCAACACCGGCCGGGACCTCGACATCCAGGCGCTCGTGCGTACGAGAACGACCCTCGCCGTGGCAGTGCTCACACGGCTTGTCGACGATGGTGCCCTCGCCACCGCAATCCGGACACGGGGCGCTCGACTGCATCTGGCCGAAGATGGAGCGCTGGACGGTGGTCACATAGCCGGAGCCGTTGCAGCGCGGACAGGTCTTCTCCTGGCCACCCTCTCCACGACCTGAACCGTGACAATGCCCGCACGGCGCCAAGCGATCGAACGAGATGGTCTTCTTGCAGCCGATCGCCGCCTCTTCGAGCGAGACGGTGAGCGAGATGGCCATATCGCGCCCGGCCCTGCGGCGAGCACGGTCGCGCGGACTGCCGCCGCCCGATCCTCCTCCGCCGAAAATCGACGAGAAGATATCATCGACGCCCATGCCGCCGAAGATGTCGGAGAAGTCGACGTAGCCGGACCCGCCGGGCATGCCGTCGACGGTGCCGTAGCGATCGTACATGGCGCGCTTCTGGTCATCGGAAAGCACCGAGTATGCCTCGTTCAGCTCGGCGAACTGCTCGTTGGCGTCGGGGGCGTCGTTGTGGTCGGGATGAAGCTTGACCGCCTTCTTTCGGAACGCGCGCTTGATCTGGTCGGCCGTGGCATCGCGCTCGACGCCCAGCACCTTGTAGTAATCCCTTTTGTCCGCCACCTTGTGGACCCTCCCCCAATGAATGATCAACCTTATGCGCCCGCCGCGCGCACGCCGCGGGCGTCTTTCGTTTTACCCATAGTTCCGCCCATCCACACGCGCGATGCACAGACACCCCAAGGCATCGACACACCCCGCTCCGCAAGACGGGAGAAGCGAACAGCGCGTGCCATGTGCGGACGTTCCGCTCGGACTTTAACCCTGCCTACATGAACCGATACGGCGCGAGGAGCACCGCCTGCGTGCAGCTGGAAAACCAAACGGCAATCATGGCGAACACCAGCCCGTTGGCCGCGCCGTTCGCAAGCACCTGCAAACCTCGCTTCCACCACAGCCCGCTGCGATGCAACACGTCATCGGAGACGATCATGAAGATGCCCATGACGAGCGGTATCAGGCACAGCATGAGGAACATGGAAAACGTGCCGGAAAACGCCGAAAGCACCAGGAACGGCAAGACCAGGCCGAGCATGTAAAAGCCGCTCTGCGCGCGACCCTCGAGGCGCTCGGCAGCCACATGGGCGCGGCCCACAAGGTCGCCCGTCTCCCCACCGTTGGTTCCAGCGTTGCCGCGGGCCTTTATGCGAACGACGTCGCCGTCATGCGTGCCCGCCGGGAACTCGACCACGGCCTCGGCTTGAACGCGCGTACGGCCCTCTCCCCCGCACACGGGGCAGGGGTCGGCCACGACTTTGCCGGAACCGCCGCACTCGGGGCAGACCATGCGGGCCTGACCCATGCCGAACATGCCCAAATCGACGGCAATGGCGCCGGTGCCTCCGCAGGTGGGACAGGCGCGGTGATGCTCGGATGCCACGGAGCCCGAGCCGTGGCAATTGTCGCAGGGCTCATAGCGCGGATACTTGACGGCCACCTTGGCACCGTCCTTTGCCTGGTCGCGCGAGAGCTTGACCTCGACGATAACGTCGGCACCGGTAGAAGGGTTATAGGCGGACGCGCCGCGGCGGCGCTGCGTGCCAAAACCGCCCATGCCGCCGAACGGGAAGCCAAAACCGCCAAAGCCGGTGTAGCCGCCCTGGTATCCGCCGGGGTACCCTCCGGGGTAGCCCCCCGCGGACGGCGAGCCGGCCGAGGCAAAGGGGCTGCCCGAGCGCATGGCGTCGTAGCGGGCGCGCTTTTGTTCATCGGAGAGAACGGCGTATGCCTCGGAGACCTCCTTGAAGCGCTCCTCGGCATCGGGCTCCTTGTTCACATCGGGATGGAGCTTGCGGGCCTTTTGCTGGAAGGCCTTTTGGATGTCCTTAGCGGAGGCGTCTTTATCAACGCCCAGAATGGCGTAGTAGTCTTTATCGTTCATTCCTGCCATATGGCAAAGACTCCCCTGTTCATGGGTTACATTCAGTGGGAGACATTATATCCCGACCCCGCGTGCGATAAGCGGGGCGGGTGCGTTTTACACATCCACGTACAAAACGTGTCCACCGCTTTTACAAGCGGCGATGCAATCGGTCGCTCGACCGGAACCCGTGCCTAGCGGCAGTGTAGTCACCTGCCCAAGAGCCTATTCAGCAGGCTGATCGCTCAACTGGACCTGGCGATAGGCAATGCCGCAGCGGTCGAGGATGTTCTTGGAAATGAGGTTGTCCTCGGTGCCGCAGTACTTGTCGTCGAGGTAGACGACCTCGCCGATGCCCGCCTGCACGAGGGTCTTGGCGCACTCGTGACACGGGAAGAGCGTGACGTAGACGGTGGCATCTGCCATGTCCTTGAGGGAGCCACGGTAGTTGAGGATCGCGTTGGCCTCGGCATGAATCACGTAATTGTGCTTGTCATGCAGGGGGTCGTCCGCTGTGCCCCAGGGGAAATCGTCGTCGTTGAGGGCGGAGGGCGTGCCATTGTAGCCCACCGAGAGGATGCGGTGGTTGGTGTCGGCAATACAGGCGCCGACCTGCGTGTTGGGATCCTTACTGCGCAGGCTCGCGGCGACGGCCGCACGCATGAAGAACTCGTCCCAGCTGATCACGTCTTCGCGTTTACCGGGCATGATGCCCCTCCTCTCAAGCGTTTTGGACAGCATGGCGCATAACGTGGGAAGATGCAAGCGTTGGCGAAAAGATGTCCCTCGCAAAAGGCGGTGTCGCTAGCGGAGAAGCGTGCCCGCAATGGCGACGAGGGCTGCCCGTAACGGCGACGAAAGGCACCGGGGCAACGACGACGCTTGGCATTGGCGATGTGAGAAATCAGGGGTTTGAAACAAGCCGGCCGTTTCAAACACCTGATTTCTCACAAAAAAGTAGGTGGTAATGTGATTTATCAACGGTTTGAATGAATGGGCTTATTTCAAACCGTGGATTTCTCACATTGCGAGGGCGAAGAACGGCGGCCGAGGGCTGAGATGCGGGGGCCCGGCACTCGGCGCGCGTTCAGGCCGTGCACACAGCGTTACGCATCAGCCGCCAAATCCCAGAAGATGCCGAAGAGCTTGTTGCCATCGAGCCATCCGAGGTGCGTGGGCTTGAGGGCACCGTTGTCCCACGCGGCGAGGTTCCACTCAACAGCGCGATCACAGGCAGCGGAGAGCTCGTCCGCCGGAATGACCCGTATCGCACGCGCGAGTAGCTCCGGGCCGATACCGTCGGTCATACGGCACGCGAGCATGAGGTCCTCGGCCATAGCTTCGCGGGGCGTAAGGAACTCGTGGTCGAATTCCTCACCCGCGTCGTCGAGCTGCGTGAAGCGAATGCGGGCCGTGGACGAATTGGCAGACGATCTGCCGGCAGCGCCATCGGACGTGCCGTCAGACTCACTATCTGGCGTTCCGTCGAACGTGTTTTCCAGCAACAAGCTGACGTCGCCCGTTGCAGCGCACATGCTTGCGGCGGAGCGGCCGATACCCAAATAAGGCACGCCGGTCCAGTAGGCGATGTTGTGCTGGCAGCGGTGCCCGGGCTTGGCATAGCTCGCCACCTCGTAGCGCTCGTAACTATGCGCATGCAAAAGCTCCGCCGCGATGTCCATGCATTGGGCCTGGAAATCCTCATCGGGCACCTCGATTTTCCCCGCCGACTCGAGACGCTCCAGAGGCGTGCCTTCCTCAAGCTGCAACGGATACACCGAAACATGGTCGGGATCCGCCAAGAGGACCCTCTTAAGCGTGTCCCTCCATGCGTCGAGCGTCTGACCGGGCAACCCACACATCAGGTCGCAGGAGGTGGAAAATCCCTCCTGCCGTGCCAAGGCAACAGCCTTCACAGCCTGTTCAGCCGTATGAATGCGGCCAATTGCGCGGAGCTCATCCGCCTGCAAAGACTGCACGCCAAGGGAAACCCTTGTCACGCCCGCGGCGCGCAACGAGCGCGCAAGCTCGGCCGTAAACGACTCGGGATTCGCCTCGCAGGTGAACTCGACCGGATCACAGTAGCCGAGTACACGCCGGACGAGTTCAACCAGGCGGACCCCCAACAGCGAGGGCGTTCCGCCCCCGATGTACACCGTTTGGACCTCCGCCAGATCCCCCGCCCTGCCATGGGCGTCGATCTGCGCGGCAAGAGCGTCGCAGTAGGTGGCCACGGCCTCATCCAGCGCGCACCCCTCGCCCATCGCGCGCGAGTCGAAATCGCAGTACGCGCATTTGGATTTGCAGAAGGGTATATGCAGGTACAGAGCCTCGAAGCGCATGGCTACACGCGCTCCGGCGACGACGGTCCCGCGTCGGCGACGCCGCCGGCAGCGGGAACGGCTGACCTGCAGGCGCCCGGAGCGGCGGGAGCGGATGCCCCGAAGACGCTTGGGGCGGCGGGGGCGGCTCCTGCACCGAAAACGACATCTGCCCCGCAAGCGGCGTCGGCGGGGGCAGCCTCGAAGGCGACGACGTCAGCCTCGACCTCGTCGAGCATCGACATGAACTCTTCGTAGCTGGTGCACCGCACGACCTTGCCGCGCCAAGCGGCGGCGTGCGGCAGCCCCTTGAGGTACCAACCCGCAAAGGCACGGGCGCGCGCCATGTAGGGCTGCGTGGCGTGCAACAGCGTGAGGTGCTCACGCAGGGCGTCAATGCGCTCGAGCGCGATGCGCTCCGGCACGGGAACGCCATCGAGCGCGAACGCACGGGCGTCGCCGAAGATCCAAGGGTTTCCGTATATACCGCGCGCGATGAACACTGCGTCTGCGGCAGTGTCGTTGAGCATGCGCGCCGCATCCTCGGCCGAAAACACATCGCCGGAGCCGATCACCGGTACGTCCACGCGCGCGGCGACCTCGTCGATGGTGGACCAATCGGCCTCGCCAGTGTAGAGCTGATTGGCGGTGCGCCCGTGAACCGCCACCGCCGCGGCGCCCGCCTGCTCCATGCGCGCTGCAAACTCGGCGGCCGTGTTCTCCCCCGCCGCGAAACCGCGGCGGATCTTGACGGTGACGGGCACGCGCGCCTCGCGCACGCACGCCTCCACCAGCGACGCGGCAAGCTCGGGCTCCTTCATGAGCGCGGATCCCTCGCCCTTGGTGATGACCTTGCGCGCCGGGCACGCCATGTTGATGTCGATGAGACTGAGCTTCTCCCCCACTCGCTCCTGCACGGCGTCGACGGCGAAGGCGAACTGCTCCGGCTTGGTGCCGAACAGCTGCACGCAGATCTGCGGCTCCTCGGGCTCTGGCTCCACGAGCACCCACGTTTTGGCGCTTTTGTACGAAAGACCCGCAACGCTCACCATCTCGGTGTACGCCATCTCGGCTCCGCGACGGCGGCACATAATACGGTACGCCGCGTCCGTGACGCCCGCCATGGGCGCCATCAAAAACGGCTGACGCTTGAATTGTTCACGTAGGTCGATCAAGTAAACCCCTCAAATCGACGATAAGCCTATCAACTCGATCTGGGTTTCTCAGGTGCCCCAGATTCGGGTGAAAGAGGAGGGCGCACGCCTGACGTGCGGCGCCCGACGATTGAACCCGAAGGTGGGGTGCCTGGGAAAGCCGGCGATTAGTCTTCGACCTTCAAGATGGCGAGGAACGCCTCCTGCGGCACTTCCACGCTGCCGATAGCCTTCATGCGCTTCTTGCCCTCTTTTTGCTTCTCGAGCAGCTTGCGCTTGCGCGAGATGTCGCCGCCGTAGCACTTGGCGAGCACGTCCTTGCGGCGCGCCTTGACGGTGGAGCGGGCGATGATCTTGTTGCCAATGGCGCCCTGGATGGGCACCTCGAACAGCTGCCGGGGGATGATCTCCTTGAGCTTGTCGCAAAGCCCTCGCGCCAAACCGTAGGCTTTGTCCTTGTGGACGATGAACGACAGGGCGTCCACCTCGTCGCCGGACAGCAGGATGTCGAGTTTGACGAGTTCGCTCACGCGATAGTCGGAGAACTCGTAGTCGAGCGAGGCGTAGCCCTTGGTACGGCTCTTGAGCTGGTCGAAGAAGTCGAGGATGAGCTCGGCGAGCGGGATATCGAAGTGCATCTCCACGGACTTCTGCGACAGGTGGATCATGTCGGTGGTGATGCCACGGTGTTCGATGGCGAGCTGCATGACCGCGCCGGTGTACTCGGGCGGAGTGATGATCTTGGCCTTGAGGTAGGGCTCCTCGATGTGGTCGATGCGCGTGACGTCGGGCAGGTCCTGCGGGCTGCGGACCTCGAGCATCTCGCCGTCGGTCTTGTAGACGTGGTAGTCCACGGAGGGGCTCGTGGCGATGAGCGCCAGGTCGAACTCGCGCTCCAAGCGCTCCTTCACAACCTCCATGTGCAGCAGGCCGAGGAAGCCCACGCGGAAGCCGAAGCCGAGCGCCGCCGAGGTCTCGGGCTCCCAGATGAGTGACGGATCGTTGACGTGCAGCTTCTCAAGCGCGTCACGCAGGTTCTCGTAGTCCTTGTTGTCGATGGGGAACAGGCCCGTGTAGACCATGGGCTTGGCCTCGCGATAGCCGGCAAGCGGCGCGTCGCAGGGGTTATTCACAAGGGTGAGGGTGTCGCCCACGTGCACGGCCTCGGGATCCTTAAGACCCGTGACCACAAAGCCGACTTCGCCTACGCCGAGCGCATCGACGGCGAACTCAGCCGGACGGCGCACACCCACGCCGTCTACGAGGAACTCCTCGCCGCCCTGCATCATGAGCAGGTGGTCACCCTTCTTGACGTGTCCGTCGAAAATGCGAACCGTGGCGACCACGCCGCGGTATTCGTCGAAGTACGAGTCGAGGATGAGGGCCTTGAGTGGCTTGTCCGCGCTGCCCGTGGGCGGGCTCACGAGAAAGACGATAGCCTCGAGCAGGTCGTGGATGCCCTCGCCCGTCTTTCCAGAGACGCACACGGCGTCGTCGGCGGGGATGGCAAGCTCGTCCTCGATCTCGACCTTGACCTCCTCGGGATGCGCGGAGGGCAGGTCAATCTTGTTGATGGCCGGTACGATGTCGAGGTCGACGTTCATCGCGAGGCTCGCATTGGAGACCGTCTGTGCCTCGACGCCCTGGGTGGCGTCGACCACGAGAACGGCGCCCTCGCATGCCGCGAGGCTGCGGGAGACCTCATAGGTGAAGTCGACGTGACCGGGCGTGTCGATGAGGTTGAACTGGTAGGTCTCGCCGTCATCGGCGTCGTACATCACACGGACGGCATTCGACTTGATGGTGATACCGCGCTCGCGCTCGATGTCCATGGTGTCGAGCAGCTGCGACTCCATGTCGCGCTCCTCCACCGTGCGGGTGAGCTCGAGGATGCGGTCGGAGATCGTCGACTTGCCGTGGTCGATGTGCGCAACGATCGAGAAGTTGCGGATGTGGGAAGTGTCAAAAGTATTCATGCAGACCATCTTACCTGAAATTGGCTGGGTCGGGTGCGTGTTTGCCGCTCGGTCAAGTCCTGCGCAAGACGAAGAGCCCACTGGGCTCTTCTTTGCGTGCGGAATCTACGGCAAACACGCACCCGACCCAGCCCCAAGGCTCGACGGCCGCGCATTCAGAACGAGATTCCGCCTGAAAGTCGCCCGTAAACGTAAGCTCAACGTAGCCCAGCGAGAACATATAAGGTTCGACGTAGATTCCGCACGAGCGGAAGGCGCCTGTGGGGCCTCGTCGCGAGCAGGACTTGACCGAGCGCCGAATCTTATATGCTCTCGATGGGCGAGCGTCTACAGTTGTCCTGCCTCAGCGAGCATTTGCTTGGCGTGGGCGAGAGATTCCTCGGTGGCGTCGCCCGAAAGGAGGCGGGCGACTTCGGCGATCCGCTCGGGACCCTCAACGCGCAGCAGACGCGTCTCGGGGACGTCCTCGGAATCATCGCGACGGACCACGTAGTGGACGGAGCCCTGCACCGCGACTTGCGCGAGGTGCGTAACCACGATCACCTGGTGCGTGCGGGCAAGGTCGGCGAGCACCTGGGCGAGCGAACGCGCCGTGGCACCGCCAACGCCGGCGTCGACCTCGTCGAATACGAGCGTATCGACGGCGTCGGCTTCACCAAGCACCACTTTTGCGGCGAGCATCACGCGCGAGAGCTCGCCGCCACTCGCGATACGGCGCAGGGGACGCGGCGTAAGGCCGGCGCCACTGCGGTACAGCAGCTCGCAAGCGCAGGGCCCCTGGGCGGTCCAGCGTTCGCGCGGGAGCTCGCGGCTCTCCCACACCAACTCGGCACGCCCCATCTCCAGTCGTGCCATCTGCTTGCCCACCTCGCGGCAAAACCGCGGAGCCGCGGCATTACGGCGCTTGGTAAGCGCGCGGGCCGCCTCATCGAGAACGGCCTCGGCAGCCTCAAGCGCCTCGCGGGCACGACGGACGCGGGCCTCGGCGTCATCGACGAGGCTCAGCAGCTCGGCAGCCTCGGCACGACGCGCGAACACGTCCTCCATGCGCGGACCCCATTGGCGCAGCAGTCCCTTGAAGGCCGAGAAACGCTCCTGTGCCGCCGCGAGCTCGGCGGGGTCGTAATCTACGGAGTCACGATAGCGCCGTAGGTCGGAGGCGGCGTCCTCGATGATAATCGCGGCACTCGTGAGCTCCTCGGCAAAATCAGCGAGCTTGGCATCGACTGAACCCATACGCGAAAGGCCGGCAATGGCGGAGTTGAGGGCATCAAGTGTTCCCCCTTCGCCCGAGAGGGCCTCAGAGGCGTCGTTGGCGCAGCTCGCAAGCGCCTCGGCATGCTCCGCTCGGGGCAGACGCTCCTCAAGCTCCTCGTACTCACCGGGCTTGGGGTCGACTTCGTCAATACGCTCAAGGGCAAAACGGGCTTCCTCAAGTCGACTTCCCTGCGTGCGGCTTGCCTCTTCCACACGGGCAAGCTCACGAGCCGCCTCGGCGGCGCGCGCAAGCGCTTCGCGATACGCCTTGAGCGCGTCGGCAACGCCGGTGCCCGCCCATGCGTCTACCATGCCCACATGGGAGGCTGGATCGAGCAGGCGTTGATGCTCGTGCTGGCCGCAAAGGTCAATCAGAGGGCTCACGCGCTCGGAAAGCTCACGCACGCTGGCCAAGCCGCCGTCGATGCGCGCGCGAGAGCGACCGTCGGCACCCAGGCGGCGCGTCACCACGAAGCCCTCCTCGTCATGTGGGCCCGCAAACAGACGGCCCTCCACCAGCGCGCCTTCGCTCCCCTCTCGAACCGCGGAGGAGTCGGCACGCTCCCCCATGAGCAACTTGAGTGCGGAGAGCAACGCGGTTTTTCCCGCTCCGGTCTCGCCCGTGAGCACGGTGAGGCCCGCGCCCGGTACGAGGTCCGCCTCGCGGATCAAGGCCACATTTTCGACATGGATCTCATCGATCATGACGCACTCCGTAGAACACACGGCTCACCGAGCGGTAAAAGCTCTGCGGACCATAATCGAGCAGCAGAACATCGGCGTCACCCCGACGAACCTCCACACGGTCGACCTCGCCCTCGCAGGTGAGGAACTGGCCGTCGACGGCGATGGCGGGCACCGAGGGGCGGTCCTTGGACATCTTGAGTTCGATCACATCGGAGGGCGAGGTGAGGAAGGCGCGCGCCTGAATAGTGTGCGCCGCGATAGGCACGCAGACCATACCCGCGTAATCGGGGCTGACGATGGGGCCTCCCGCGGAAAGTGCATAGCCCGTCGACCCAGTTGCCGTGGACACCACCACGCCGTCGCCACGTAGACGGTCGATATGATGGCCCGAGACCGTGATATCGAATTCAACCATATCGGACAGCGGGCCACGCGTAAGGGCCAAGTCGTTCAGGGCGAAGCTCGTGTAGGAGCGCTCCTCGCCGAACTCATCAACGCTCACGATATCGCAGGCGAGCGTTGCGCGACGACTCACGTGCAGCTCACCTGCAAGGGCATCACCCACTACGGTGAGGACGTTGCGATCCTCGGGCCTGGCCGCCGTAAGAAAGCCCAAATGGCCATAGGAAAGGCCGAGAATGGGGATCTCGCGGTATCCCACGATGCGTGCGGCGCGCAGCAGCGTACCGTCACCGCCGAGTGAGATCACGAGCCCACAGTCGTCAAGGTCGGGCGTCGACTCGATGCCGGAGCGCTGGTCGGGGGCCCACTCGACCTCGAAGCCCTGACGCGTGAGCCAGAGCTCCAAGGCAAGGCCGCTCTCAACGGCCTCCTGCTTGTAGTAATTGGGGACGAGAAAGACCATCATAGCGAGGCCGCCTTACTCACGAGCAACGCGATGCGCTCATCGAGGGCGCGTGCGTTGGAACACAGACCTTGGACGTCGCGGGCGCCCCGAGCGCCCAGCAGGAAGAACTCACGATTGCCCTTCGCCCCCTTGATGGGCGAGGCGCACACGTCGAGCGGGGCGAGGCCGCTTTGGGCGAAAAGGCGCACCGTTTGCTCCAACACGCGCGCGTGCACCGTGGGGTCGCGCACGATACCGCCTTCCCCCACCTCGTCTGGCGCCGCCTCGAACTGCGGCTTGACGAGCGTGAGGAAGGCGCCGTCGGCCGAGATAAGCTCGAGCACCGCAGGCAAAATGGTGCGAATGCTGGTGAAGGAGACATCGCACACGGCTAGGTCGAAGGCCCCCGCATGACCGAGCGCGGGTACATCGACGATGTTCGTGCGCTCGAGCAGGGTCACGCGGGCGTCGTTGCGCAAGGACCAGTCGAACTGGGCACGGCCCACATCGACGGAGACCACGTGCGCAGCGCCGCGCTTAAGCAGGCAGTCGGTAAAACCACCCGTCGAACATCCCACATCGAGGCAGGACAGGCCCGAGGGGTCGACCTCGAACGCGTCGAGGGCACCGGCCAGCTTGAGGCCCCCGCGGCCCACATAGGGAATGCGCCCCTTGACATGCAAGGGCGTGCCGGGCTTGACCATCATCCCGGGAGAGCTCAGGCGCTCGCCACCCGAAGAGACGAGACCCGCCATCAACGTGCGCAGGGCATCTGCGCGGTTCTCGCAGATGCCCTGGGAAATCAATTCATCATCTAGACGAACACGTGCCACGATGTGCCCTTCTTACGCGTCCTCGGCGCTCGAATCCGCGCCGGAGGGCCCATCCGAAGACGCGGTTGCTTCGGGTGTACGCGCGTCCTTGACCGCCGAATCTGCCGAGTCCTCGGAGCCGTCACGCGACTCCCGCTCATCGAGCATGTCGACCTCGCGAGGCGACAGCTCGAACGAGTCGACCATATCCACGGCGCGCGAGCCAAGCTCAATCGCCTCATCGAACAAATCGAGGCTGCGCTCGAGCGAGGTGTCCTTGGAACGAACTTGAGCGATGATCTGGTCCAGACGCTCCGTGATGTCGTCGAAAGTGCCCTCGGCCATGTCCTACTCCCCGTCGGAGGAATCGAACGGGTCGAGGAACATATCGTCGAGGTCCTCGGTCTCAAAGCCATACTCGGCTGCCTCGAAGCGCGCGCGGGCCTCCTCGGCGGCGCGGGCGGCTTCGCGTTCCGCCTCGAGCCGCTTGGGATCGATCTCGAACCACAGGGCGGAAATGCAGGCAGCCTCGCAGTCATCTGCCGTGACGGTGCACGCAACGTGCTGGAGGCTCGGCAGATGGCGCTCACGGACGATGCGGCCGAGCACGCCGTTCACAAAGCCAGCGGAGTCGTCGGTGCCGTAGGCCTTGGCGACCTCGACGGCCTCATTGATGACGACGGCGGCATCGAGGGTATCGGCCACCTGGAAGTACAGCTCGTACACGGCGGCGCGCAGCAAGTTGCGGTCGGCACCGGGCATGCGCTCGAGGCTCCAATTGGCGGAGACGGCGCGCAGCGCGGAATCGATGCGCTCGCGATTGGCGTCCACGCCGCGCGCGATCTCTACCGCGTAATCTGCCAGCGGGCCCTTGGAAAGCGTGAAATCGCCGGCAAGAACGTCGGCCACGGACTCGCCGCGGACCTCCGCCTGGAACAAGATCTGAAGGGCCTGGCTACGGGCGAGCGTACGCCCGCGGTTGACCTTAAGGGATGCCACGCGCTACTCCTTGGGGAAAACGAGGCTGTCGATGCAGATGTTCACGCTCTCGACCTCGACGCCCACCTGGGCATCGATGGCGTTGACCACGGCCTCGCGCACGACCTCGGCGAGCTTCTTGAACGGATAGCCGAAGAAGACCGTGAGGTGCACGGTGAGACGGAGCTTGTCGTCAATGACCTCGGCCTCGACGTCCTCACCCACCTGCGTGGACTTGGCGGAGAACATGGAAACGAGATTGGTGGCGAGGTCCTTGACGCCCACAGACGCGACGCCTTCGACCTGCTCGACGGAACGGGAGACGATGGCGGCCAGGACCTCAGGCGCGATGCCGATTCCTGCGATGGTGATCTCTTGCGACATGGTCACTCCTTACGTGAATGCGTGATGCGCGAGGATGCGATTAGAGGCGCTGGACGAACTCGCCGGTGCGGGTATCGACCTTGATGCGCTCGCCCTCGTTGAGGTACATGGGGACCTGAACGACCGCGCCGGTGTCGATGGTGGCGGGCTTGGTGGCACCTTGGACGGTGTTGCCCTTGGCACCCGGGACGGTCTCGACGACCTCGGCCTCGATGAACATGGGCGGATTCACGCCGAGCAGCTCGGTATCGGCGTAGAGGAGCTGGGCGTTGTCGTTCTCGCGCAGCCACTTGGCGTTGTCGCCGATAAAGTCGGCGGGCACCGGGATCTGCTCATAGGAGCTCATGTCCATGAAGTAGTAGTTGTCGCCGTCGTTGTAGAGGTACTGCATCTCGTTGGTGATGAGCTGCACGCTCTCGAACTTGGAACCGGCGTTGCAGGTGTTCTCGACCACGCGGCCGGTCTTGAGGTCCTTGGTCTTGTAGCGGACGAAGGCACCGCCCTTGCCGGGCTTGACGTGCTGGAACTCGACGATGGTGTAGTACTTGTCCTTGATCTTGAGACCCATGCCGTTGCGGAAGTCGGCGGTGGTAATGGAAGCCATGGCTTGCCTTTCTGTAGAGGAGTCGAACCTGAAAAGTATACTCTCAAATGCGCTTAACAGTCGATGACGACCAGCTCGTGCGTAGAGGTCGTGAAGGGCTCGTAGCCGTCCTTCGTCACGACGCCGTAGTCCTCCAGGCGCACGCCGCCCACGCCGGGCAGGTAGATGCCGGGCTCCACGGTGATGACGGCGCCCTCCTCCACGATGTTGCTCTTGCGGCCGAAGACCGGAAGCTCGTGGATGTCGATGCCCACGCCATGACCGAGGCCGTGGCCGTAGTACTCACCGTAACCGGCATCGCCGATGATCTTCTGCGACAGCAGGTGGATATCGTGACCGTCCACGCCGGCGCGGATCGCGGCGACGCACTCCTCGTGCGTACGGCGAACGATGTCGTAGATCTCACGTTGCTTCTCGGAGGGCTCGCCCACGCAGACCGTACGGGTCATGTCCGACTTGTAATCGCGGTACCCCGCGCCGTAGTCCATAAGGACGAAGTCACCCTTCTCCACCACGCGGTCACCGGGGATGGCGTGCGGGTTGGCGGTATTGGGGCCGCTCGCGACGATGGAGCCAAAGGCCAGGCCATCGGCACCGTTGTCGAACATGAAGGTTTCAAGCTCGGTGCGGAGCTGCTTTTCCGTGTAGCCGGGACGGATGGACTCGCACATATGGACGAAGGCGGCGTCGGTGATGGACTGCGCATGGCGCATGAGCTCGATCTCCTCGGCGTCCTTGATGGCGCGCATGAGCTGGAGATCTCCGTGCATGAGCGGCAGGCTCGCGCAGATGGAGCAATCCTCTAGCCCGCGCTCGATGCCGCGGTAGAAGTTGATCTGCATGTCATCCTCGACGGCGACGGTACGGCTCTTGGTATCGCGGGCGCGCTCGGCGACCCAACGCGGAATGTCGATGACCTCCATGTCGAGCTTCCACTCGACGCCCTCGGGAAGGTTCTCCTCGAAGGTGTTGAAGTACCGGGAGTCCGTGTGCAGGTAGCAGGCATCAGCGGTGATAAAGGCGGCGTGCGGGTATTCGCCGGTGTAATCGAAGACCCGCATGGCCCCAGTGAGCCAGCGAAGGTTTGCCTCGTCGCGCACGACCACGGCGTCGTAGCCGCGCTCTGCCATAAGGGCACGCAGGCGGGCGATGCGCCCGGCGGGACCGTTAAGTTTCTGGGACATAGGATGATCCTTTCTCGAGAACAGGCTGGCTGGGATGTGTGCAATGGGAAGACGGATGCGTCCTGCACCATTATCGCACTGTAAGAAGCTAGGGGTGGCGCGAGGCGAGGAACGCGCGGGCGTGGCGCTCGAAGACCTCGTCGTCTACCGATGCCAGGCGAATGATGCCCGGATGCTTGGGCAGGGCAAACTGGAAACGGTTCGAGCGACGGAAGCGCTCAGCGCGCACGGCCTCGACGAACGTCTCGGGTTCAATCGAGAACTGAAGCTCCTCGATGCCCAGGTCTTCCAGGCGATCGTCGAGGGCAAACATCTCATCAACGGGAAACTCGCACACGTCGACGGCAAGACGCGCCTCGAAGCGCATGCCCTCGGCGTAAAGACGGTACCCGGGGATGGAGGAGTCATTCAAACACACGGCTAGTGCGCGAGCCGTGGTATCGCCGTACATGAACGCGCGGCGTGCGGAGGGGCTCGCCGACTTGACAGTATTCATGCGCGAGGTATGCGCACTGGTGAACGCCTCCATGAGCGAGACTTCACTACCGGCGACCATGCCCTCGACCGTGGACTCGAACGACTCCCAGCACTTGCGGCTCTCGGCGAGGCTCGCCGCGCACATGAGCACGTAGCCCAGGCCATTGCGCTGCGAGTCGAACGCGCGCACAAGGTCGAGATCGCATATGACGAGACCGACCTCAGGCGCAAGCGACACGCCCGCATCATGTGCCCCAACGGAAAGGGGCACCATCTGGGTGGGTGCCATGATCATGGCATCGAGCGTCGTGGGGACAAGAGCGCACGCGCACCCTCCGCACCACGAACGGGCGATGTACGCGGAGATGGAGCAGACGGGGGCGGAGCCAACGCCCACGACGAGGTCCTCGGCAGTGAGGCCGAAAGACGCGAGGCGCACGAACAACCCGCCGACAGTTGCGAACGAGCTCGCGGCCTCTCCATCGAGCGCCACCTCATCCACGCGATATCCGGCATCGATAAGCGAACGGCGCACGTTAAGGACAAGGTCCTCGGGCAGGTCGGCATCGGCAACCATGAAGGCGCGACAGGGACGCCCCACGGCGCCGGCGAGCATTTTGGAGAGCTCGGAAAACGCACCGCAGCCAAAGCGCAAATCGGTGCTACGTGAGCCAAAGTTGAGAAGCTTGCGACGAATCGTCATATCAAACCACGCTCCAAGAGCAGTTCGGCAACGGTATAGGACACATCGGTGAACGAGGTGCCGCGAATATCCACGGTAAGATCGGCAGCCTGTCGGTACAACGGGCGGCGATGTTCGAGCAGACGCGCGGCGTGCTCGGCGCTGCGGAAATCGGGTCGGGTGTCGGAGCGGCGGATTTGACGCAGGGAGTCGTCTAAGTCACCGTCGAGATACACGCAGTAGCCCATCTCGTGCATGAGCTCGATGTTGCGAGGGGTCTCCACGACACCACCCCCGCATGAGACGAGCAGGCTGCGCTCCGAACGCAGCCCCTCGAGCACGGCGGTCTCGAGCTCGCGAAAGCGGTCCTCGCCAAGTTCCTCGAACACGCGGGCGACGGTGCTGCCGCAACGCCGCTCGACCAAGCGGTCGGTGTCGACGAAACGGCGATGGAACATCCGTCCCAGGTTTCGGGCGAGCGTCGACTTGCCGGCCCCAAGGAATCCGACGAAGAAGACGTGATCGCATCCGTGCTTGACCGCCTGCGCCATGGCGACCTACTCCTCGCAGGCCACGTGACGCAGGGCGCGGCGCTCGAAGATGCGGAAAATCTGCGTGTACCACAGGTCGACGGTTGTCTGTGGCTTGACCAGAATAGTGTCGATACCGGCGAAGTTTCCGCCCCACACATCGGTGTAGAGCTGGTCGCCGATCATGACGGCCTCCTCCGGCTTCGCGCCCAAACGGCGCATACCCGCCGTGATCGCATAGGGCAGCGGCTTGCACGCGAAGGAGATGTAATCCATCTTGAGCTCGCGCGCCGAGCGCGAGACATGACTCTTGTGCCAGTTGTTGGACACCATGATGAGCTCGAAGCCGAGCTCACGCGCATGGTCGAGCCACGCCGCCACGCTGGCGGGCGCGTCCTTGCGGTCACGCGGGACGAGCGTATTATCGCGATCGAGTAGAATGGCGCGTTTGCCGGACGCCCAAAGGGCGTCGAGGTCGATGCGCTCAACGCTCGAAACATAGCGTGCAGGGGAAAACCAGCTCATTGCCTACTCCCAAGACTGCATGTGCTCATCGTAGGTCTCGGAGAAATACTCCTCGTCCTGCGTGATGTAAAAGTAGAGGTCATTTGAATCGGTCGGGTTCAAGGTAGCCTGAATCGCCTCGACCGACGGCGCGCAGATGGGCGTGGGGGGAAGTCCCGCGTTCTTATAAGAGTTATACGGGCTGTCGATGCTCTGGATGTCATCGGCCGTGACGGCGCCGCCCGTCACATACATGAGCGTGGCGTCACTTTGCAGGTACGGGCGACCCGCAAAATCACCCTTCCCGCTCATGCGGTTGAGGAAGACGGAGGCAACATGCGCGCGCTGGCTGGCGTTCAATCCCTCACGCTCAACCACGGAAGCGAGGACGAGCAATTCATAATCGCTGAGGTCGAGCCCATAGCGCTCGTTGATAGCGATGCGGGCGGCCGTGAAGTCGAGCGCGTCGACCACATCCGTCTGATACTGGTCGAGCATGGCGCGAATAATTTGATCGGCCGTGGGAGTGCCCGAGAAGGTATACGTCTTTGGATAAAGGAAGCCCTCAAGGGAATCGTCGGCTGCCTCAGACAAGAAGGGATAATCCGAAACGTAAGCGCTCGCCTTTGCCTGGGCAAGGAAGTCATCGGCAGAGATGCCATAGGTCTCCTCAACGAGCTGCGCCGTCTGCCCGACAGTCCTGCCCTCGGGCACCGTGAGCTTGGCGCCACTGGCATTCGGGCCCTCGACGAGCTGCTCGACCACTTCGACGGGATCCTGCAGCGTCTCGAACTGGTAATCGCCGGGCTTGAGCGACATCTCGGCATTCAGCTTCTTGACGGCGGCATAGTACTCCGAGGGATCCTCGATAATGTGGTTCTCGGAAAGGATGGAGGCTATGGTATCGCCAGAGGCACCATCGGGAATGGTGATAGTGACCTGCTGGCCCGCCTCAACGGTTTGATCGGATCCGCTAAACAGACGAGGGAAGATAAAGATGGCAGCACCTGCGACGACGGCGATGGCGATGAGGACGCCGACGATCACCGGAATCGGAGAGCCCTTCTTATGCGAATCGCCACTACGGCTGTATACAGGCTGAACACCAATGCGGGAGGGCTGGGCGGAAGCGGGACGCGAGGTGTTCTGCGAGAAACGAGTGCCCGCTGGACGCGGCGCGGCGGTACGACTCGAGGCAGACGAAGCGGGGGCAGACCCATTGGTGCGGAATCGCTTGCCCGCCGGACGGGACGTGTCGCCGGGGCGATGGGAACCGGAGTAATCAGCCACGGTCTTCCTTTCGTCTCTGAGAGTCGAGCCACGCCTGCAGGAACAGCGAAGCCGAGATCATATCTACCTTACCGCGCATCTGTTTTTCGCTCAAACCCTGCTCACGCAAAACGCGCTTGGCCTCGCTCGAGGAAAGGCGCTCGTCGATGAACTCGAGGGGAAGGTCGCAGGCACGCGATACGCGTTCGGCGATCGCACGGATATGCTCTGCCTGCGGGCCTTCCTCCCCCGCCATCGTCTGGGGCAGTCCGCAGACGAGGACATCGGGCTCATGGTCCTCAATGATCATGCGAAAGGTGCGCGCCATATTCTCAACCTCGGAAGCAGGGAGGACCTTGAGCGGCATAGCGACGCGCCCGGTGCGGTCAGAGACCGCGATACCGGTGCGTGTGCCGCCAATATCGAGCGCGAGTGCAACCACCTCTGGACGCCTCGGTTACGCGTTCAGCGCATCGCTCGCGGCCTCGAGAGCAGCAGCGATGCCCGCGGCATTCTTGCCGCCAGCCTGCGCCATGGTGGGCTTACCGCCACCACGGCCATCGACGAGCGGCACGATCTGCTTGATGACGTTACCCGCGTGGAAACCAGCGGCGGCGGCGTCATCGGTCGCGGCGGCCAGTAGCGCGGGCGTACCCTTCTCGGTCACCGTGGCGAGCACGCAGGCGACCGGGCCGGCGATCTTGCCGCGCACGGTGTCCCACACATTGCGCAGGTCCGCCGCCTCGAGCCCCGTGAGCTCGGCGGTCACGAGCTTGTACGAACCCATGTCGGCGGCATTTTCGATCGCCGCGGAAATGGCATCGGAGCCACCGCCGGTGAGCGCGCGCTTGAGCTTCTGGTTGACCTCGCGCAGCTCGGACTGGAGCACAGCGATGCGCGTGGGAACCTCCTCAACACGGCACTTGAGGCCAGCGGCGGCCGACTCGGCCAGCGCAGCGCGCTCCTCGAGATACGTGATGGCGCCGGTGCTGGTCACAGCCTCGATACGACGGACATTGGAACCGGTGGAGGACTCGGAGACGATCTTGAACAATCCGAGCTCCGCCGTGTTGGCAACGTGGGTGCCGCCGCACAGCTCGCGGGAGAAGGGCTCATCCTCGACGCCCACGGACACGACGCGAACCACGTCGCCGTACTTCTCACCAAAAAGCGCCACGGCGCCGGAGGCCTTGGCCTCCTCAATGCCCATGACGGTGGTCACCACGGGCTTGGCGGCAAAGATCTGCTCGTTGACCAGGTCTTCCACCGCGCGGACCTGCTCAGTGGTCATGGCCTCGAAGTGCGTGAAGTCAAAGCGCAGGCCCTCGGGAGACACCAGCGAACCGGCCTGGTTGACGTGGTCGCCCAGGACCTCCTTCAAGGCGGCGTCGAGCAGGTGGGTGGCGGTGTGGTTGCGACGGAGCAGACCGCGGCGGGCGAGGTCGTAACCGACAAAGACGGTGTCACCCTGCGAAAGCGCGCCGATGAGCTTGCCCTCATGGACGTACAGACCGCCCTTGGCGATAGTGTTATTGACGAAGAACTGAGCGTCGACGGTGTCGATAAGGCCGTGGTCACCCATCTGGCCGCCCATCTCGGCGTACAGAGGGGTGCGATCGAGCACGACGGCAGCCTCCGCGACGTTCTCGGCGCGCTCGACACGCTCGCCGTTCACGACGATAGCGAGGACCTTCGCGCCCTCGATGCTCTCGTTGTCGTAGCCCACGAACTCGGTGGCGGGCAACTGGTCTGCAAGCTCGGTCCACACGTCGTTGAAGGAACCCCAGGCGTCACCCTTGGCGGCGGCGCGGGCGCGGGCCTTCTGCTCGGCCATCTCGGCATTAAAGCCCTCGATATCGACCGCATGGCCGGCGCCCTCGGCGATCTCGACGGTGAGGTCGATCGGGAACCCGAACGTGTCGTGCAGCATAAATGCGGCGGAGCCGGGAAGCTGCTCGCCATCCGCGAGCGCCGCGAGCTGCTCATCGAGATAAGCGCGGCCGTTGTTGAGGGTGGTGGAGAAACGCTCCTCCTCCGCCTCGACGATACCCTTGACCAGGCCGACGTTCTCGAGCAGGCTCGGATAGGCGTCGCCCATCACATCATTCACCGCATCGATGAAACGGCCCAGGAACGCGTCCTCGATACCCAGCAGACGCCCATGGAACACGGCGCGACGCAGCAGACGGCGCAGCACATAGCCACGGCCCTCGTTACCGGGAAGCACGCCATCGGAGATCAGGAAGTTCACCGAACGGGCGTGGTCGGCAATGATGCGTAAGGAACGGGAAGCACCGGTGTAGTCGTCATCAACATAGGTCTTGCCGGAGATCTCCTCGCCCAACTTGATGAGACTCTGCATGACGTCGCCGTCGAAGAACGAGCTCTTGTGCTGCATGATGGCAGCCATGCGCTCGAGACCCATGCCGGTGTCGAGGTTGCGGTGGGGCAGCTCGGGCATGGAGCCGTCCTCTTGGCGATCGAACTGAGTAAAGACGAGGTTCCAGAACTCGAGGAAGCGATCGCAGTCGCAGCCGGGCGCGCAGTCCGGGCATCCACAGCCCACCTCCTCGCCAAGGTCGAAGTAGATCTCGGAGCACGGACCGCACGGACCGGTGGGGCCGGCCGCCCAAAAGTTGTCGTCCTCCCCCAGACGGGTGATGTGGTCGGCAGGCACGCCGAGTGAGCGCCATACGGACTCGGTCTCATCGTCCTCGGTGAAGACCGTGAAGTACAGACGGTCCTTGGGCAGCTTGAAGACCTCAGTGATGAGCTCGTATGCCCACGTGCATGCCTGCTCCTTGGTCACGCCGCCAAAGGCGAAGTTGCCGAGCATCTCGAAGAAGGAGGCGTGGCGCCCGTCGGCACCGATGATGTCGATGTCATTCGTGCGCACGCACTTCTGGCACGAGCACGCACCGATCTCCTTCATGACCTTTTTGCCCTGGTAGAACTCCTTGAACTGGTTCATACCGGCGTTGGCGAGCAGCAGGGACGGGTCATCGGGAACGAGTGAGGAGCTCGGATAGAGCTTGCAGCCCTTGCTCTCGAAAAAGTTGAGGTAGGCCGAGCGGATCTCGGCGGTCTTCATGGTGGGATAGTCGGCGGCCATGCGTAAACTCCCTGGGTTAAATGAGGTCCCGATCACCGGGACAGTTTCCAACCCGTCTAGTATACGTTAACGGCCGTCATCAGTTGTGTCGGTTTCCTCGGGTTTCTTGGCACCCACATCGTGCTCGTGCGAGGTGAAAGGGTTCTCGAAGTCGATGAGCTTTGCCCACGGGTTCTCGAGCTCGGGCTTGGGCATGGCCTCCGCCTCGGGAACCGAGCTCTCGTCGATGATCTGCGAGTCGGCTACGAAACCGTCGTCTCCCAGCGCGTCAAAAGCAGGAACCGGGTTGCCCTGTGCATCACGGAAGGGGGCTCCACGGAAGAGCGCACCCTCGTAGGAAACGATCTGCTCGCCGGTGCGCGTCTCGAAATAGAAGATGAAGAGCGATTTGATGACCGCAACGAGCGGCAACGCGACGATCATTCCCGCGGCTCCACCGAAAGTCGATCCAACAACGAGCGCCGTGAGCGACAAAACCGGATGCACCTGCATCGTGGACTGGTTGATCTTGGGCGCGATCACGTTGTCCGTGATGTTTTGGGAGAGCATAGCCATGACCATCGTCCACAGCGCCATGATGGGGCTGTACACAAGTGCGATCAGAGACGCCAACGCCGCGGATATGGAGGGGCCGACCACGGGAATGATGTTTAACACGCCCGAAAGAACACCCATGGCGCCCGCGTACGGATGGCCCACGATCGTAAATCCCACGAAGGCGAGGAAGCCCTGGATGACGGAGTTAATGACCGTCGAGCGCAGGTAGCCCCCCACCGAACGACTGACCACCGCAACCATGAGGCGATAGTCGTCGGCTTTGCCCTCGGGCAGCACGCGACAGATTTCCTCGTTGATGCGGGGGTAATCGCACGCAAGCCAGAACGCGAGGACGAAGCCGAGGAACACGATGAAGACCGTCGAGGCGATGTTGTTCACCATGGGAACGATGCCATCGCGCACAGCCGCGAGCAGGCCCGAAAGCGCCTGGTTGACGATGTCCTGCGCGGCGGTGAAGATCGAATCGAGCTGAACGATGTCATTCAAATGCTCGACCACGGCGTACTTGCTCTCCATGCGCACCACCCACGCACCGAGGGCGGAGAATTTGGAAGGAGCATCGCGCAGGAGGTCGATGAGCTGCCCGGTAACCATGGGGATCACGAGCGCAAAGAGTAGAATCAAGCCGACCATGACAACGATGAGGCCTATCAGGGCACCCGCACCACGGGGGACACGGTGGCGCTCGAGCCAATTGACGATGGGCGAGGCGACGAATGCCGAGAGGCAACCGACGGAGAGGAAGAGCAGCACACTCGAAAGCGAGCCGATCAGGTTCAGCGCGACGGAGGCGATGATGATGACGCCGATGACGATCCAGATGTTGAAAAACGTGATGCGGGCCACACGCTCTGCGTGCGAAGTATCGTGCTTCATAGTTCCTCTCACCAACCGGACCTAGCCGGCCATGGACCCGTCGGGGTCGATTATGTCTTGGATCTTCTTGAGCGTACGCCTGAGCAGACGGCTCACCTGCACTTGGGAGATGCCGAGCTTCTCGGCAATTTCAATCTGCGTCATCCCCTGCAGGAAGCGCATCTCAATGACCTCGCGCTCACGCGGCGAGAAGCTCGCAAGTGCCTCCTCGATGATGATGCGATCATCGGTGAAGGCGAGGTCTTCATCCTCCGTGGCATATCGGTCGATGACCGAGGGGGTGTCGTCATCCTCCATGCCCGAAGGCGCCTCAAGCGAAACAGAGCTATACGCGGAAGAAGATTCCATGGCCTCGAGCACCTCGTCGACGGAGGCGTCCAGATACTCCGCAATCTCGGCGATAGTCGGCGAACGCTGAAGCTTGGAGGTAAGGGTATCGGTGGCCTGGTTGACCTTTGCCGAGAGCTCTTGCAGGCGCCTAGGCACACGGACGCTCCAACCCTTGTCACGGAAATGCCGCTTAATCTCGCCCATGATGGTGGGCGTGGCGAACGTGGTGAACTCGAGGCCGCGACTCGGATCGAAGCGGTCGATAGCCTTGAGCAAGCCCAGATACCCGACCTGCACGAGGTCATCGAGAGGCTCTCCGCGATTCTTGAACTTATTGGCGATGAAGCGCACGAGATTCAGATGGGACATCACGAGTTTCTCGCGAGCATCCATATCGCCCTCTTCTTTGAAGCGGCGGAAGAGCTCGCGCGTCTTCTCCTTGTCCCAGGCGCTTTTACCCGAGGTTTTAGATGGCATCGACGTCCGCCTTCACGTCGAGCACCAAGCGAGCGGGCGCTTCGTGCTTTTCGTAGACATCGCAGACCGAGCCCAAGATGAGATCGGCGTACACGGCGGTCGGGTCCTCCTCAGAGGGCTCTGCGAACGCCGTTGCGGACAACTGGAACGTCATGGCGACATGACGCTCATCGACATCGAAGTCGATGACTAGGTCCTCACCCGGCGTCGTTCCGCAAGCGTAGATGAATGCCTCCTCCGCAGCCATGCGCATGTCTTCGACGCGCTCGACCGACATGGCGGAAAGCGTCGCCACGTTCGCGGCGGTCATGCGCACGATGCGCGCGAGATGCGGCTCGCAAGCAACGGTAAGGGCGACACGCGTGGGATTACTCATGGTCGGACTCCTCGGCGGGGGTGTAGGTGAAGTACTGACGGGGCTCATCTGCCTCAATGGGCTCTGTCTCCCCCGAGGCATGGTCGAACGAGCCGGGCGTCTCTGCTGCCGGGGCAGCCGCTGTGTCGCCGAAGGTGCGGGGTGCGGGCATGGACTCAGTCTTACGCGGCTTGGCAAACAGCTTGTGAACCTTCTCACTCGCGGCGTCAGCAAAACCGGTCACGGCACTCGACGCGCTGCTGGCGGCACCGCTTACCGCGGAGACGTCACGAAGTACACCGTTGACCTCGATAAGGTCTGCCGAGAGTGCCTCAGTCGCGACCGTGGCCTGCTTGAGCAGGGGTTCGATCTGGGACACAGCCGGCTGCAGTTCGTCGACCACACCATCGAGCTTGGCGACCACAGGACGCGCCTCCTCGATGGTGCTGTTGATCTGCTCGACGGTCTTATCGAGCGAATCGACCACGCCGCGTGTACGACGCAGCATGAGGGCCAACTCGACGACGGCCCAAGCGCCGGCGAGCGCCAAAACGATAAGGACGATCTGGATGGGATCCATGAATGCCTCCGTAGTTGTCTCGTCACAGATAGATTGATGATACCCGTTCGCGTCCAATTCAACCATCTCGCTTCTCCCGTGCGCGGGCGGCGATCATTTTGCTCGGTCAAGTCCTGCGCAAGACGAAGCGTCCACTGGACGCTTCTTTGCGTGCGGAATCTACAAAATGATCGCCGCCCGCGCACGGGGGAAGCGAGATGACAGGCATGGCGCACACTTTGAAAGAGTTGTGAACCACAGCGGTTATCTAGGGCGGGTCTCGGCGCGCCATTGTTCCCAACCTCGGCCGCTGGGGTGCCAGAAGGCGCCGGGCTCGAGACCCTCAGGGAGATACCGCTGCGGTACCCAGCCCTCTGGGTAGTCGTGTGGATACTTGTACTCTCCATATTCGTCTGAACCCGGGCGATGGCGGTCGCGCAAGTGGTTGGGGACTTCGCGCTGACCACTCGAGCGCACGTCTTCGAGGGCGGCGTCTATGGCGGCTTCGGCGGCGTTGCTCTTGGGAGCCAGTGCGTTGTAGATGGCCGCCTGCGCCAGATTGATGCGGCATTCGGGATAACCGATCACCTCAGCGGACTTGAATGCGGCCTCGGCGACCAGCAAGGCTGTAGGGTCGGCGTTCCCGATATCCTCGCTTGCCTGGATCATGATGCGACGCGCGATGAACTTGGGGTCCTCCCCCGCGTCGATCATGCGGGCGAGCCAGTACACCGCGGCATCGGGATCACTGCCCCGCATCGATTTGATAAACGCGGAGATGATGTCGTAGTGCATGTCGCCAGACTTATCATAGGAGAGCCCGCGCCTGGGGTTCGCCTGCTTGACGTCCTCGAGTGTGATCTCGATGGGAGCTCCCTCGGCGCGAACGTCCTCCGCCGGGTCTGCCGGACGCGTAAGCGCAATCTCGCTTGCGAGCTCAAGCGTGGTGAGCGAGCTGCGCCCGTCGCCCGCGGCAAGCGTGCAGATCGCCTTGATGACCTCATCACTCGCCGTGTACCTGCCCGCCAAGCCCTCTGGGGCCCCAAGAGCACGGCGCACCAATTGCTCAACGTCCGCGTCGCTCAGGTGCGTCAGTTCGACCACACGACTGCGCGAGAGCAACGCGGAGTTGACCTCGAAATACGGATTCTCGGTGGTGGCGCCGATCATGACCACGGTGCGGTTCTCCACCGCATGGAGCAGAGCATCCTGCTGGGAGCGGGAGAACCGATGGATCTCATCGATAAACAGAATAGTACGGCGGTCGAACATCATGAGGCGGTGCTTGGCCTCCTCGATCTCGCGACGCAGGTCCTTGACCGTACCCGTCACCGCCGAAACCTCGACGAACTCACTCTTCGTGTGTGCGGCGATGATGTGGGCCAGGGTGGTTTTACCCGTACCGGCAGGTCCATAGAGGATCACGCTCGAAAACACGTCATGTTCGATGGCGCTGCGCAGCCACGAACCAGGCCCCACCGCCTTCCGTTGACCCACGTAATCGTCAAGCGTGTTGGGACGCATGCGCACCGCCAAGGGTGCGTTCTTGAGCTGTTTGCTCCGCTCGGAGCTGCTGAAAAGGGTATCCATGAATCCGTTCCGTCGATTCGCCATCGCATGTGATTCTAGCAAATGGAATGATAGATTCAAACACCTGTTCGTATTAGCGTTCGTTGATGTACGTGCGCTGGGGGAACTTGAGCTCCGGGAACAACGTGCACGCAAGCTCGGTAAAGTATCCATCTGTCATGCTCGCGATATAATCGACGACCGTCTGGTCAAGATCACGCTCCCACTCGTACGTGCGCCCGTAGTACGACAGAGCCTTGTCGATGCGCGCGATGTGGTGGCGGAAGATATAGCTCTGCTCGTCATGTGCCTTAAGGTCGCCAAGGAAATGCTCGTACATGAGGCTGAATGCGCGCGCCATCGTCGCCGCCTCCTGCTCCTCGATGCCAGCCGAGTGATAGATCTTTTCGTAATTCTCACGCTTCGCGCGGCGGATCTCGCAGAACAGCTCCTCGCTCATCTCGATGCGGTCCTTACCGTAACTGTGCTCGACGATGTCGATCGAGGCGCGCGTGAGAATCCAGGAATTGTATCGACCACCTAAACCGTCTTCAAACGCGTCTTCCGAGAGTAAACCCGCCTCGATGGCGTCCTGACGGTCGCGCCCCACATAGGCGATGATATCCGAGATGCGCACCACGCAAGCCTCGAGCGTCATGGGGCGCAGCGTCTTGACGTAGTCGAAGTCGTGGGTGTAGCACTCCCCCACCACGTGGTCGAACTGCTCGAACGATTCCATGCCCGAGAGCTCGAAGACGCGCTGCTCGTACTCGCCGTTATGGCACAGCACGCCATCGAGCGTCTGCAGCGACAGGTTGCGACCGTAGAGCTTGTCGAGCACCCGGACTGAATGGACGTTGTGGAAAAACGAGCGGCCGGTGCGGGCGGTGGTGATGTCGTTGAGGCGCGCCTCCCCCGCATGGCCAAAGGGCGTGTGCCCCAGATCGTGCCCCAAACCGATCGCCTCGATGAGGTCACAATTGAGACCGAGCGCGCGCCCGATGTCCCGCGCAATGCGCGCCACCAGCTGCACGTGGAGGCCACGGCGCGAGAGATCGTCGTTGCTGCGGAAGCTGAACACCTGCGTCTTGCCGTTGAGGCGGCTGTAGGCGGGCAGATGCATGATCTTCTCGGCATCACGCACGTACGACGGACGCCAGATGCTACCGGCGTCACCTGCGCGCGGCTCGCGGCGAATCGCCGCATCGTCGGCGGCGCGATAAGGATTGATCCATCCTGCAGCACGATCCTCCTCCATACGCTCGACCAGCTCGGCGCTCAATTGGTCGGGCATGGCGAGTAGGCGATGCGTGAGATCACTCGTTGACTCTGAGGCATCGACAGTCATACGGGGATTCACATCATTTGTCTTCTGTTGCTGTACGTTCGTCATGTTCCATCTCCTCCTGTCATCGTTGATCGAGACCAATCATCGCACGGCGTGCGGACATACATCGATTCGCATTCGCAGCCGGACGGCTAACCCATACGAACGGCAACGATCATCACCAACAACAAAGGAACTACGAAGGGCAGTAGCGGCAACGAGACGCGCCGTGCAAGCAAGCCGGTCAAGGCAAGCAACACCAAGCCGCCTCCAAACGCCGCGAGGGCTTCGAGGGGCCTCCAAAGCGAAAGCGCGACGAGGAACTTGACGTCCCCCATGCCAAGGCCCGCGCGTCCCTTGTGCCAACGGCGCCACCACAACTCGAATGCGACGATCACCGCACTCGTGAGGGCGGATACCAGCGCGCACCACATGAGTCGCAGCAGGCCTCCCGTAGCCAAGCTCAAGGCCGCGCACGCAAGTGCCAAGCCCACTCCGAGCACGGTGGGAAACCTCCGCTCACGCGCATCGACCACCGCAGCCGCAACCAACAGGACGCACACGAGCAGCGTCAACGCACCTGCAGCGAGGCCCCTAGACGAAGCCCCCTCCATCAAATTGCCCGCCTGTACCATGTATACCACCTCGACACTCGCCCGCCGCCACGCCAACGCGGGTATAATGGCGACAATGAACTCGACCTTTCACGGGAGACCTATGGAAACGCCCACGTTCGACTACAGCACCAAACCCGAACCCCAAATGACCGGTCCACAGGCGGCGGACGCCGACGTCATAGAGTCCATTGACGGCCAGCGAGTGATCGAAAGCGCGAGCGCTTCGACCGCGCCTCAGACGAACTCGTCAAACTTCGCCTATGTCCTTACCGCAGTGACGTTGGGGATCATCTCATTGCTGGCAATCGCGTTCGCACTCCTCATGTTCGGGGTGGTCGGAACGGCCATCAATTCGTCCTACGCATATGATGAGCTGCCGAGCGATGGCTATATGAACGATTGGAAACGCTTTGAGAACGAGCATCGCGATGAGCTCGACCAGTTCGAAGAAGAACTCTGGAACGAGCTCATGTCCGAAAACGGCTACGACGCGTAAAACCTATTTGGCCCCGTCGAGCACCTCGTCGAGCGTCACGCTCACGTCATGCGGCGTGGGAACCCAGTCGACCTTAAGGAACAGCGCCGCCACGGTGAGCGGGACATACGTGAACATAAACAGCGGGAAGGTAAACAAGTTGGCGAAGATGCGCCAGCGCTGCGGACAATGGATGTGCTTCCACTCGGTGATAGTAGTGAAGAGCCCCATGACAAAGAACGTGCCGTACATATAAGCAAAAATCATGATTACCGAACCGATTGCCATCTCGATCTCGGAGTCGGTTGCCAAGAACCCGTGGCTCAGGCTACCGACCACGATGAAGGTGGTGTTGACCATGAGGCAGAGCAGGGTCAACAGCATGGCAGGACCGATGACCATGAGCATGTCGTAGGCGGCAAAGCGGCGAAACTTGGTGATGGACGTGAGCATGTGGCGGCCGTAGGTGAAAAGCACCTGATAGAAGCCTTTGGTCCAGCGCATGCGCTGTTTGATGGAGGCCTTGAGCGTGACGGGCTGCTCATCGAAGAATTCGGCCGGGGCATAGCCGATGCGAACACCGTGGATGGCGCAGAAGGTGGCGAACTGGATATCCTCAGTGAGTGTGTGGAAGTCCCAGCCGTGCATGCCCTGGATGATCTTGGCCGAAACGAGGTAGCCCGAGCCGGAGACGGCGCACGAGGTACCGCAGATCATACGCGCGTTGTTGAGATAGCGCGCCTCGCGCATGAACCAGGTGGCGTAGGCCGCGCTGATCCAGGAGCTACCGAAATTCTTTGAGTTGCGATAGCTCGTGAGCGCCAAATACCCCTGGTCGAAGGCGTCGTTCATGACGGTGACGTAGTCACGCGCGAGCAGATTGTCGGCGTCGAAGATGAAAAACGCCTCGTGCTTGCCGGGATACTCTTTGAGGATGCGGTCGAACCCGTAGTCCATGACCCAGCTCTTTCCCTTGCGGGAGAGGTCGTTGCGCTCGTAGACGATGGCACCGGCATCACGCGCCGCTTGGGCGGTGTTGTCGGTGCACGCGTCCGCCACCACGAAGATGTCGATCAGTTCGGAAGGATAGTCCTGGTCTTTAATCGACTTGACGAGGTTGGCGATCACCGCTTCCTCGTTATGGGCGGCGATGAAGAACGCATAGCGATGCTGCTTCTTGGCGGCGGGGGTCTTCACCTGGCCCCGCAGAAGTCCGATGAAGAAGAAAACGACCTGGTACAGAAAGCACCAGGTGAATAGGAAGCCAACGATGCTGTTGAAGGCGACGATAGGTGTCAAAACGCCTCCCGGGTCGCGATTGTTTCGTACGTCTCAGTGTACGACAGTCTGCGCCCGGGCACGCAATCTCCAATCGAGAGGGCTCAATCCTCGAGGAGGCCGAGGCGTGGAATGATCTGCTCCCCCGCCTCCGTGCGTCCGAGCGAGCGGTCGTGCAGCTCATCCAAAGCAGCCGCGAGGTCCCAAGGAAGCTCATCCTTGCAACTCACGACCTCACCGGTCACCGGATGCACGAACGAGACGCTCCATGAGTGCAGAAATTGACGGTCGAGGTAGAGGTTCATGCGCTCATTGCCCTTACCGTACAGTGGGTCGCCCACGAGCGGATGGTGGATGTGGCGCATGTGCACGCGAATCTGGTGCGTACGCCCCGTGTAGAGGTGACATTCGACGAGCGTATAGCCCTCGTCGCCCCGCGCGGGCTCAAAGCGCTCAAGCACCTTAAACGTCGTAATGGCCTGACGTGCAAAAGGATCATCGGAGACGGCCATCTTCACGCGATCGCGTGTGGAGCGCGCAATACCCGTGTTGATGGTCCCCTCGTCCATGACGATCTCGCCGTGGACGAGCGTGATGTAGCGACGATCGAGCGTGCGCGTGCGGATGAGGTTCTGCAGGGCGCGCTGCGTGCCATCGTCCTTGGCGGCGAGCATGAGACCCGAGGTGTCGCGGTCGAGGCGGTGCACGATGCCTGGTCGGTCCTCCCCCTGCACCGTGCCCAGGTGATCAAGGCCGCAATGGTACGCAAGGGCGTTCGCCAGCGTGCCATCCTCGTGGCCGTGCGCCGGATGGCACACCAGACCGCGCTGCTTGGAGAGGACGATGAGGTAGTCGTCCTCGTAGCGAATGTCGAGGGGAATGGCCTGTGGAATGATGGCTCCCGGTTCGCGGACCTCGGGAAGCTCGATGGAGATGCGGTCACCCTCGGCTACTTGCTGCTTTTTGGAGAGGCACGTTTCGCCGTTGATGGCCACGGCACCCGCCTCAACGAGCTTCGCGCAGGCAGAGCGTGAGGGGCACGCATCCTGCGCGCCCAGATACGCATCGAGGCGCTCGCCCGCAGCTTCGACGGGAACGAGCAGGTGAAGGTCGGCGGGCATTAGCGTCCCTCCCCTTCCGGCTTGTCGCACTCCTGGCGCTCACGCACCGCGCGGGCGCGCTCGCCGCGGCGTTTGGCGCGACGAGCGGCGGCACGGGCGTCACGTGCGTCGAGCTCGGCACCCGCATCGACTTGGGCGGCGGGAGACAGGAACATGAAGCCCACGAACGCGAGGAAGACGCCAACGCAAATGCCGATATCTGCAACGTTGAACACGGGGAAATCGATGAAGTCGGTGGCGATGAAGTCGACCACGTAGCCGAGAACCAGGCGATCGAGGGCATTGCCAATCGCGCCCCCCGCAACAAGGCCGAGCCCGAAGGTCTCCACCTTCGACACCTTCCTCACGTGACCAAGGTACAAGGCGATGGAAACGATGACGACTGCGGCAAAGAAGGCGAACAGCATACCCATGCCCTCGCCCATGCTGAACGCGGCACCGATGTTCGCGACGAAACGAAAGCTCAAGATCCCTGGGATGACGGATACGCTCTCCCCCGTCAGCATGAGCGTGTTCTTAACGAACACCTTGGAGATGTAATCGAGCGCGAACACCGTGACAGCGGCGACGAGCACCACGCACGCGCGCCATCCAAGCGACGGCTCAAAGGTTTTTGTATCCGGCTTCTCGGCCAAAGGAATCCCCAAACTCCGAAGTGAACATCCTTGATGTAGAAGGTCATGCCGCGTGCCAAAGGGGCACGTCCCCAATGGCACGCGATCCTTGATGTGGGCATGCACATCAGCGAGCGACGGCCAGGTGCGCCAGATTGCCCTGAAAGAGGAGGGCGCACGCCTAGCGTGCGGCGCCCGACGATTGAAGGGCAAGGTGGCGTGCCTGGCCGCCGCGCAGCGTCATGCGCTGAGCTTAGCTCAGCGCCTTTAGCTCAGCGCCTCAAAGCAGCGGTCGCAGATGTGCTCGTGCTCGCCGTGGACGCCCGTAGAGGTACGGTAGTTCCAGCAGCGGTCGCACGCCTCACCATGGGCGGCCTCGATCTGGGCGGTGAACGCCGCACCCTCGGCCAGCTCCACCTCGGAGACGATGTAGAACTCGGCGAGGTCGACAGCCTTGTCGCCGGTGAGCAGCGCATAGGCCTCGGCCGGGGCGGTAGCCTTCACGCGGACCTGCTGGCTCTTGGTGAAGGTGCCCGCGGAACGAGCCTCCTCGATGGCCTTGGTGACCACGCCTCGCAGCTCGAGCGACGCCTCGAGGACGCCGGCGAACTCGTTGGCCTGCTCGAGCGTGATGGGGCTCTTGTACCAATCGAGCAGGGCCGCGTACTCCTGGTTGTCTCGGCAACCGGCCGGAGCGAACTCCATGGCCTCGTCGACCGTGTAGGACAGGATGGGCTGCAGGTCGCGCATAAGCATGGAGAGCAGCTCGGCCACGACGGTCTGCGCGCTGCGCATCTCGTGGCTGCCCGGCTTCTCGCAGTACAGGCGGTCCTTCAGCGCGTCGAGGTAGACGTTGGAGAGCTCGGTGACGACGAAATCGTACAGCGTGCGGTACGCGCGGTTGAACTCATAACCGGCGTAGGCCTCGTCGACCTCGGCCTGGACCTGGGTGAGGCGGGCGAGCATGAGCTTGTCGAGCGGCATGAGCTCGTCGAAGGCCACGCCGTCGGTCGCGGGCTCGAACTGGCCCTCGAGCACGGACAGCAGGAAGCGCAGGGTGTTGCGGAAGCGGCGGTACGCGTCGGAGGTGCGGGCGAGGATCTCGTGGTCGCAGGCGACGTCGGTGGAGGTGTCCACGGAGGCGACCCACAGGCGGATGATGTCGGCGCCCATCTCGTCGCAGATCTTGTTGGGGTCGATCACGTTGCCGAGCGACTTGGACATCTTGCGGCCCTGGCCGTCCAGGGTGAAGCCCTGGGAGATGACGGCCTTGTAGGGGGCGACGCCGTTGGTGCCAACGGAGGTCAGCAGCGAGGACTGGAACCAGCCGCGGTGCTGGTCGGAACCCTCGAGGTACACGTCCGCCGGGTACTTGAGCTCGGGGCGGTACTCGCACACGGCCTTCCAGGACACGCCGGAGTCCCACCACACGTCGAGGATGTCGCGATCGGTCTTGAGGTGATGGCCGCCGCACTTGGGGCACACGCAGGCGTCGCCGAGGTAGGACTCGGGTGCGTCGGTGAACCAAGCGTCGGAGCCCTTCTCGTGGAAGAGCGCGATGACGGCGTCGAGCGTGTCGTCGTTCATGATCTTCTCGCCGCAGTCGGTGCAGGTAAAGGACGGGATCGGCACGCCCCAGTTGCGCTGACGGGAGATGCACCAATCGGGGCGCTGCTCCACCATGGCGCCGATGCGGTTGACGGCGTGCTCCGGATACCACGTGACATGGTTGCGCACCTGGTCGAGCGCCTGCTCACGCAGGCCGGTCTTGTCCATGGAGACGAACCACTGGTCGGTGGCGCGGAAGAGAACCGGCTTCTTGCAGCGCCAGCAGTGCGGATAGCTGTGGGTGATCTTCACCTCGGCCACGAGCATGCCGCGGTCGCGCAGGAACTGGATGATATGCGGGTTGGCCTCATCGGTGTCCATGCCGGAGAACGGGCCGCCGGTGCCGAACTCGGTGCCGTTATAGAAGCGACCGTCGTCGTCGACGGGCATGCAGACGTCCATGCCCTCCTTCATGCAGACGTAGTAGTCGTCCACGCCGTGGCCGGGCGAGTTGTGGACGATACCAGTACCGTCCTCGGTGCCTACGTAGTCGGCAAGGAGCGCCACGCCCTCGACGCCGTCGAAGACGGGCTGCTTGTAGTGCAGGTGATCGAGGACCTCGGCGGGGACCTCATAGGGCTTGCCATCGACCATCACGGGGGTGACGTCCCATCCGGCGATGCCGCAGACCTTCTCGGCGAGGTCCCTGAGCATGATCTCGGCGCGGCCATCGTGCTCGATGGCGGTGTAGATCGCCTCGGGCTTGAGGGAGACCGCCTGGTCGGAAGGGATTGTCCAGGGGGTGGTGGTCCAGATCACGAAGTCAACGGGGCCGTCGAAGGACTCGAGGCCCGCCGGCTTGGTCGTGAGTTCGAAGCGCACGTAGATGGACGGGCTCGTCTCATCGCCGTACTCGATCTCGGCCTCGGCCAGGGCCGTATGGCAGTGCTTGCACCAGTGGACCGGCTTATGGCCGCGATAGACCATGCCCTTATCGAACATGGCCTTGAAGGCCTCGATGTCGGCGGCGTCGTGCTGGTGGTAGAGCGTGAGATATGGGTTGTCCCAGTCGCCCAGGACGCCCAGGCGCTTGAAGCCCTCGCGCTGCAGGTCGATGTTCTCGACAGCGAACTGGTTGCACAGCTCGCGGATCTCGGCAACGCTCGTCTGGTTGAACTTCTCCGTCCCGAGCTTCTCCTCGACCTTGTGCTCGATAGGCTGGCCATGGCAGTCCCAGCCGGGAACGTACGGGGTCTCATAGCCCTGCATGGCCTTGTAGCGGTTGATCATGTCCTTGGCGATCTTGTTCATCGCGTGGCCCAGGTGGATGGGGCCATTGGCGTACGGAGGGCCGTCGTGGAGCACGAATTTCTCGTGGCCCTCGTTCTTCTTGAGCATGAGCTCGTAGACATGGTTCTCCTGCCAGCGCTTCAGGCGCTCCGGCTCGCGCTGCGCCAGGGCCGCCCGCATGGGGAACTTGGTCTTGGGCAGGTTCATGGTCTGCTTGTACTCGTTTGCCACGAATACCCCCTTCTCGTTATGGGCGCATGAAAAAAGCGCCCGTCCTAGCTCAAGCTGGGACGAAGCGCGTATGAGATGCGGGAAGCAGGGCCCGCGGTGCGTTTCGCTATACCACCCAGCTCAAAGGCTCGCGCATGTGCGCTCCCCTCGTACTCGGCTGGCCCGTGACGACGGCCATCCCGGCGACGCCTACTGGGCACCATCCCGCGTCCCCGCAAACGACACCCCCCATTGGGGACGTAGTCGTTTTGCAAAACGCTATGGATGGCAGCCGTTCGGGCCGCGGCTCCGGGGTGATTTTCGACTGGTCGCACGCACTTGGATCCCACCGCCCCAAGCTCTCTTTTCCGTGCGGGTCCGGCCTACTCGTCCCCATCAACGCCTGTGGCTCGACATGATAGCACGTGGCGAGACCCGTGCGATGGAAGCGCATCCGTTAACTCAACGATTACACGCAGCGGTACGGGAACGCTCTGGACAATCCACTACGATTCCCGGAGGCAGGTGGTGTTCATGCGCCTGATGCCAAAGAAGATTCCGACAGCCATCGCGAAAACCGCCATGAGCGCAACCCAAACCGATAGATCACGGCTTATCGCGCCTTGCATGCGAGCGAACTCCGCAAGTGCCATCGTGCCGAGAGCGAAAAACGCACCAACCATGATGAACCCCATGGCTCTGCATAGTTTCCGCTCGTCATATCGAGCACGCTGCTCGGGTGTCGAGGTGTTGTAGCCGGCGATGAGCTTGGCTCCTCGACCGGAAAAGAATAGCATGCTCAATACACCGCATAGCAAGGCAAAGGCAGACATGATGACAACGTAATTCATAGGCACCCCTTAATACACAAAGTGACGGTTGGGAGAGGCAGGCATGGGCGGTGGTAAAGCTGTCAGGTTTTCAGCGCCGTTGCCGTTTGCTCAGATGCAGAACTACGTACATTTTTACCCCGCAGGCCCCGCAGGTCCCTCCGCCAAACTCGCCCTCGTCCTCCGCATCGCCCTTGATGAGAAATTCGAAGAGGTCTTCTACTTCTCATGATCTAATCGAGTACGTCATCTAAATCGGATGCGTCCACCAAGCGCACGCCCGCCGCCGCGAGCGCTTGGGCGAACAGGCCTTGCCCCGGAATAAGCGTCCCCGTGAAGGTGCCATCATAGACTTGATGAACGCCGCAACTGGGACTCCGGGACTGTAGAACTGCTGCCGCAAGATCCCCCGCCTCGATCGCCGGCGCGAGCCGCGCCATCTCGGCGGCGACGCCCGCCCGATACGCGGTATCCACGCTTTCGCCAAGATTGTTGACAACCTCACCGCCCATGATCTCCGCAGGTGGGCGAGGCGTGGGCAGACCGCCCGCCACCTCGGGGCACACAGGGATCACCTCGATATCAGGACGGGCATGTAGCACCTCCAACAGGCGCTCACAGCGGTTGTTGCCCCCGCTGTATTTGCAATTCTCGCCCAGCAGGCAGGCGCTCACCGCGACCTTCATGACAGCCACCTTTCTTCCCAGAACGGAAATCTCACGTTAACACTCTTTTTCCGATTTCGATACAGAGCGCCGCGTGCGAACACCGTCCTAGAATGTCACGAACGACAACTCGTCAAGGAGGTCACATGCGCACCATTCAAATGAGCAGCTATACGGTTGGCGAGGATTGCTTCGAGGCGATCCCCGCGGTACTCGCCCCCTACCAGGCAAAAACCGTCGTCCTGGTAGGTGGACGCCGCGCCCTCGCCGCTGCGGCGCCTGGTATCCGCGCCGCACTCGATAGTGCAAACGTGCAAATCCTCGACGAGATAGTCTACGGCACCGATTCCACCCAGTCCACCATCGACGCGCTTGTTGCGAATCGGGCATTTCGCGATGCCGACATCGCCTTCGCGATCGGCGGGGGCAAGGCGATCGACACGGTGAAGACCGCTGCCAAGGAGCTCGACAAGACCGTCTTCTCCGTTCCGACCATCTGCTCGAACTGCTCGAGCGCCACCGCCATCGCCGTGGTCTACAACGACGACCACTCACTCAAGGGATACGCCTATCCCGACGCGCCTGCGCACATCTTCATCAACCCCGCCATCATCGCCGCCGCACCCGAGGAGTATTTCTGGGCCGGCATCGGCGACGCCCTCTCCAAACAGCCCGAGGTCGAATATGCCGCCAGCGAGGCCGAGCTCACGCACACGGGCACGCTGGGCCTCACGCTCGCACACACCTGCACTGATCCCCTCATGGCCTACGGCGAGCAGGGCTTGGCCGACGTCCGCGTCGGCCAGTCGAGTGAAGCGGTGCGCCAAATCGCGCTCGACATCGTGGTCAACACGGGGTATGTCTCCAACCTCACCAACCAGCCCGACTTCTACTATAACTCCTCACTTGCGCACGCCTTCTACAACGCCACGACGGGCGTGCAGCGCCCCGGGCGCACGCACCTGCACGGAGAGGTCGTGAGCTTCGGCGTGCTCGTGCTGTTCGCCTACACGGGCGACACCGAGCAGCTGGCGCGCTATGCCGCCTTCAACAAGAAGCTCGGTCTTCCCGTCACTCTTGCCGAGCTCGACCTCGACGAGAGCCACCTGCAGCGCATCGCCGAGCTGGCCCAGAACACGAACGAGTGGAAGCAGGCGAATCCCGCCCCGTTCTCGCCCGAGGGGTTCATCGAGGCCATCAAGGCCGCCGACGCCTTCGGCAGAAACTTGAAGTAGCGCGAGCCGGGAGTCGGCTAATCCGAGCCAACAGGCACAGCGAGTCTAACGGCACGCAATCGGGGCGCCCGCGTTCAACTTGAATGAACGCGGGCGCCCCGCCTTTCAATCGAAAACCCCCGTCGAAAACGGTAGCACAACTCGACAAAACTTCGCGATTGGGCGTGCGGCAGAAATCTTGGAGACCGGGCGGAGAGGAGAAGCCTTGTATT
>NZ_CAUFLV010000017.1:0-40166 GCF_959026545.1 uncultured Collinsella sp.
ATCGAGGTCCTTCTCGGCACTATCGATTGTGTACTTCATGCTCCGGGATACGGAAGGCCGTTATGCCCCGATGACGATCAAGTAGTTGACGCGAATCATATCGACAGAACCAGACGAAATCCTTGCAATCAGCGATTTGTCGCGCTTTAGGTATGAGACCGAGATCGGGAAGCGATCAATGCTGTCCTTCTCTCCGCTCATTGCCATTACGAAATCACTCGCCTGGTCGAACGGTCGCCCGACGATGCTCGAGAACTGCTCATTGGTAAACAGGGTGACGTCGGTCTCGCCCGAACCGACCGAGTCGATGACCTTCGTGCCAGTGTGGACTCGCCTCGCGGTGCGGGATACGGAAGGCTATTTAGTGTTGAGGCGCCAAACTTGCGTGTTCTTAGCTCCGTCCCACAGCTCGAGTGAGCCGACGGTCGCGAACAGGATGTATCTGCCGAGCGAGCTTTGCGCCATAACGTCAACGCAGTGCCCAGCGGTCTTGTTGGCCCCCACGAACGCATCGGCCGCCCCCTCGCGCCGCGCGGAAAGGGATACGGAAGTCCGTCACGCCTTGGTCCACACCCTGATCTTGAGGCCCTTCACGGTCGCCTTCGGCTGACCGATCACCCAGTAGCCGAACAGGCTGAAAGGCGAGACTGGGGTCACGGACGTGTAAGTCGCTAGGTCGATTCTGATTATGTTTCTAGTCGAGCCTCCGATGGCCGCCATGAACGCCGGGACGGTGACAAGCGAGAAGTAGCCCTGGTCTCCGATCAGAGCGTCTCCAACCTCAACGGTGACGGGCTGGCCTACGGAATCACGCCAATTGCGGCACCACCGCCCCCGAGAAAGCGGCCTGCGCGCGCTCAACAACCGCCCTCGTGCTCAGCAGGTAGTGGCGCCTGCACATCTCCACGCTCGTGTGGCCGAGCGCGACCGCCACGTCGGCGAGCGCCGCCCCGGCCTCGATGGCGATGGTCGCCCACGTGTGCCGCAGGGCCTGCACCGAGATCTCCGGCAGGCCGATTCGCACGAGTATGCGCTTGAGGCGCGAGTAGATGCACTTCGGGGAAAGCTCCCCGCGCAGCCTGCCCGACCTGCGGTTCCCACGCAGCCTGCGGAGCTGCGCGAGCGCCCATCGCGGCAGCTTGAGCCACCTGTCGGACAGCTCCGTCTTGCACGCGTACTCCACAACCGCGCCGCCCCTGACCGTGTGCGCCCCGCGCTGGATGTGCGTCCACCCCGTGCGCCAGTCGATGTCCGACCAGTCGAGCCCCGCTCCCTCCGATGGCCGTAGGCCGAGCGCGGCGATGGCGATGCCGACCGCCTCCACGACGGTCCCCTCGATGGCGTGTAGCATCTCGCGCAGCTCCTCCGGGGTCATGCGGGCGCGCTTCTCCGGTCGGTGCCTCGGCAGCTCGATGCCCTGCGTCACGTCCCAGATGCGCAGCTGGTGCTTGCGGATCGTCCAGCGGTAGATCTGGCGGAAGGTCTTGAAAGCCTTGTCGGCGGCACCCGGCAACTCGATCGAGTCCACCCACGATTGCAGCTCCTCGTGCGTGATCGACTCGACCTCCCGGCCCGTCCACGCGGGGGCGATGTGCTTGCGGATGGCGCTCTCGTAGCCCTCCAGGGTCGTGGCGCGAAGGCGCTTGGCGCGGTCGGCCATGTACATCTCGGTTGCGGTTTCAAACAGCATTTTTTGCCTTTCTCACGAAGAAAATCCCAGACCGTTTTAAGCAGAAGCGCATCGGAACGGTCTGGGATTTTTTCCGTGCGAGGAAAGGAGGTGACACATGGACAACCAGCCACCGGAGACGCGCATCAAGCTCCTCGAGGGGCGCATGTCCACGGCCGAGGAGCGCATCACGACGCACGGCAAGGAGATCGACGCCATCACCGAGCAGATGGTGCGCACCCAGGAGCGCGACGCCTTCCGAGACAAGCAGATGGCGTCGGTGGAGAGCAAGGTCGACCGCATCGACGGCAAGCTCGACATCATGGCCGCGAAGCCCGCCGAGAAGTGGGACAAGGCCACATGGATCGTCGTGGGCGTCGTGATCACGGCGGTCGCGACCGCGATCATCACCCGAATCGGCTTCTAAGAAGGAGGAAAGATGAACGAAGAAATCGAGTCCATGCCCGACATCCCGGACGAGGTGCCCGTGGAGGACTACGCGAGGTACTGGCTGCCCGGGTGGCTGTACGACGTCCTCAAGTGGTTCGGGCTGCTTGCCATCCCGGCCTGCGCGGCGATCTACACCGGTCTCGCATCGGTGTGGGGCTGGCCCGTCGCAGGGGAGGTGGCGCAGACGGCAACCATCGTGTCCACCGGTATCGGCGTGCTCCTCGGCGTCGCCGAGGCCACCAAGAAGACCGCCTAGGGGCGGCATACAGCTCAATCAGCCAACCGGCCCTCGCCATCCAGGCGGGGGCCTTTGCTTTAAGGAGGCAAAACATGAGCGAGTACGAGAGCGAGGAGGCCCGTTACGAGGCCCTGCGCAAGGTCGGTCAGGAGGCCGAGGCGCCCGACGACTTCGACCCCGGCGACGAGGAGCCGGAGTTCGAGGAGGTGACCCTCTGATGGGCTACCCGATCAAGTTCCTCCAGTGCGGATCCGACCACATGACCTTCGGTCGCTGCGGATATACCGTCGACGGCATCGCCGTCCACTTCACCTCGACTACGGCGAGCGCGCGCAACAACGTGATCTACTTCTCGCGAAACGAGCGCCAGGGCGCATCGGCGCACTACTTCGTCGACGACATCTCTGAGGAGATCTACCAGTCCGTCCGCGATTGCGACACGGCGTACGCCGTCGGCAACTGGATCCAGAACCTCAGGACCATCTCCATCGAGGTCGTGAGCGCGGGCGAGGACTTCTCCGCCGTCGAGATCAAGAAGCTCGCCTGGCTCGTGCAGGCGCTCATGGCCAAGTACGGCGTCAAGGCGTCCCGCGTCATCCGCCATTACGATGTGAGCGGCAAGCGGTGCCCCGCGCCGTACATCGACCAGGCGAAGTGGAGCAAGCTCCACTCCATCATCACCGGCGCGTCCTCCGCGCCGGCGCCGTCTCCTAGCCCGGCCCCGCCCGCCGCGGGCAATGGCGGGTCCGGCGGTGACTTCGGCGGCACATACGTCTGCCAAGCCGACGGCTGCCGAGTGCGGACGGCGCCGAGCCTGTCCGCAGGCGTGGTGGCGCAGTACAACCGTGGCCAGACCGTGATTCTCGACGATTGGTACAAGAGCGCCGACGGCTGGATCTGGGGACGTTACACGGGCGCCCAGAGCGGGCAGAAGCGCTACATCGCCGTCGGCAAGCCAACGGGCAAGCCGGAGCCGGGCGACCTGTGGATCAAGAAGGGCTCCGCGCCGTCGGGTTCCGCCCAGGCGGCAAAGCCGGCGGGCATCCGCGTCGGCTCCAAGGTCCGCGTGACCAACCCCTACGACTTCAAAGGCACCCACCTCGCGGTGAGCGGCGTCTACGACGTCATCCAGGTCAACGGCAACCGCGTGGTGATCGGTCGCGGCAAGGCGGTCACCGCCGCCGTGCCAGCCGGCAACCTCGCGCTCGCGTGATGCGGCGGGGGCGCATCATGGCCGCCGCGATCATCGCCGGCATCGTCCTGGCCTTCGCCGCTACCGCTCTCGCGCTCTGCCGTGCGGGGGCCATCGAGCCCGTCGGGCCCGAACCTCTCGTCACCGTGTACGACTCGCCCGGCGAGGGAATGACGGTCGAAAAGCAGGCAGACGGCCCGCTGTACGACGCGCCGCCCGACGTCGAGCAGGCTGTCGTGTGCGACCGGGACAACCGCATGTACATCCTCCTGCGCACGCCGCAGGGCGGCATCGCGATCACGCCGTACCTGGACAGGGACGGCTCGCAGCGCGTCATGCCGAGGCCATAGCGAAGGGGCACCCGAAAAGGGTGCCCCGTTTTTTCATGCCGATTCCTCGTCCCACATGCGCTCGATTTCTTCGAGGCATCTTCCGAGGGCCACTGAGATGACGGTCAGCCGGGGGCTCTTTCCCTCGCCAGCCTCGTCGTCGATGATTCGGATCGCGCCTTCAAGCGTCTCTGCTATCTCCGGCAATGTCATGTTCCCTCCTTTCACGGCCATGCGCCTATAGGTTAGTTATCCCTCACTCACCTGTGCGTGTGCCATCATGCAATAGCAAGCAAAACTTGAGAATTTAGTATTCTGAAATTGCCACAAACCAATCTTTCGATGCCTTTATGGCAACCTTGTGAAGAAAGACCTCCGGCGCCGTGACTCTTCCTGTGTTCTTTGGTTTTGGCTTAAGCTCCACCACAGGATTTGATTAGGCTCCGGCAACGGAGCCTTTTTCATATGTAGAGGACCTGCTTGCGGCGGGTGTTCGGGGCGCCCGATTCGCTTTGGGTGCCCAGGTTCGCCCGTTCCGCCTCAAGCGCTCGCTGGCGCCTGTGTCTGCGGTCCGCATTTTCGGCGTCGATGCCCGACTTCCGCGGCGCGAGCCGCTTGTCTTGAAGGACGTACGCTATGATCGCCTTGCTCGATCCGTCATCTCTTATCCATTGCGAGCTGTGCCCCCGCCGGTGCCGCGCCAACCGTGCCGCGGGTGAGCGCGGCGTGTGTGGGGCCGGAGGTGCGCTCAAGATTGCCCGTGCTGCCCTGCATTTTTGGGAGGAGCCTCCCATTTCGGGAGAGGCGGGGTCCGGTACGATCTTCTTCTCCGCATGCCCACTCAAGTGCGTCTATTGCCAGAACCACGAGATCTCGACGGGGGGATTCGGCATCGAAGTCGAACCGGAGCGTCTTGTCGAGATCATGCTCGAGCTCCAGGCCCAGGGTGCGCATAACATCAACCTGGTGACGGCGACCCATTTCGCGCATCTGCTGCCCGATGCAATCGCCGAGGCCCGCTCCCAAGGCCTCTCCATTCCCATCGTGTACAACACAAGTGGATATGAGCGCGAGGAAGCGGTTGCGGAGTTGGGCGATCTCGTTGACATCTGGCTCGTTGACTACAAGTATGCTGATGCCTCTTTAGGGCGTGCGCTCTCGCATGTGCCCGATTACCCAGAGGTCGCATCGAGAGCCCTCAAGCGCATGTGCGCCGAGGTCGCACGGCGCGGGGGAAAGCTCATTCGTGAGGATGGCATCATGGAGCGCGGCGTCATCGTCCGCCATCTCGTGCTTCCCGGCAGCGCGGCCGACTCGTGCGCGGTCCTCGATCGGGTCTGGGAAATCGCCGGGGATGTACCCATCTCGGTGATGAACCAGTACACCCCGAATGAGCGGACGCGCGCCTCCGAGGGGGATCTGGCTCGCGCGGTGAGCGCGTCGGAGTACGAGCTCGTGCTCGATCACGCCGACGAACTTGGCTTTAGCACCATGTTCTGGCAAGAGGGCGGTGCCGTGGACGAGAGTTTTACCCCGGCGTTCGATACCACCGGCGTGCTTCGCGCCGCCGACGCCGTCGATGCCGCCGATTCAGCTTGCCGCGGATAACGCGGCGCTGGGGTTTCGCGCTCGTTTCGCGGGCATCGCCACGCCCGCTCCTCGAAATAATCTCCCACGCTGAACGGGTATACTGCTTGCCATCTGCTTGCATGTGCGTTTTGGAAGGGGCCCTCATATGGCCGATTCACATATGACGACGCTAACCGATGATGAGCGCGAGGAGCTTGAGGCCCTGCGTGCCGAGAAGGCCCGTCGCGAGGAGGAAGAGCGCGCCCGAGCCGAGCGCGAGGAGCTCGATGCTCTGCGTGCCGAGCAGGCGAAGGTGGACGCCCAAATCCTTGCCGAGCGCGCCGCCACGCGGGAACATCGCGTCGCGCAGGATCCTCTTGAATCCGCGTCTTCGCGCCGCGCCTCTTCAGGCGCATCTCCCGCCCCCGCGGACCACAACCCCCCGCAGGACAAGACGTTCGGTCAGCGCATGGTCACCTCGAGCGCCGTCGACGGCGACGGTATCCCCACCATGCCCGTTGCGCAAAAGATCATCATCGCCGCCGCCCTTATCGCGCTCGTGGCGTTCATCATCTACACGGTTACGCGTTAGACCGCCCGCGCTGCCCTTCTCTCGCGTTCACGTTCGTCGATGGCGCTTCAAATCGACGAGGTCCTCAATCGCAGACACGTTAGGAGCCGTCTCATGGCTTTGACTGATATCACCCGTTCCACCGATGTGTCAATGAACACCGATTTATACGAGCTCACCATGGCCCAGGGGCTTTGGGAGAACGGCAAGCTTGGTGAGCAGGGTTGCTTTACCGCGTTCTTTCGCGAGGCGCCGTTTGGGAGCGTGTACGCCGTCATGTGCGGCACCGCTGAGTTGGGGGAGTTCGTCGAGAACTTCCGGTTCACGGATGAGGACATCGCGTATCTGGCCGAGCTTGAGGCTCCGGGTGGCGGTGCCCTGTTCAAACCCGGCTTTCTCGAGTTCCTGCGCGGCTTTTGTCCGCAGGTGGATATCGACGCCATCCCCGAGGGCGAGCTCGTGTTCGCGCGCGAGCCCATGGTGCGCGTGAGCGGCCCCATGCTCGATTGCCAGCTGCTTGAGACCGCCCTGCTTAACATCATCGGGTTTCAGACCCTCGTGGCGACCAAGACCGCCCGTGTGGTCCAGGCGGCTCAGGGCAGGCCCGTCGCGGAGTTCGGCCTGCGCCGCGCCCAAGGCCCGGACGGCGGAGTGGCGGTCGCACGTGCGAGTTATGTGGCGGGGTGCGCTTCGACTTCCAACGTGCTCGCGGGTCGTCGCTATGGTATTCCCGTCTCCGGTACGCACGCTCATAGCTGGGTCCTGAGTTTCCCAACCGAGTTGGAGGCGTTCCGCGCGTTCGCCAAGAGCTCGCCCAAGAACTGCACTCTGCTCGTGGACACCTACGACGTGCGCGAGGGCGTGGAAAACGCCATCACCGTCGCCCGCGAGATGGAGGCGGAAGGTGAGCGCTTGTCCGGCATCCGCATCGATTCGGGCGATCTCGCCAAGCTTTCCGCCTACGCGCGGCGCCGCTTTGACGAGGAGGGGCTTTCCTACGTGAAGATCGTCGTGTCGAACGACCTCGACGAGCACACCATCACCTCGCTGTTCAATCAGGGCGCGCCGGTCGATGCTTTTGGCGTGGGCACCAAGCTCGCGACATGCTACGACCAGCCCGCTTTGGGCTGCGTGTACAAGCTCTCCGCCCGTCGCGGCGGCGCCAACGAGCCCTGGACGCCTGTCATGAAGTTTTCCGAGCAGCCGTTCAAACGCACGATTCCTGGCGTGCAACAGGTTCGCCGTTATATGGATACCGCGGGTGCGCCGGTGTGCGATATGATCTACGACCCCGATCATCTCATGGGGGAGGGCGAGCGCCGCGGCCACACGTTGGTGGCGGTGAATGACGCGGCCTTGGTGACGGACGTTTCCGAGTTCTCCTATCGCGAGCTCCTCGTACCGCAGGTCCGCAATGGCGCGGCGGCGTCGCCGCGCGAGGACATCGAGGTTGCGCGGGCTCGTTGCGCGAGCGCCTTGGAGTCACTTGACGATGTCTACAAGCGTTTCCTGTATCCACAGTCGTATGTGGTGGGCATGGAGGCGGGCCTCGCCGCCGTGCGCGACGAGCTCGTTCGCGAGCGCATGGCTGCCACGTCCTCCGTTCTTCCCTGGAAGGCAAAGTGATGACTGCACGTAAGACCATGGTCGTGAAGATCGGATCCTCGACACTGGTCGAGGACGGTGAGCTGCGGCGCGATTTCATCTCCGCCCTCGCCTCCCAAGCGCGCGACCTGCGCGAGGCCGGGTGGAATCTCGTCGTAGTGAGCTCCGGCGCCATCGCGTGCGGCGCGCCTTTGCTCGGATTTGAGCGCAGGCCCGTGGACATGCCGAGCCTGCAGGCGTGCGCCTCGGTGGGGCAGTGCGTACTCTCCGCCGCCTACGATGAGGAGTTTCGGGCGGTGGGTCTTCTCACCTCACTCGTCTTGCTCACGCGTGGTGACACGGCACGCCGTACCTCGTATCTGCATGCTCGCGATGCTCTCACGCGCCTCGTCGATTTGGGCGTGGTGCCCATCGTGAACGAGAACGACACCACCGCCGTCGACGAGATCAAGTTCGGTGACAACGACACCCTCGCGGCACTTGTGAGCTGCTTGGTCTCTGCCGACCTGTGCGTGACCCTCTCCGATATCGACGGCCTCTACACCGCCAACCCCTCTCTCGACCCCACTGCGAAGTTTATCCCCCGGGTGGATAAGATTGACGCCGCGATCATCGGCTCTGCGGGAGATTCGACCACCACGGTGGGCACGGGCGGCATGATCACCAAGATCCGCAGCTGCCGTATCCTCATGACGGCGGGCATCGAGAGCGTCATCTGCTCAGGCGCCGAGGAGCGGCCGCTCGTGCGGCTCGCGGCGGGGGAGCAGGTGGGCACGAGGTTCGTTCCGCCCGCCGCCCGCCTCGAGATCGCGCCGCGCAAGCTGTGGATCGCGCTCGGCGACAGCGCCCACGGCTTCGTGACCGTGGATGCGGGCGCCGCGGGCGCGCTGGTCGAGCGCGGCAGCTCGCTGTTGCCGGTGGGCATTACGGGCGTCGAGGGGGATTTCGCCGCAGGCGATGTACTCGACGTACGAGATGCAGATGGGCTCGTTATCGCTCGCGGCATCGCCGAGGCGGGTCACGATGAGCTGGAACTTGCCGCCGGCCGCCACCAGGAGGACATCGCGGGCAACCATCTGCTCGCGGCGCTCGCCAACAAGCCCGCTATCCACCGCGACAACCTCATCGTGTTCGCCTAGCGCGCGATGTGCAACAGGGGCACGGGCACTTTTTACACGTGGAAGCGTACGTACATATGTGAGGAGATTGCCATGAACGACATTGCCGGATATGTCGAGGATCTCGCCCGCAGGGCAAAGCAGGCCTCGCGCTCCCTTGGGTTCGCCTCCGATGAGGCCCGTTGCGCCACCGTGCGCGCTATGGCCGTAGCGCTGCGTGATCGCGCGGACGAGGTTCTGACCGCTAATGCTGCCGACATGGACGCTGCCCGCGCCGCCGGTACGTCCGAGGGTCTGCTCGATCGCCTGTTGCTCACCCCCGTGCGCATCGAGGGGATGGCCGCAGGGTTGGAAAAGCTTGCCGATCTGCCCGATCCGGTGGCGCGCGTGCTCGATGAGCGCGATATCGACCAGGGCGTCCACCTGCGCCGTGTAAGCGTGCCGCTGGGACTGGTCGCCATGGTGTACGAGGCGCGTCCCAACGTCACAGCCGATGCCGCGGGCATTTGCGTCCGCACGGGCAACGCCTGCATCTTGCGTGGTGGCTCCATCGCCCAGAACAGCTGCGTGGCGATCGCTCATATCTTGGCGGATGCCGTTGAGGCGTACGGATTCGACCGCGCCTGCGTATCCATTATCGAGACCACCGACCGTGCAGCCACCGCTGCGCTCATGAGCCTGCGGGGCGTTGTTGATGTGCTCATTCCGCGCGGAGGCGCAGGCCTTATCCAGCGCTGCGTGCGCGAGAGCCTGGTGCCGGTCATCGAGACGGGCACGGGGAATTGCCATACGTACGTGCACGCGAGTGCCGACTTCGCCAAGGCGCGAGCCATTGTGATGAATGCCAAGACGCAGCGCGTGGGCGTGTGCAACGCCTGCGAGTCCCTGCTCGTGGACGAGGCTGTGGCGGACGCGTTCCTGCCCGGCATGCTCGCCGAGCTCGCCGCCGCGGGCGTCACTATTCACGGAGACTCCGTTGCCCGAGAGGCTGCGCGCGACGCCGACATCCTCGGCTCCTTCGTCGATGCAACGGACGAGGATTGGGGACGCGAGTACCTCTCGCTCGATATCAGCGTGCACACGGTGAATGGTTTGGACGATGCCATTGCGCACGTGAATCGCTATGGAACCGGTCACTCTGAGTGTATCGTCGCCGAGGACGCGGACGCATGCGACCGCTTCCTGCGCGAGGTCGATGCGGCGGCGGTCTACGCCAACGCGAGCACGCGCTTCACCGATGGCGGGGAGTTCGGCCTGGGAGCCGAGATCGGCATCTCCACCCAAAAGCTCCACGCCCGCGGCCCGTTTGCCGCCGAGGCCCTCACTACCTACAAGTACGAGCTTCGCGGCACCGGCCAGGTGCGCCCGTAGCGCATGATGGCACCTGCTTAGCAAGAGACCCCGCAGCTCGTCGATCAAGCTGTGGGGCCTATCCTGTTTCTTACGCGGTGCGGTGCACCCGCCTGCGGGGACGGTTACTCGGCGACGAAGCTGTCGCGGTCGGGCGCGAAGGACTGCATGGCCTCGATGGTGCGGGCGAACAGCTCGTCGAGCTCCCATCCGAGCATCTCGGCTCCGGAGCGGATCACGTCGCGGCTCACGCCGGCGGCGAAGCGCTTGTCCTTGAACTTCTTCTTGAGCGATTTAACGTTGAAGTCCATCACGCTCTTGGAGGGGCGCATCACCACGGCGGCGCCGATGAGGCCGGTGAGCTCCTCGGTGGCGAACAAGATCTTCTCCATCATGAGCTCGGGGCGGGGAAGGCTTGTGTTGAAGTCGCTCGTGTGCGTTTGGATGGCGCGGATGAGCTCCGGGCTGCCGCCTGCCGCTTCGATGTCCTTGGCGGCGTAGATGGTGTGGTTCATCGGGTCATCGTCGTGCTCTTCCCAGTCGAGGTCGTGCAGCAGACCCACGATGCCCCAGAACTCCTCGTTCTCGGGGTCGTACTCGCGCGCGAAGTAACGCATGGTCTGCTCGACCGTCTCGGCGTGCTCGATGTGGAACGGATCCTTGTTGTGCTCGCTGAGCAGATTGAACGCTGCCTCGTGGGTTATACCGGCGTTGAGCTGCGCCATGCTTCCTCCAAATGACGGTGCCTGTAGACAAAAGGTGCCCGAGACCCTGCCTTATAGCGCGTGAACGCCGTACCTATGGTCGGGGATCGGACACCTTGATTCCCCCATCCGGTGAAGGGGGGGGGTTTGCTGCATCACACTATAGCACGCGCTCGTTCGATGTGGCCCGTGCCCCTCGCGCGGCAACGTCAATTGAGATTAGTTGACCGCAGGAATCTCGCCGGCCTTCGTGGCCGCATCGATAAAGAGCTGTTCGACAGTCGACTCTTCGGCGTCCAGCGCGAACGCGAACTCTTCGACCGAGCGACGATGCGCTTCCTTGAGCACGCGTGCATAATAGCTGCTGGGCTTTTTGCCCCGCGCCTCCGCCTCGTTGATACGATGGTGCATGGTTTTCGCCACGCGCACCGTCTCGGGTGCGCCCAGTTTGAGCTGCTGCTTGAAGTGCGTTTCCTCGAGGGCGCTGTTGCGTTCCGTAAAGGTGTCGACCGGCAAATCGGCATAATTCCCCAAAAGGCTCTCGGCATCCTCGCGTGAAATAATAGCATGCAGGCGGTCCTGTTGGGCAAGGGGGTACATGAGGTGGGTTTCCGCATGTCCGGACTTTGCGCAGAGTAGAATCATGGGATGGGCTTTGTCCTCGGTGAATCCGGTGACGGTGCAAACACCTTGCCCGGGGTGAATAACGTGCTGTCCGATTTGAAACATGCTTCCTCCAACTGAATACTCTACGCGCTCGATAGGTTTTATATTACCACGAATACGTGCGGAAATTAGGTAAATGGCACCAAAACCTGATAATTCAAATGAATAAGGAAATGCAAAATCCAGTGAAGATACATCGATTAACTGATAATCCGACCGAGGATTATTCGTCTTGATGTGAAAAAGGCAAAGAAAACGCGTCTGGAGTATGCAAATACCTCCATTTCAGGATGTCTCGAGGATTCGCTGTGCTACAGTACAGTGCATCTGTACATGAGCCCTGCGAGAAGGACATCTCAGGGCCATACGATGAGGAGGACCTCTATGCCGGAGAAGATTGAAGAGCTGGTACGCGCTGCGCTGGCCGCTGCTCAGGAGGCTGGCGACCTGCCCGCATTCGAGCTTGAGGATTGTGGCATGGAGCGACCGGCCGACACTTCTCATGGCGAGTGGACCTCCACTTGCGCGATGAAGTCCGCCAAGCTGGCCCACTGCGCACCCAAGAAGATCGCCGACGCCATCGTGGCCCACATGCCCGAGAGCGCCGAGATCGCCAAGGTCGAGGTCGCCGGCCCCGGCTTCATCAACTTCTACCTGAACGCCGCCGCCAACAACGCCATTCTGGACGTCGCTCGCAAGGAGGGCATGGACTTTGCCAAGTCCAACGTCGGCCAGGGCCTGAAGACCCAGGTCGAGTTCGTTTCCGCCAACCCCGTCGGTCCGATGCACGTCGGCCACGGCCGTTGGGCCGCTCTCGGCGACTCCCTCTGCCGCGTCATGAGCCACGCCGGCTATGACATCCAGCGCGAGTTCTACATCAACGACCACGGTTCTCAGATGGACGTGTTCGGTAACTCCATCTCTTACCGCTACATGCAGCTCATCGAGATCATGGAGAAGGAGGGCCTCGATATCGACGGCGCTCGCGACTTCCTGGCTCAGGACCGTGACAACTTCGTCCAGGACGAGGCCGACGAGCACCTCGATTCCCATCCCTACATGGACGCCTTCACCGAGGGCCTGGGCGGCAACGCCTACGGCGGCACCTACATCATCGACGAGGCCGCTGCGTTCTACAAGAAGGACGGCGACAAGTGGGCCCATGTCACGGATGAGGAGCGCATGCTCTACTTCCGCGAGGAGGGCTACGCCAAGATGGTCGAGAACATGCGCCAGCTGTGCCACGACGTCCGTTGCGATTTCGACAAGTGGTTCTCCGAGCGCACCGTCTACATCAAGGATACCGAGGGCCCGAACGCCGGCACCTCCGCCGTCGACCGCGCCTTTGCCAAGCTCGACGAGATGGGCTATCTCTACAACAAGGACGGCGCCCTGTGGTTCCGTTCCACCGATCTGGGCGACGACAAGGATCGCGTCCTGGTGAAGGCCAATGGTGAGTACACCTACTTCGCCTCCGACGTCGCCTATCACTGGGATAAGTTCCAGCGCGTCGACCACGTCATCGACATCTGGGGCTGCGACCACCACGGTTACATCAACCGCGTGCGCTGCGTCTGCGACGCGCTCGGCTACCCTGGTCAGTTCGAGGTCCTGCTCGGCCAGTTCGTGAACCTGCTCCGCAACGGCAAGCCGATCCGCATGTCCAAGCGCAAGGGCACCATGGTCACCTTCCAGGAGCTCGTTGACGAGGTCGGTGCCGACGCCACCCGTTACACCCTGATCTCCCGCTCTTCCAACCAGGCCATCGATTTCGATATCGAGGCCGTCAAGGAGAAGAGCCAGAACAACCCCGTGTACTACGTCCAGTACGCGCACGCCCGCATCTGCTCCATCCTGCGCAAGGCCGCCGGCGTCACTCCTGAGCAGGCCGCTGAGATGGGCATGGACGCCGTGGCCGCCAAGGCCATCGGCGAGAACGTCGATTACGCGCTGCTCACCGACCCCACCGAGCTCGCGCTCTCCCGTAAGATCTCCGAGCTTGAGGACCTCATCGCCAGCTGCGCCCGCGACCGTGCGCCTTTCCGCCTGACCCACTTCGCCGAGGAGCTCGCCGCCGGCTTCCACAGCTTCTACCAGGCCTGTCAGGTCCTGCCGAGCGAGGGTCGTCCGGTCGAGCCCGAGGTCACGCGCGCGCGCCTCGCCGCCTGCGACGCCGTGCGCTCCGTCCTCGACCTGGTGCTGAGCCTTATCGGCGTCTCCGCCCCCACCAAGATGTAGCTCGCTTCCTCAGGCACCGCATCTCGGGGCTCAATCGTCGGGCGCCGCACGCCAGGCGTGCGCCCTCCTCTTTCGCCGCGATCTGCGGCACCTGAGAAACCGAGCGGCGTTTCCAAACGCGCCTCCCTTACGCGCGCCCAGAGGCTTATGTGCGTCAGTACACTGCGCCTCTGGGCGCGTGGCAATCTTGGGTGCCGTGGCACGCCCGGGGCTTCCTCAGACACCGCATCTCAGGGCTCAATCGTCGGGCGCCGCACGCCAGGCGTGCGCCCTCCTCTTTCGCCGCGATCTGCGGCACCTGAGAAACCGAGCGGCGTTTCCAAACGCGCCGTTTTGCCCGGATGTCTTGTCGACATCCGGGCATTTTTGGTCGAATACGGGCACGATGTGGACAGATTCGCAGCTCATTGTTGCCGTCTGGTTGGAATATGGTATATTTTGCCGTAACGCGAACTGCGCTTTGCATCCCTTTTACAACGAATTCCACTACGAGCTCGTTCTTGGACAGATCAGAGCGCTCGCATTACCAACGCGAGAAGAAAGTAGAGCCGCGTGTCTGAAGAAGTGAATATCGAGAACGCGCCCGTTTTGGCCCCCGCTTCCGAGGGTGCCGCTGGCCCCGCCGCTTCCACTGCCGCTCAAGCGACAGATGTCGAGGCGATTCGTTCTACGGAGGGGGAGGGCGCGGCTGCCGCAGAAAAGGCTCCCGCCAAAAAGCGCTCCACCGCCAGGAAGAGCACCACGGCAAAGAGGGCTTCTGCCAAAAAGTCCGCAAATAAAGCTTCTGCCGATGGGGAGGCTCCTACGCAGTCCGGCAGTGATGTCGAGTCGGAGCCGGCAGTGAAGCCGAAGCGCCGCGCGCGCAAGGCAAAGACCGCGGACGAGGCGGGCACCCCGGCATCTCCCGAGATCATCCAGGCTCGAGCGCTCGCTCAGGTGAGCCAGGCATCAGTGGTCCGTCGTCAGCGCCGCGCGGCGGAACGCGCGGCGGAGATGGTTGCCGGAGAGGCCCCGGTCGCGGAAGTTCCGTCTTTGTTGGAGAACCCCACCGTGCCGCTCATCGACCCCGCACTACGTCCGCATCGTCGCGGCAGGAAGCCCAAGGCGTATATTGAGGCGGAGAAAGCCGCTGCTGCGGCGCTGGCGGCCCAGCAGGCGGCATTGATGGCTGCCCGGGACGAACAGGCTGCGGCGAGCAATGAGGCGCAGCCTAAGGTTCCCGCGTCCGGTGTTCAAGACGCAGAGTCCGAGGACGTGCAGACTCCGAAGGACGCCGCGCCCAAGAAGGACGCTCGCCCTGGTCGTGGCGCACGTGCAAAGAAGGCTCAGGCGCTCGATGCGCCCGCTTCCTCCGACACGGCGGACACCCAGCCCACGCCCCCACATCCGGGCGAGTCGGACGAGGCCAAGGGCAAAGACGATGCCCGTACCGATGGTAAGCAAACCCGCCGCACCCATCAGAATCGCCGTGACGCCGAACATGGCGAGCGTGATGACAAGGGTCCCAAGACTCCCTCCAAGAACGCGGAGCGCCGCGAGCGTCGCGAGCGCCAGCAGAACAACCGCAAGCAGCGCAACAACCGTTTTGCTCCCGTCGAGCCCTCGCTTAAGCGCGAGGAGCTGGCCGCCATGAAGGTGGCCGAGCTGCGCGAGAAGGCCCGCGAGCTCGAACTTGATCCGACCGGCATCAAAAAGCCTGAGCTCATCGAGGCCGTGTATGCCGCCGCCGCCCGTGCGGAGGGCTTCCGTGACATCTCGGGCATCCTCGATATCGACAATCAGGGATTCGGGTACGTCCGTGCGCACGGTTACATGCCCAGCCGTGACGACGCCTTTGTGCCCGCGCAGATGGTTCGAGCCGCTGGCCTGCGTCCCGGCGACCTAGTTGAGGGCACGCTGCGCCCCATGCGCGCAAACGACAAGCTTCCCGGCCTCGCCAAGCTTCGCTCGGTGAACGGCATGGACCCCGAGGAGGTCAAGCGTCGCCCCAAGTTCTCCGATCTCACGCCGATCTATCCCAACGAGCCGCTCAAGATGGAGCATGGTCGCGATTCCATCACGGGCCGAGCCATCGACATCGTGAGCCCCATCGGCAAGGGCCAGCGCGGCCTGATCGTCTCGCCGCCCAAGGCCGGCAAGACCACCATCCTCAAGAAGATCTGCCAGTCCATCGCCATCAACAACCCCGAGGTCCATCTCATTTGCCTGCTGGTGGATGAGCGCCCCGAGGAAGTCACGGACATGCAGCGCTCCATCAAGGGCGACGTTGTGGCGTCGACCTTCGATATGCCCGCCGAAAACCACACGCGTGTGTCCGAGCTCGTGATCGAGCGCGCCAAACGCATCGTGGAGCTCGGGGGCGACGTCGTGGTGGTACTCGACTCCATCACTCGACTCGCCCGCGCGTATAACCTCGCGGCCCCGGCGTCCGGGCGCATCCTCTCCGGCGGTGTGGATTCCGCAGCACTGTACCCGCCCAAACGCTTCCTGGGCGCGGCTCGCAATATCGAGAACGGCGGATCCCTCACGATCCTCGCTTCTGCGCTCATCGATACCGGCTCCAAGATGGACGAGGTGATTTTTGAGGAGTTCAAGGGCACGGGCAATATGGAGCTCAAGCTCGATCGCGATTTGGCCGACCGTCGCATTTTCCCGGCCATCGACCCAGTGGCATCGGGCACGCGCAACGAGGACCTGCTCGTTGACGAGCAGATGCGCCCATTCATGTGGGGCATCCGCCGGATTCTGGCGGGCATGAACAATACCGAGCGCGCCGCCGCGTCCTTCATCAAGGGCCTCAAAGGCACGAACTCCAACCAGGATTTCCTTATCCGCACCGCCAAGAAGGCTGCAGACCACGCCGACGCGCTGTAGGGGCTTTTGGGTCGCGTAGCGGGGTATACGCTTCGGGTCGTGGCTTCGCTTCGTTCCGCAAAGACGACCCTACGGTATACCCCGCCACGCGACTAAGGCCCGTACGTGGTTGTGGAATCTGCCTAGACGAAAAATCCCCTCGCAGCTCTTCCTGCCGTGAGGGGATTGCCTTGCTTACAGGATGCCCAGCACGCGCTCTGCCGCCAGAGCTGCTTTGTAGGGGAGCACGCGCGAGGCTGCGTAGTAGGCCCGCATGTCCAGGGACGGGATGCAGAGGTCTTTGCCCGCGCGTGAGGCGCGCAGGGCTGCCTTCGCAACATTCTCAGCGCTCTCGAATCCAATTGCGGTCATGGCGCGCGCGGCGACATCGTCGCCCGGTTTGTCGAGGAATTCGGTCTTCATGAATTTGGGGCACACGGCGGTCACGTGGATGTTCGCGCTGCCGAGCTCTGCGTCGAGCGAGCGCGAGAGGTCCAGGACGAACCGTTTTGCCGCCGAGTACACGGCGAGTTTCGGCTGGGGAATAAACGCCGCCACGCTCGATATGTTGATGATGCGGGAACCGGCGCGTAGATAAGGGAGGGTACGGTAGATGAGCTCGACCGGTGCCTGCATGAGCAGACGTGCCATTGCGCCGCCGTCTTTCGTGCGCTGGGAGGCGACCGAGCCAAAGATGCCGAACCCCGCATTGTTTACCAGGAGCGCGACTTCCGCGCCGGGCGTCTCGGCAAGAGCTCCCTCGATGACTTCGAACGAAGACGGATCGGTGAGGTCGAGGCAAAAGGGGCGAACGGGCGTCGAGCTCGTGCGGCGAAGCGCCTCAAGACGCTCGAGCCTCCGAGCAATGGGCCAGATCTCATCGATGTGCCCTGCCTCGCCGGCGTCTATGCGTCTGACGAGCTCTCGGCCCAAGCCGGAGCTTGCTCCCGTGACAATGGCGACTCGCAGCATATGAACTCCCTACGCATCGATATCACTTGTGCGATTTCGCATCGGCAAGGTTCTTGTTCCCGATTTCCACTTGCCAAATACACTTGAAAATACCTGCGAATTCTTACATAATCAACGAAGATCGCGACGGAAAAATGCAGATGAAACGAACCACCATCCGTTGCTTGGGGCGCACTGCGCCATCGAGCCATACCATTCATCTTTTCCATCCGACCTCAAGCCGTCGCCCGACGTAGTCTGGCGCGGTTATCTGTCATGAAACGTATGGTACCGAGGGAGTGCGCCATGGCTGAGGCAAGAATTGGATATCGTGGCAACGCGGTCGGCATCTCCGCGGGATTGGGCATTGCACTTCCGCTTGCCGCGTATGCTGTGAGCTTGCCGTTCGATGGTGTAAGCGAGGTTGTCCGCGCCGACGCCATGCCGTTCGCCGCCGGTATCGTCGCCGGTGTCGGCATGCTGGCGCTCACGGGTCATCTTCTCGACGTCCATGCCGATCGTGTCGCCGCCGAAGAGGCCGAGGCCGCGCGATTCTCGTCCATGTACGAGACGGGCGTCATCAATAGGGGTGCTTCCAATTCGCACTCCCAGACATCCTCGGCACCACGGGGCAAGCGCTTTGCCCGTAAGGGCACCCCGGCCGGCGTCCCTGTGATCTCGCGCGCGGTTGATGCACTCGACGAGATGGAGGCATGGGCCGAAATCGACGCGATGTTCAAGGACGGCTCGCCTATCAGCTGTGACCCCACGCGTTCGAAGGATATGTACCAGATCGCGCTCGAGGAGTTGCGTCGTTCCGAGCGCGCTGCAGCGGCCGCCACCCCCGTCACCGCGGCCGCTGCCATCGCTGCCACCGCTGCCACCGCTGCCGTTCGAGTCACGACCCCCGTCCCTCAAGCTGCCAATGCGGGTGGGTCGTTCGTCGATGATTTCGATTTGGACGAAGCCGATGCGCGCGACGAGGCCATGGCCTCCCTGTACGGTCCCTCGGTCGTCTCTCGCTCCCACGCGCCCGTGCTTCCCACCATGTCCGCGCCCGTCGTCCAATCGGCGGTCCCTGTGCGAACGGCCCAGGCTTCTAGCCCCGCTCAACAAGTACGGTCGCAGGAGGCTCCGAGCGTCCCGGTTGCCGACTACTCCGGCCATGAGGGTATGTGGGCGGCGGCGCTTGCCATCCTCGCTGACGAGAGCGTATCTGCTCTGACATCCGTCTCTTCCACACCCGCTGTTGCCGAGCCTGCCGCGACCTCAGTCATGGATGCCAGGCGCATGGCGGCCATTGCCGAAGGCAGTCATGCCACGCGCCTGCATAGCCATGTCAACTCGATCATCGAGGAGGAGTTCGACAAGGTCCCGTCCAAAAGCGTCCACAGGACCGCTCATGAGTACCTTAAGGTCATCGAGGGCGGGACGGCGGGGATGCCGGCGCTTCAGTCTGCGGAGGGGTAATTCGGCTTGTCGAACTTGTCGAGTCAGTTTCGTTCCAAGGTGAGCATTCCCTGGCTGCTGCTCACCTTGGTGTTCGTCACCTTCATATGGGGCAACTCCCTCGTTCCCGGTCAGGGGAGCGGTTCTTTAAGCTTGAGTGTCATGGAATGTGCCCATGAGGTGCTGCGCTCACTGGGGCTTCCCTATGCGTGGCTGACGAACTTCATCATTCGCAAGACCGCGCATTTTACCGAGTATCTCTTGCTCGGTCTGTTCGCATCGCAGGCGTTCGACAGGGCCGGTGCCGTGTCGCGCGCTTCCCTTGTCGCCACCGCCGTGTTTTGCGCATTCATTCCATCTATTGATGAGACGATTCAACTCTTCGTCGCCGATCGTTCCGGGCAAGTGGTCGATGTGCTCCTCGACTGCTGTGGGGCGGCAACGGGCATCGTGTTCCGGACAGCATGGATTAAGATGCGAAGAGGTCGCAACAACTCGCGTTAAGTGCGTGCGAAGCGCGCGTAACCGCATTGCGCGGGATTGGGCGAAGCCGGCGGTGGGGCATGGGACGGCCATGGGGCCAATGGATTTTCACCCTCAGGCCAAGGTTCTCATACTTTTCTTGAATTACCCCTTGCATTGAACGCCATGAGCGTGCATAATACTCTTCGCTGTGTGACAGACATGGTGGGTGTAGCTCAGTTGGCTAGAGCGACGGGTTGTGGTCCCGTAGGTCGAGGGTTCGAGTCCCTTTACCCACCCCATTCCCTTTCACATGGCAGATGCAAAGGGCGATTAGCTCAGCTGGCTAGAGCAGGGGACTCTTAATCCCAAGGTCCAGGGTTCGAATCCCTGATCGCCCACCATTGAATGTATGCTCCCGCAAGGGAGTTTTTCTTTATGTGCGTGTTCTAGCTCCTCAAATCGATTGCGTTCGGCTACATCCCATTGAATCCGGGGGATGCAGCAACGTTGATCAGGCACGCGGATGATGCATGTGCGGTGGATAATCGGGTCGATAGTGGGACCCAAGGCTCTCACGTCGTTCGCGCATGGCACTTAGCATGGCGTGAGCGAGCTTGAGCTGCGAGGAAATGCGAATTCCCCGTGCGAGTGAGGCGTCACGGGGGATGACGCAGTCGCGGCATGCTCCGTGGAAACGTGCCTCATGCTGTAACTGCTCGATATCCTGTAGCGCATCTGCGAGACCTGCCTCGGTGCGCTGGATCATGGCGTGCGCGCTCATCGTGCGCTTCATGTCCCCCGCAATGCGGGAAGCATCCATGTCGTCGAGGGGCACTTCCGTCATGCGGATGTCTTGAAGCGCCAGCTCGAGGGCGCGTGTCGCGACATGACGTATCGCGGCACCGGATTTCACGCGCTGAGCTGCCTTCGCTGCCTGTGTGCCGGCAATCCTTCCAAACACGAGTCCATTGGCGCTCGAGAGCCCTCCAATGCGATCGGCCCCGTGCATGCCTCCCGTCACCTCACCGCAGGCATAGAGACCGGGCACGCCGGTCTGAGCACATTCATCGATCTGTATCCCACCGTTTGCCGCGTGTGCGTACATGGCGACGTGCAGGTTATCCGCGGGAGTGATGCCCAGCTCGTCTTGCATCCATTGGGCGAATGTCCTCACAAATTCGGGGGCTCCCTCATGCGGGAATCGATAGCGAACAGAAAGCCCCTCGTCGCCAGCAGCGTCAATCGCCATGTCCACGAGTGCGTCGTCAAGACGGCAGGTGAAGGGTCCGTGCCCGGAGCGCATCTCAAGGAGCGCGCCGAGGTCCTCTGGCTCCCTGGGCAGCAGTTTGTTCTCGTCCTCGAACATGGCGTAGCGAAACGTCTTCTCATTGAAGACGATGCCGCGGGCGGGGTAGACCAAGCCGGGCATCATCTGCATGAATTCAATGTTGACGAGGGAGCAGCCGGCATCCATGGCGATGCCCTGGGCGGAGCTTAGGACGTCTTGGGAGGTGAGGCTTCGCTCGAATAGGCCTCCGGTTCCACCTGTCGAGAGGACGATGGCGTTGGCGATGCATCCGAAGAGTTCCTGGGCCCTTCGGTCGTAGAGGATGGCACCAACAATCGCCCTCGTTCCGTCTTCGCCGCGGGTGAGGCGCATCAGCTCGCATCGTTCGAGGACATCTATGCCGAGTTCCTCGAACGCGCGCTTTGCGGCAGCCTCGAACTCCTTTCGTGTGATGCCACGCCACAAACGGTGTTTATGGTCGAAGCAGGGTATAAAGGTTGATTCAAGGGCGCTTTCGGCGCTCTCCGGACGTTTGAGCCTCACGCCAAGCTCATCTTCGAGCCAGGCGATCGACGGGTGAATACCCCGTACGAACGTCTCCACGAGCCTCTCATCGGCGACACCGCAGCCAACGCGTAAGATGGATGCGATCAGATCCGCCTCGTCGGTATCGGATTCGGGTCCGATGAGGCCGAGCCCCCATGTGCCCGGGTAGAAGCTCGATCCTCCGAATAGCGGTCCGGCGCAGGCGAGTGCCACCGATGCGCCATGGGATGCGGCTTCGATTGCGGCGCTGATGCCTGCAATGCCGCCTCCGATGACGAGGACATCGCATTTGAGTTCCATGGGGTTCTCCTATCTGCGGATTGGCCGATGATGCGCCGTTCACTAGGGTACGTGGTCGCGGTATCGTTCGGACGCGCGGGTCGGTACGCGGCAGATGCTATTGCGCGGACGGTTTGTCATACGAGTCATCTAGTCGGATATTGCATGAGATCGTCTGAATTTTAGATATATGTGTACGCGCCTCTCGTGCGCCTGAGGGCTGTCGCGCCCGTACATCGGCGGGTGCGCCCGTTGCCGTGTCCGCCTGTCCGCCCTCCATCCTCCTCCTCCTGGAATCCTCTCCAAGAAAAAGGGCCGCCACCCGAAGGTGACGGCCCGTATTGCCGAGTCGTTGGCGTGCGTCTCGCGCGGCGCGAATGCTACTCGTTGATAGCGGCGTTCACGGCGACGGCGCAGGCGACGGTGGCACCGACCATGGGGTTGTTGCCCATGCCGATGAGGCCCATCATGTCGACGTGCGCGGGCACGGAGGAGGAGCCGGCGAACTGGGCGTCGGAGTGCATACGGCCCATGGTGTCGGTCATGCCGTAGGAGGCAGGGCCGGCGCCCATGTTGTCCGGGTGCAGGGTGCGGCCGGTACCGCCACCGGAGGCCACGGAGAAGTACTTCTTGCCGGCCTCGAGGCGCTCCTTTTTGTAGGTGCCCGCGGTGGGGTGCTGGAAGCGCGTGGGGTTGGTGGAGTTACCGGTGATGGAGATGTCCACGTTCTCGTGCCACATGATGGCAACGCCCTCGCGGACGTCGTCGGCGCCGTAGCAGTTGACGGCGGCACGGGGACCATCGGAGTAGGGGATGGTCTCGACGACCTTGAGCTCACCCGTGAAGTAATCGAACTGGGTCTTCACATAGGTGAAGCCGTTGATGCGGGCGATGATCTGGGCGGCGTCCTTGCCCAGGCCATTCAGGATGACGCGAAGCGGCGTCTTGCGGGCCTTGTTGGCGTTGAGGGCCAGCTTGATGGCGCCCTCAGCGGCTGCGAAGGACTCGTGACCGGCGAGGAATGCGAAGCACTCGGTGTCGTCGGACAGGAGCATGGCGCCCAGGTTACCGTGGCCCAGACCGACCTTACGGTCCTCGGCGACGGAGCCCGGAACGGTGAAGGCCTGGATGCCCTCACCGATGATGGCGGCAGCCTCAGAAGCGCTCTTGGCGCCCTTCTTGATGGCCAGCGCGCAGCCCAGGGTGTAGGCCCACTCGGCGTTCTGGAATGCGATGGACTGGGTGTCGTGCACGATCTCGCGGGCGTTCACGCCCTTGTCGAGGCAGATCTGCTCGGCTTCCTCGAGGGAGGCGATGCCGTTCTCGGCGAGGCAGGCGTTGATCTTCTCAACGCGGCGCTCGTAACCTTCGAAAGTAACAGCCATTTTCTATCCCTCCCTTTCTACTCGTGAACCGGGAAGACGTTGGCGACCGTGTGGGTCTCCTCGTCGGTGCGCGGGTCGATGTACTTGGCGGCGTTCTCCCACTGGCCGTAGTGGCCCATGGCGCCGGCGATGGCCTCCTCGGGGGTCTTGCCGGCCTTGAGGGCGTCGGTGAACTTGCCGAGGTTCATGAACTCGAACGCGATGATCTCGTTGTTGGCGTTGAGGGCCATGCGGGTCACGTAGCCCTGGGCGAGCTCGAGGTAGCGAGCGCCCTTGGCCTTGGTGCCGAACATGGTGCCGACCTGGGAGCGCAGGCCCTTGCCGAGGTCGTCGAGGGAGGCGCCCACGGGCAGGCCGCCCTCGGAGAACGCGGTCTGGCTGCGGCCGTAGACGATCTGCAGGAAGATCTCGCGCATGGCCACGTTGATGGCATCGCAGACGAGGTCGGTGTTGAGGGCCTCGAGGATGGTCTTGCCGGGGAGGATCTCGGAAGCCATGGCGGCGGAGTGGGTCATGCCCGAGCAGCCGATGGTCTCGACGAGGGCCTCCTCGATGATGCCCTCCTTGACGTTAAGCGTGAGCTTGCACGCACCCTGCTGCGGGGCGCACCAGCCAACACCGTGCGTGAGGCCGGAGATGTCCTTGATCTCCTTGGCCTGGACCCACTGGCCCTCCTCCGGGATGGGCGCGGGGCCGTGGTATGCGCCCTTGGCGACGGGGCACATGTTCTCCACTTCCTGTGAGTACTGCATGCCTCTCCTCTCTTTCGTAGTCGCTGCCGGACGCACGGTTTTGATTCCGATGGACCGGGCAAACCTGACATGCAGCTTTATTTTAACCCGAGTTGGGTCGCCTGCGAGGGAGAAGGTAAGTTGAAACGCTTTAATATGGGCGAAGCGTGGCAGGAGTGATCATGTCCGAGGGGCCGCGCCAACGGGGGACGCTATGCGTTGCGATCTTTGCAGGTGCCCGATGTGGAACCGTCTTCGTGCGCGCGCGCCTCCTTGTTCGTGCGTTTTGCAGGAACCTTGAAGGTGACACCGTCGGACTTGCGCGCGGCGTTGACTCGCGTCGGCGTGCTTGTTCGCTTGTCCGTTGGCCTGAACTTGACGCCCGCCGGCCGTCTGACTCCGCCCCAGTCACCATGTGCTACATGATGGGCGTTATGCGCGCGGCGGCTCCAGCGGTTGTAGATGCTCTCTCCTGTAGTGGAACGCATGCCCATGCAGGGGGCGGCGATGACGACGGGCAGCAGATACTCGATGGAGCGCCATATGACGAGACCTGCAGACAGATGCCATCCGAACATATTGCCAAACAGGTAGGTAAAGCCGACTTCGGCGCCGCCTGCTCCACCTGGCAGCGGAATAGCGTTAACGAGCAGCTCGACCATGGAGCCGGAGGCGAGGCAGACCAGCAGGTCGGCCTCGAGGCCAAACGAGCGCAGAACGAAATAGGGCAGCGCATACATGCAGCCGAGTTGGATCAGGGTAAGGAGCTCTACGATGGGGAGCACATGCCAGTTGGATGCTGCAGAGCGGAAAGCCTGTGAAAACGTGGTGACCTGCGTGGTGAGGAAGTCGAGGTAGCGCTCATAGCGCTCCTGGTTGAGGATGTGCAGCGTGCGCCCGATCTTGAGACCGAGCGAGCCAAGTTTTTGGATCGGTCCGGGTAACAGGCAGAGCAACAGCACACCGCCGACCTGGATGAACTTGTATCCGAACATGAAAATGCCGATCCAGATAACATCGAGCCCGATGATCTTGACGTCGGCGAAGGTCTCTAAAAAGTAGTTGCCGCAAAAGAGCAACATGATGGCGGCGAAGATGCCCTCACCCGCCTCATAGAGGGTGAAGCGTACGAATTGCAGGGCGGAAGCATCGGCCAGGGAGAGTCCCGCGCGCGTGAGGCGGTAGATTTGCGACGGGATGACGCCCGCGCCTCCCGGGGTAAGACGCATGAAAAAGACGCCGGATGCCTCCACGCTCATGAGGTCGCGGAACCCGACGGGGGAGTCGTGGTCGATGACGACGATGGCGGCGTAAGCCAGGATGCCGAAAACGTAATAGCACAGAAAGCACGCGACGCCCGCGATGATCCATTTGGGATTGACGCCGATGAGCGCGCGGATAAAGTCATCGAGTTGTCCGCTCATGACGAGGTAGGCGGCGTAGGCGACACCAATGAACGCAAGGAAGATGAAGGTGGAGCGCACCTGCTTCATGGAGGTGCTGTCGGCCTTGCGGTCCTGGACGGCGGAGACGTCTCCAACTGCGATTTTGGGGGCGCGGCGTTCACGCTGCTGCTCGGTTGCCCCGGGCGTTACGGACGCCGTTGAGCGCTCCTGTTCGCGATCGGTCTGTGACGTCATCCGTGCCTCCGTGGGTACATCGTGGCCGCGCCGTCGCGACCGTGTACACAGTGTACCCGTCTGTCACGGCGCCGCGCCGGGCATGAGCTGATACACAAGAAGGTTACGCGCTGAGTATGCCGTCGAGCGTGCGCCAGGCGAGCTCGGCACACTTGACGCGCGCGGGCATGTGCGAGATGTCCTTGAGTTGGGCCGCCTCGTCGAGGTCGTCAAAGTCGTCCTCGGTGAGCTCCTCGCCGCGGATCATCGCCAAGAAAAGCCCGGATAGGCGCTTGGCCTCCTCAACCGTCTCGCCCGTGATGAGGTCTGCCATGATATCCGCTGACGCCTGCGAGATCGCGCAGCCGTGCCCGGTGAAGGCGGCCTCTTCAATGACTCCGTTCTCCACGCGTAGGGAAAGCGTGAGCTCATCGCCGCAGCTGGGGTTGATGCCGTCATGCGTGTGCGTGGGGGCGTCCATCTCGTACTTGTAATCGGGGTGCGAGCTGTGTTCCATGAAGGATGCGGAACGGTAGATGTTACCCATTGAAGACACTCCAGACGTGGTTGAGGGAGTCGATGAAGCGGTCGATGTCGTACTTGTCGTTATAGAAGGCAAGGCTGGCGCGGCAGCAGGCGAGGTTCTCCACGCCGAGCCAGGTGAGGAGCGGCTGGGCGCAGTGGTGCCCTGCGCGGATGCACGCGCCGTCCATGTCCATGATGCTCGCGACGTCGTGTGGATGGATGCCGCGGATGTTGAAACTAACGGCCCCATGGTGCTGGTCCCAGTAGATGGACCCGATGATGTCAACGAAGGGAAGCTCGACCATGCGACTCATGGCGTAATGGACGAGTGCGTGCTCACGCTCGGCAATGGCGTCGTAGCCGACCTTGTTCACGAGATAGTCCAGCGCCACTCCGGTGGCGTAAATGCCAGCAGCGTCCTGTGTGCCGGCCTCGAACTTCTCGGGCACGGGGGCCCAGACGGCGCCCTGCTCGGTGACGGAGTCGATCATCTCGCCGCCGGTGAGGACGGGGTCGGTTTGGTCGAGCAGCTCCGCACGTCCCCACAGCACTCCCACGCCCATGGGGCCAAGTGCCTTATGTGCGGAGAAGGCGAGGAAGTCGGCGCCGAGCTCGTTCACGTCGACGCGCATGTGCGGGATGGATTGGGCGGCGTCGACCACCATGTAGGCTCCGTTTGCATGAGCGGCCGCGGCGAGTTTGGCGATGGGATTTTCCACGCCCAGGACATTGGAGACGTGCGCGGCGGCGACGATTTTGGTCGCAGGCCCGATCTTGGCAGCGATCTCCTCGTCGGTGATCCGACCGGTTTTGGTGGGGTAGAGGTAGACGAGCTTCGCACCTGCGGCGCGGCACGCCTGCTGCCACGGAATCAGGTTGGAGTGGTGCTCCATGATGGTGATGGCGACCTCGTCACCGGGCTTGAGCACGTGGGGCGCGAAGCCCTTGGCAACAATGTTCAGCGCCTCGCTCGTGTTGCGGCAGAACACCACCTCGTTGGCGCGGGCGCGACCTCGCTCGTCTACCGCGCCCAAGAGCTCGGCGATCTGGGCGCGTACGCGTGCGATGGCCTCGGTCGCCTCAACGGAGAGCGAGTACAGACCGCGCAGGGGATTGGCGTTCATCGTTTCATAGAAGCTCCTTTGAGCTTCGAGAACGCATGCAGGGCGTTGCGCGGTGGCGCCGCTGTCCAAAAAGGCGATGTCCTCTCGCTGGGCGAGGAGCGGGAAGGAGCTTTTATACGGATTGAGCCCGATGTCGACGCGGGGCCATCCGCGACTTACCTCATCAGAGGCATCGAATACGAAACTGGAAGGTGCGGTGCAGGTGTCGCAGGTCACGTTGTCGGTGTCGATCACGCGATCTCCTCCTCAAAATCCGGGACGATCTGGTTGCCCAGGCGGACGACATGGGCGCGAATCGCGTCATTGGGCGCGCGTAGAGCGGCGTCCTCAAGTTTGGCGGAGAGGAACAGGGCCTCCGTCTGCTCTTGGGAAAGGCCGCGACATGCGGCGTAGAAAAGCTGCTCGGGACGCACATGGCCGATGGTGGCACCGTGGTTGCCCGCGACGTCGTCCTCATCGCATAAGATGGTGGGAATGGTCTTGTTGTCCACGCCATGGTTTGCCAACAGGACCGTCTCGCGCTCGGCGCCCTCGGCTCCCTTTGCCCCGTGGATGAGGTCGATGGTGCCACGTAGGCATTTCTTGGACGAGCCGGTGAGCACGCCGTTTGCGTCCATGTTGGAGAGCGTCTTGCGACCGCGATGGCGGATTACGTAGTTGAAGTCGCGCTGTTCGGTACCAGCGGCGAGATAGCTCGTCTCGACGTCGATGCGGGAGCGGTCGCCCCGGAGGTCGGCTGCGAGGCCTGTGGCGGTGAAGCCGCCTGCGAGGACCACATGACGGACGGTCACGCGCGCGTCCTCGTCGAGCACGAAGCCGGAATCCTCCATGAGCGTGACGGCATCGCTGGCGGTGACATAGACCGTGAGGTCGACGCGGGCGCCGCGTCCGGCGAACACACGCAGAGTGGAGCCCATGAAGGTTGGCTGCTCGGCGGTGGAATCGAGGGAGATGGTCACGGCGAAGGTGGCACCGTCCTCGGCGATGATGTCAACGCTGGCACCCGATGCAGTGCCATTCTCAGCAGTAACACGGATGTTCGCCTGCTCGGTCTCACCAGCCTCGGCTGCGAGGACCGCGGTTCCGCCGGCGAGGAAGTTCAGATAGGCGCGGGCGTTGATGCCGATGCCAGTCTCAAAGTCGGCGGCGACATCACCGGCCATCTCGGAGAGGGCGGCGCGCTTCTCGTAGGAGGAAAGGGCGGGGACATCGAGGTCCTCGGCGCCCTTGTCCTTGCGCGTGGCGGCAACGCAGATGGCGCGGGAATCTGCACGGGCGTCGCTGCGTTCGGCGTCGAGGCGCTCCTGCAGGCGAGCGATGGCGCTTTCAAAACTCGTGGTGTTGTCCAGGGTGTCGCCTGCCTCGATTTCGACCTGGCATGTGCGTTCCAGGCCATCGGGGATCTTCACGGTGACGTCGTTCATCTTGAGCCAGCTCCAAGTTGGAGCAGGCATCGCACTTGCATGGCGAATGGTCATACCGTCCATCTTCATTATCCGATAGCCCCTTCCATCTCGAGCTTGATCAGGTTGTTCATCTCGACTGCGTACTCGAGCGGGAGCTCCTTGGAAACGGGATTGGCGAAGCCGTTCACGATCATGGTGCGCGCCTCTTCCTCGGACATGCCGCGGCTCATGAGGTAGAACACCTTATCGTCGCCGATGCGACCAATCGTCGCCTCATGGCCGATGTCCACGTTCTTGGCGCGGATGTCCATCGCGGGGATGGTGTCGGAGCGCGAGATGTCGTCGAGCATGAGCGACTGGCACGACACACTCGCCGCAGAGCCCTCGGCGGCCGGGGTGGCGACGATGGAGCTGCGGAACGTGGAGATGCCTCCGCCCTTGGAGATGGACTTGGTCTCGACCGTGGCGGTGGTGTCGGGCGCGCCGAGCACGACCTTGCAGCCGGTGTCGAGGTTCTGGCCGGCGCCCGCGAAGGTGATGCCGGTGAAGCTCGAGCGGCTCTTGCGGCCCGCGAGCACGCTCATGGGGTAGAGGTAGCCCACGTGGCTGCCAAAGGAGCCCGAGATCCACTCGATCTCGCCCTCCTCCTCGCAGCGGGCGCGCTTGGTGTTCAAGTTGTACATGTTCTTCGACCAGTTCTCGATGGTCGAATAGCGCAGGTGCGCGCGTTTGCCCACGAAGAGCTCTACGGCGCCCGCGTGGAGGTTCGCCACGTTGTACTTGGGTGCCGAGCAACCCTCGATGAAGTGCAGGTCGGCGTCGTCCTCGACGATGATGAGCGTGTGCTCGAACTGACCCGCGCCCGCGGCGTTCAGGCGGAAGTAGCTCTGCAGCGGGAAGTCGAGCTTGACGCCCTTCGGTACGTAGACGAACGAGCCGCCAGACCACACGGCGCCGTGCAGCGCCGCGAACTTGTGGTCGGTGGGCGGGATGAGCGTCATGAACTTCTCGCGGATGATCGCCTCCCACTTGGGCTCGTGGAGTGCCTCCTCGATACCCGAGTAGACGATGCCCATCTTGGAGGCGGTGTCCTGCATGTTGTGGTAGACGAGCTCGGAGTCGTACTGGGCGCCCACGCCGGCGAGATAGCTGCGCTCGGCCTCGGGGATGCCCAGGCGCTCGAAGGTATTTTTGATGTCGTCGGGTACGGAGTCCCAGTCGGCCTTTTGGTCGGTGTTGGGCTTCACGTACGTGACGATATGGTCCATGTCGAGGCCGTCGATGCCCGGTCCCCAGGTGGGGTTGGGCATGCCGTGGTAGATCTCGAGGGACTTGAGGCGGCGCTCGAGCATCCAGGCGGGCTCGTCCTTGCGCTCGGAGATCTCGCGGACGATGTCGGGCGTGAGGCCCGCGTCGAGGCGCTCGAAGCCCTCCTCGCCATAAGAGAAGTCGTAGAGGCTGCGGTCGATGTCCGCGACCTCGGTGCGGTTCTTAGCCATGACTGCGGCCTCCTAGCGGGACTCGCCCGCGGCGAGCTGCTCGGCTGCTTCGCGCTCAAAGGAGTCGAAGCCGTTGGCGTCGATCCACGGGATGAGCGAGGCGTCGTCTTCGCGCACGATGCGGCCGTCCACCATAACGTGGACGCGGTCGACCTCGAGGTGCTCGAGGATGCGCGTGTTGTGGGTGATGATGACGAGCGAGCCGTCGGTGGAGCGGCGGTAGGCGTCCATGCCGCGGGAGACCACGCCGAGGGCGTCGACGTCGAGGCCGGAGTCGGTCTCGTCGAGGATGGCGAGTTTGGGCTGGAGCAGCAGCAACTGCAACATCTCGACCTTCTTCTTCTCACCGCCGGAGAAGCCCACGCCCAGCTCGCGATTGAGGTAGGCGGTGTCCATGTCGAGCTCCGCGGCGAGCTCCTTCACGCGGCGCCGGAACTCCTTGCCCTTCATTTCGAGGCCGGGGCGGCCGGCGACGCTTGCGCGCAGAAAGCTGGAGAGCGGAACGCCCGGAATTTCGACCGGGGCCTGGAAGGAAAGGAACAGACCCGCGCGGGAGCGCTTGTCGGGGGAGAGGTCGGTGATGTCCTGGCCGTCGAAGGTGATGGTGCCCTCGTTCACGGTGTAGACCGGGTCGCCCATGATCACGTGGCCCATGGTGGACTTGCCCGCGCCGTTGGGGCCCATGAGGACGTGGGTCTCGCCGGCGGCGACATCGAGGTCGATGCCGTGGAGAATGGTCTTCTCGTCCACCGAGGCGGTGAGGCCGGTGATGCTGAGCAGGGGTGTTGCGCTCATAAGAATTCCTTTCGAGGTGCGCGGGCGATGTGCGATCCGCGCTAAACTCTAGAAGTTCACTCGGATTAACGATACGATGATAGCCGATTTCTGCGAGAATATGCAGACGTTTCGAGACCAGGCTCGCTGTTTCACATGGTTTACCGCAAGGGGGTTCGCCCATGCTCATTTCCTCAAAGGGCCGCTACGCGCTCAAGCTGATGATATACATTGCCGCGATCGGCGGGGATCCCGTTGCGGGAAGTGCCGTTGGTGATGACGCCCCTGCACCAGGGAATGGGTCGCGCTCAGGGTCGTTGGCCCTTGATGCCCCCGCACGACCCCTCGCGAGCGCCTCGCGTCCCCAGACTAAGGTGTCGCTGCGCGAGGTCGCCGAGCGGGAGGTCATCTCGCTCAAGTACTTGGAGCAGCTGGTGCGCCCGCTCATGAAGGCGGGTCTGCTCAAGAGCGTGCGCGGCAAGGGCGGCGGGTACGTGCTGGCCAAGCCAATGGGCGAGATCAGCGCAGGTGATATCTTGCGCGCTGCGGAAGGGGAGCGCTCTACCGTGGCGTGCGAGGGGCTCGACGGGACGTGCGGCCGCAGCGATTTGTGCTCGACGGTGAAGTTCTGGACCGGCCTCGAGGAGACCATCGACGCCTACGTGGACGGCGTGACCCTCGACGAGCTCGCCACCGTGCCGGAGATTAAGGTGGAGATTGAACTGTAGGTGCTAGTGGCGGCATCGGCGCGAATTGATGCCGCTATCGCGCGCACCGATGGTGCCGGGCAATGTTGTGGCTACGCGCTCCCGTGTTAGGATGATGTTTACCGTCTCCTTACCTTGTCTTGAACGGATCGTTACATGCCCGAGTTTGCTCCTGCGGCGTATTCTACACCGCTTTTCGTCTCTGCGCTTGCCCTGACCGCATTGGCAGTTTTCCATGCCGTGAGCATGTGGAGGCAATGCCGCCGCTTGCCTCTTGGAGACATCATGTGGTCGATGTTCTATGTGGCACTCTTGCTCGTTGTTAGCATTTTTTGCTTGCTCGGTGGCATAGACGCCGAGGCTGGAATCCTCGACCTTGGCGCTTGTGCGGTGGCGTTGTTTTTGTGCGGCACTATCACGCTCACGCGAAATCGCATTTCGGACGGCATGGCGGAACTTCCCATCAAACTGCGGGTTGCCCTACGTGCCGTCGCCATCGTCTGTGTTATCGCATTTGTGTCCATCCTTTCCGCATGGATGATTGATTACGTCTGGTTGGATTCGAGCGGGTCGATTCAGCTGCAATTTTTCGCCGTTACCGTTTCACTGTTTGCCGTTGTTTCTACGGCCCTGTATTTCCTGGGTCAGCGAGGGGGAGCCCTTATGGCGTTTGTCCCCCTGTGCGCTTTGGGATTTGGCATCGCCCAGCATTTCGTGGTGATGTTCAAGGGTACTCCCATCATGCCAACGGATCTGCTCTCGCTTAAGACGGCTGGTGCGGTTGCCTCCGGTTATAACTACGTGCTTACTCCCAAGATGGTTGTGGCCCTGTGTGCGACCGCCGTATGCGCTTGCAGCCTGTCCCTTCTTAAACCGGACTATAGGAGCTTTTCTCGCAGAGCGCGCGCAATCACTGCGGGCGCGAGCACGCTGGTGGGCGTGGTTCTGTTTGCCATCCTGGGCGGGTTGTTCAACAGGGTGAAACTTGAGGAGATAATTGTTTTTGGGTACGACCGATTTATGCCCATTAATACGTATCAAACGCTCGGATTCGTCCCCGCGTTCATTGAGGTCGCCCAGGATCTGAAGATTCCCGAACCGGAAGGATATGATGGGCAACAGGCGACGGACTTGCTTTATCAGCTCGAAGACGAATTCAATGCCACCATGGGTTCCACGCCCGAGCGCCTTGCGGCGGAGGCTCAGTTCAACGAGATCAGGCCTACTGTCATCGCCGTCATGAACGAGACGTTCTCCGACCTGTCGATATACGATGCAGTGCGTGATGCGGGCTATGGAGGACCTCAATTCTACAATTCGATCGAGGGGACGCTCCAGCGCGGCACGCTCATGGTGTCGGTTATGGGCGGTGGTACGGCAAATTCGGAGTTCGAATTTCTTACGGGGAATTCGATGGCGTTTATTGGCACGGGGAAATGCCCGTATCAGCTCTATGATTTGAGCGAATCCGATAGCCTAGTCAAGCAGTTTAAGCAGCTGGGATACGGTACGGTCGCCATGCATCCGCAGAGCGCAGTTAACTGGAAACGTTCTTCCGTGTATGGGCAGCTTGGTTTTGACCGCTTCCTCTCGATTGAGGATTTTGAGTCCGCGCCCATGTACCATTCCGGTGCGACGGACGCTTCTACGTACGACAAGATTCTCGAGCTGCTCGAGCAGGATGCCGCGCCGCAGTTCATCTTCGATGTCACCATGCAGAACCACAGTGGTTATGGCGAGGGGAGCGTGCCTGCCGAGGATGTGGTTAACCTGGATGTTTCGGGTGTTGACGACTCGGCGGTCTTGTCTGAGCTTGGTGTGTATTTGGCCTGCATCAATAGGTCCGATCAGGATCTGGCGCAGTTCATCGAGAGATTGAAAGGCATCGATCGCCCTGTTGCGCTGGTGTTTTTTGGCGACCACCAACCGGGGTTCGCTGGTACCTTGGCGGATTCCCTGTATGCCGATGCGGCTCAGCTTGACCGAGAGTTCAAGAAGTACGAATCGACGTATATGGTTTGGACGAATTACGAGGTTGCCGGCACGGGGTTCGGTCAAGTTCGGACGACGAGCTCATCGCAACTTGCCGCGCAGGTTCTCTACGCACTTGGTGCACCCCTGACTGATCGTCAGAAGGCAGATCTTGTCTTGGGGCAAAGCGTAGGGGCAATCAACCTGCTGGGCTATATTGGAGCCGATGGATTGAGGTATGAGCTCGGCGTCGAGAGCCCCTATCGTGAGACGATTGCGCAGATGCAAGCGATTCAGTACCTAAGGTTTACGGAGAAGCTTGGCCAGTAGTTTAAGTGTGACTGCGTTTGTCTTTCATTCACAGTCTACGCGAACTGCGCCCGATACGCCTTGCAGACCTCGTCCACGGGTCCGTCCATGCGCAGGTCGCCCTTCTCGATCCACACGGCGCGCTGGCAGATGCGCTCCACCTGGTCCATGGAGTGGCTCACGAACAGCACGGTGACGTTGCCGTCCTCGATGAAGTGCTGGATGCGGCGCTCGCACTTCTCCTGGAAGAACACGTCGCCTACGGAGAGCGTCTCGTCCACGATGAGGATGTCAGGCTCGGTGATGGTGGCGATGGCGAAGGCGATGCGCGCGACCATGCCGGAGGAGAAGTTCTTCATGGGCATGTCCACGAAGTCGGGAAGCTCGGCGAAGTCGATAATCTCTTGGAAATGGGCGTCGATGAACTCCTCGGTGTAGCCGAGCAGGGCTCCGTTGAGGTAGATGTTCTCGCGCGCGGTGAGCTCGAGGTCGAAGCCCGCGCCAAGCTCGATGAGCGGCGCGATGTTGCCGCGGACGATGCACTCGCCCTCGCTGGCCTCGAGCACGCCGGCGATCACCTTGAGCATGGTGGACTTGCCCGAGCCGTTGGTTCCCACCAGGCCCACGACCTCGCCGGGGCGCACCTTGAACGAGACGTTCTTGAGCGCGCGGAACTCGTTGAAGAACAGCTCGTGCTTCATGAGCTTGATGAAGTACTCCTTGAGGCTGTTGAGTTGCTCGGATGCCATGTTGAAGATCATCGTGACGTCGTTGACCTCGATGGCGTATTCGGAAGATGCGGTGGTTGCCATTGATGTGTCCTTAGACGTAGAGGATGAACTTGTGTTGGGATTTGCGGAAGACGAGGATGCCGATGGCGAGCATGACGACAGCCCAGACGGCACAGAGCGCGAGAATCTCGGTCGAGGGGCTCTGATTCCACAGGAAGATGTCGCGCATGAAGGTCACAAAGCCGTACATGGGGTTCGCCTTGACGATGCCGATAACCCACAACGGGGCACCCTTATCGATGAGCAGCTGAAAGTCCCAGAACAGGGGGGGTGAGGTAGGTCCATGCGGTGAGGATGACGCTCCACAGGTGGATGACGTCGCGGAAGAACACGGCGAGCGACCCGATGATGAGGCCGATACCGATGCAGAAGATGATGAGGAGACCCAGGCACACGGGCAGCCAGATAAGGTGCCAGGTGGGCATGACGCGGAACCACAGCATGACGAGCGCGACGGCGACGAGTGAGAAGGCGAAGTTCACGAGCGCGAACAGGACCTTCTGCACGGGGAACACGAAGCGCGAGATCTTGACCTTCTTGAGCAGAGGTGCCGCATCGAGAAAGGACGTGAGGGCGGCGCTCGTTGAGTCGGACATGAACGAGAACGTGATGTTGCCCAGGATGAGGTAGAGTGGGAAGTTCTCGATGCCGTTGCTGAACAGGAACGAGAACACGATGCTCATGACGACCATCATGAGGAGCGGGTTCAGCACCGACCAGACGACGCCCAGCACGCTGCGGCGGTACTTGAGCTTGAAGTCCTTGGTGACGAGCTGCTTTAAGATAAAGCGGTTCTTCTCTGTTTCGTTCTTCGCGTACGGCTGAATGGCAGCCGTGTCGGTAGAGTTATCGGCCACGAGCAGTGCTCCTAGGGCGTAGAGGTTTGTCTAACGAAATGACATCTTACCATGTGGTCCCGTGCCGCACCGTATCTGCACGGGGCGGGGTGACGTAAGACGCGTGGACTGCGAGGTGTTATCGATTGCATGCCATGCTGCCGATTTAAGCGATTTCCTCGATATAATCACACTCCTACCGAGCGGTAAGAAATTGTCTGATGTTTCAATAGCTTACCGAGCGGTAAGACATTAGGAGATAGTAGAATTTAATCCCGTTCGGTACGAAATCGAGTTGTCAGTTGCGGAAATGAGCGGAGCGGAAAAGAGTAACGGTCCGAGGTTCTCGTACGATTCTGGATATCTCGCCACGCCTAACGCGACAGCCATCTCTAGGAGCTTGCCTCTTGTCGGTGAATCGCTTCTCCCCCCAAAGCACCCGGGCGTTTTTCGATGGTCTGATTCCAGAAGGTCCGATGAGGGAGGCGTTTGAGCGCTGCTTCTGGCTTGGCTGACGAGGGCTTCCCAGAGGCAAAGGAAATGGCAGGCAAGATGGTTGAGGGGGCATGCAGGCGCGTAGATGTGCTGAGCGGATAATCAGGACGGTGGGTTTGCCGCATTTTTGTCCTGTATGGGGCATCTGGAAAGTATGAAACTGCCAAGTGGTGGTATGGCGGCTACAGATTCGACGACGGAGGCGTGTATAACCCCGGGAGCATGTTGAACTATATCGATCGGGATGGCACCGTTCGTTCTGGGCATCGTGTTTCCCGAGATGGGGCTCAAGGGCGATGGCCTTTGGAGCATGCTGTACCTCGCCGGTTATCTGACGACCGATGAGACCGCTCTACCAAACGATACACTCTCGTTGCGCCCCCCCGCGCATTCCCAACCGTGAAGTCGCACTTTTGTATCGTGCGGAGATCGTCGGGCGGTTCCTGGGCACCGCATCGCCCTAGCGTTCGAGGATGGCAAAAGCGGGGTTTACGACGTCATGCCGCTACTCGGCAAGGGTGTGTTCAGAGTACTTGAGAACCCACCGCCTTCATTGCCGTGTGCGTGGAGTACGGCGCTGTGACGTGGCGCGGGGAGATAGACATCGCACCCGAGGAGCCTACACGAACTGTAAGGTTGCCTAGGTCGACCCATCGTCGGCTGTCGATTAAAGCGATTCGGTCGATTCCGTCGATTTGAGCGATATAATCGATTTGAGGGATATGACTGGATGGGTGATGCTACATGGCGTGTTCAAAGAAGTTCTTCAATCCGTTTAAGCCCAGCGCTGGGGCGGAGCCGCCGCGCATCATAGGTCGCGATCAGGTTTTCTTGGATTATGTCGGTGCGCTGGAGGGCGGCGCGGGCGCACCGGCCCGCTTGATGAGGGTGACGGGGCCGAGAGGATCGGGAAAGACCGTTCTGCTCACCGATCTGGGCGCCCGCGCTCAGGATATCGGCTGGAATGTGGTCAATATCACTGCGGGTGTCAACATGGTGGACGACTTGATGTACGAATTGAGCCCAGATTCCTCCGTTGACTCAATCTCGCTTGCAGGCAATGCCGCGATAGCATCTGGTGAAGTGTCGATGGGCGTTAAGAGGCCGAACCTACGAGCGCTGATGAAGCGTCGTTGCGGCGAGGGGAAAGGGCTGGTAGTCACTATCGACGAGGTCCAAGATGCGCCGCTTGAGGCCATGCAGCTCATCGCCGGTTCGGTCCAGCACCTCATCAGGGAGAAGGAGAATATCTCGCTTGTGTTCGCCGGCCTCCCCATGGGGGTTATGGATTTGATCAACGGCAAGGCGCTGACGTTTTTAAGGCGCGCCCAAAGCGAGGAGCTTGACTTTATCAGTCTCATCGAGGTGAAGCTGTCCTTCAAGGACGGGTTCGCCGCCTCGGGTTTGATTCTCGACGATGATCAACTTGAGATAATGGCGCATGCGACCGAGGGTTACGCGTACTTGATCCAGCTGATCGGATATTACGTTTGGCGATTTGCGGACTTGCACCGCGCGAGTTCGATGCAGGTTTCCGACGAAGATATGCGCCTCGGTGTGGAAAACGCTATGACGCGATTCCATGAAGTGGTCCATGAGCCCGCGATCTCCAAGTTGACCAAAGGGGCGATGGAGTACCTTGTTGCGATGGCGCGAGAGGGCGAGCGCGCCTCGACCGCCGACGTCGCGAAAAGGATGGGAAGGGAGCCGAAGGCCACGAGCTCATTTCGGCGTTCGCTCATACAGCACGAGGTGATTCAAAGTCCCGTTCGTGGATATGTTGAGTTCTCCGTTCCTTTTTTGAGGGAGTACGTGCTGGATAACGCGGAGGAGTTGCTCGACCGATATTGACTCTTTGATTTCCAACTTTATCGAAACACTTACCAAACTCAGCGAAACGCGCTCCTACTCACGCTCTACCACAGGACGACGTCGTTCCAGCTGGCAGCTGCTCGCTAGCTTAGAATTTGTCAGGTAGTGTGCGCTTGATGAACTCGTCGAACTTGGGGACGGTGAAGTCGACTTCGCCATAGCCAGTTGCATAAATCAGGCCCTTGGCAATAAGCTGCGCCCTGAAAGTCGAAATACGGTTCGTCGGTGAGATCCCCATGTTTGCGGCAACGTTTGCCATTGTGCAGGGAAGCTCTCCGCATTGGACCATTGCAACCAGGAATTCTTGTTGTCTCGGAGTGCATCGATTGAAGCGAACGCGGAAGAAGCCGTTGTCGAGGCGTTCGTTGGTAGCGGCGATATTGGATGCAACATCATCGACGGTAATGACCTTTGAAGAGCTGTTCTCCCATACGGTTGCACACATCTCTTGAATTAAGTAGGGATAGCCATTCGTTTGCTCAATGATGGCGTCGACGGCCTTGGGCTCAAATGCAACGCGAAGCTCCGCAGCGGGCTCGATAATCGCTTTTCGCGCAGAGTCGATTTCAAGCGAATCGACTCTGGAGAACTCAAAGAGGCGTTCAGTATAGGATTTGACATCACCCATAGTCTTGAGAATCTTGGGAAGCCCAGCGCAGAAGAAAATGACGGGCAGTCCAAGCTGGTTGATGCGGTGGACTGCGGTGATCAGGGCCTCAAGTTCCTCCTCTGAGGCATACTGGATCTCATCGATGCAAAAGCAGATGGCCGTATCGGCCTTTTGGGCATAACGGCCAAGCTCCACCATCACCTCGGTGAGGTCGTTAGTGAGATTTCCCGTTCCCGCTGTGGCTGAGGAAAGAGCTTCACCGTCAAGTTCAAACGAGATGGTGTTGTCAGAGGGATTCCACGTTGCCGTGAACGACCGAATGACCGATATCAGCTTACCGAGCTTGTTCTGAAGCGTCTTCTTGGCGCTGAGACTAAGGACGAACGCGCTACAAGCATATGAAAGGGAACGAATGAAGCTCCCGGATTTCTCTGTGACCTCAATGTGTCTAGAGAGGAGCCCCTGATCTTCAGCCCGCTCCGCAACGGCGTTAAGGATGACGGTTTTACCCACGCCTCGTAGCCCGTAGTACACGACCGAACGAGCGGGGTAGCCCGTTTTGATGGCGAGCAGCCTTTGCTCGGCACTCTCAAGTTCAGTGTTTCGGCCGGCAAGATACTTGGGCATCATGCCAGCACCAGGCGTATATGGATTCCTGAAGTCAATCATCAGATGCCTCCTTGCTTCATATATTAGCTGATATTTAGGGAGGAAGGATTAGGCGTGTTCGGAATTAGGGGCTTAAGCAAGGGGCTTAAGACGGTCGTGGAGTTCGCAGCGTAGTTCTCATTGTTGTCTATCTGGACGGTGGGACCTATAGAATCCGAGGGTTACTCTCCTTAGTGGCCTCATTATCTGGCTCTTCGGAGTTTGTGTGGGTTGACCTGACGGTGAAAACCGGCATCTAGCGGCGCCGCGCGCCGCGTATCGTTTTTTCAACCAAGAGAAAACAGCGGGCGAGAGGCGCGCAACCGTATGCAGAAGAGTGTACTATAAAGAGGTCCTCGGGCTGCGCAGATCCGTCGTCGAGGGAGCCAGAATCGAGGGCGATTCCATAATCGTGACCGCCAGGCCGCGCAGGGCCGCTCCAAAGTGCCCCGTGTGCGGGAGGCGCTGCGCGGCTACGACACGCTGCCCGCCAGGCGCTGGCGCGCGCCCGGCGTCAGATCCGCCCGCTGCTACGTGGGGCACGCCCCGCGCCGCGTGGTGTGCCCCGAGCACGGTGTCAAGGCGGAGCCAGTTCCGTGGGCGTGGCCCTCATGATCAAACTGCTCAATTCTTAATGCACGCACAGCCCAAATCACAGTGCACATTTGGGGCTGCGGCGGAAAAGTTGGACCGTTCCCTACGCTGCAAGTCCCAGGCTCCGACGGTACTGCGCCGGGCTCATGTAGCCCAGATTGCTCTTGAGCCTCCCGTCACGGTACCACGACAGGTAGGCATCGAGCCTGCCCATGAACTCCTCCATGGTCACCCCGGACCAGTCCTGCCCATAGAAGAACTCCACCTTGAGCCTCCCGAAGAAGCCCTCCGCCCTCGCGTTGTCCGGGCTGCACCCCTTCCTGGACATCGACCTCACCAGCCCATGCTCCTCGCATATCCTCAGCCAGCCGGGCCAGCGGTAGTGGCAGCCGCGGTCGCTGTGCACCTTGGGATGCTCGCCCTCGCGCAGCTGCCTGCATGCCTCCAGCAGCGAGGAGTTCGCCATCTCGGCGTCGGGGGAGGTGGACGACGACCAGCTGATCGGCATGCCGTCGAAGCAGTCCACGATGGGCGACAGGTACACCTTCCCTGCCGGGATGCGGAACTCCGTCACGTCGGTGACCCACAGCTCGTTTGGCCTGTTCGCGCCGAAATGGTGCTTCCCATCCTCGTCCCTCAGCAGGTTGCCGGGGGCCTCCGATATCTCGCCCGCATAGGAGCTGTAGTGATGTGGCTGATGTGGCTATACTAAATTGGACAGTCGGATGAGAGTCTGAGGG